>NZ_JAYGHA010000002.1:120422-295874 GCF_034931405.1 Anabaena sp. UHCC 0451 | reverse complement strand
CCCCAGGGAAACCATCATTGGCATCTGCCAATAAATAGCCCATGATCTGTGAAACTTGGTCAAGTTGAGGTAGAAAAATATCTACTGGCCAGATAGGGTCATTGATACGACTACCAAATCTGACCATAAATAAACGTCCACCTACAAACTTTTCAGATTCACTTCCTGTAGCATACTCTTCCCAAATATAGGCTTTTTTCTGAATATCTGGTGGTATTTCTACATAACAGGGATAACCCTGAGTTAATATTCCTTCTAATGCAAATGCCAATCTATATCTTGCAAGTACCTTACTTTTTTTAGAAAAGCCAACAAGATAAACACGCCTTTTTCTAAGACGATAAATTTCTTTAATAGCATCATTAATTTTTTCTAATAGATCCTTAAAGAGTTTTTGAGTAAAAATTTTGCTTCTTAAGAGGCCATCACGAACAATTAAAGTATCTGTATTAAATCCTCCTTCTTGAAGCATTTGATACAAAGCAGCCCATTCTGCCAAATCACGATAATCTAAAACCCATTTAGGATTAGAATTTGCGCTATTAGGTTTGGGTATCATTGGACTAAGTTCCCAAAGAGTTTTCACTCCCAAATCTTTCATCATCAGCCCCAAAGCTGATTTAGGAGTACCATCCTGATCTAGATGACTACTTGACAATTGCCCTATATCTGTTGTTGGAGAAGCTAAATCTAGTATCAGTTCTCTTCCATAGGAGTCTACAACCCTAACAAGTTGAAATAAGAATGGGTCAAAATCAATCTTATTATTACCACCGTCAGCAGCAACAAGAGAAATAGATGTAGTGCTTCGAGGATTAATTCGGCGGACTTCACTTTTTAACGGTTGAATTTCAAGACGTAGTTCTTCTATGATCCCTTTGTCAGCTATGGATCTTTCTTCCAGTTTCTTCCGAATATCATTCAGGGTTTCGGGTGTAATCATTAGAGATGCTGGTCAGCTAACTGTATAAATTTATTTCTATTATACAGTAATTCGTTGGTATATTTATGTATAAAAGCCACTAATCTCAACGAATTGTATCAATCTTAATAAATACATTGCAACATTTAGTTACAAGATATTATAATCAGCTTATTTTGGAGACAACTACTTATACCAATTCTGTATGAAGATGCGCCGAATTATATAACGAACCGCAAAGGAAGCAAAGAACACAAAGAAAGAGATAAAGAAATTTAGCGCAGCCTCATAAAGAAGCGGTATTAGGTTGTGTAACTGTCGGCTATTCGTAGGAGTAATTTAATAGTTTCGGATTATTAATTCTTGTCCAATAGCAGCATTTTCTTGCTTATAATTATTCATGCCATACTGGAGCTTCCATTCATGAATATTAATATTCTCAAAGTTGAATAACTTTATGGTCTCTGGAGAGTTATCATACGTAATTAGCCATCTGTGTGGGAATTTACGCATATTTCCAGCGAATTGTTCATGATCAAAGACAGTATGCAAATCTCCATCCTTTCCATATAGTTTAGAATTTTTATTACTTAAATAAGGCGGGTCTAGAAATATAAATACATCTTCACTTTCTGTTGTTAACAATTCACTGTAATCTAAGTTGGTAATTTTGACATCTGCTGTTAAAATATCAGCTAATTTTTCTAGGCGTTCTATTGATGAATAAGTAAAACGTTTATGAAAAGCTTCTAAGGAAAATCCTCCTGATTCTATTGTTCCTGAAAAGGAAATTCTATTGAGAACAAAAAAGCGGACTGCTCTTTCTAAATATGATAAGGTATTAACATCTACGCGGGATAAGTATGAAAATAGCAATTGTCCGTTTTTATAGGTTTCTTTAATATAACGAACTTCGGCAACTAATTTAGGTAGCTCGTTTTGGGAAATATGCCAAAATAAATATAGTTCTCTGTTTAAATCATTGATCCAAATTTTTAAGTTAGGGAATGTTTGTTTTAGATAAATAAAGACTGAACCACCACCTACTAATGGTTCTCTAAATTCTGTAAAGGTTGTTGGTAAATGTTCGGCTATTTTTTGGATGGCTCTTGATTTACCACCAGGATAACGGAGAGGGCTTTTAATCATATAGGATTATGAGTGATTGAATTATTGAATTGCGGTCAACTTTTATTATATTATTGTTAAATATAACATCTGAAATCTTCACTTTTCTTCACTTTGTTTTTATTACCATAAAGTAAACATTTTATGACTCGTTCAGTACCCTATCAACCTTTGTTATTGCGAATTTTACACGGTATCAGCGGAATTTTAGTCATTGCGGCTATTATTACCGGATTCTTAGTTTACAACACATTTGACAAAAGATTCGGTAAACTTCCCATTCCTAAAATTGATCCTATCCAGGATATTCACGGAACTGTAGGGCTATTTTTCTTAATTTTATTACCAGCTTTCGCTATTTACAGCTTTCATGCTGGTGAAAAGCGTTTATTACAACCAGATTCGATCCCAAAACTCTCACAATTTGGTAAACCAATTTGGTGGGTGAGTCTGCAACGTTTAGCAAATACTTTGATGCTAATTGCTTCAGTTTTGGCTGTAATATCTGGAAGAATGATGAAAGAAGAATGGCTACCGATAGGGGAACTTGATCATATTTGGTATTATTTTCATTTGATAGCTTGGGTGATTATGGTTTGCTGTTTAGCTATTCATGTTTTAATGTCTGCTAAAGTGGGTGGTGCGCCATTATTATTATCAATGTTTTCAGGGAAATTTAGAACAGAAGATAGTCCTAGAATCTGGTTTATTAGTTTGCGTGCTTGGTTGAGTAATTTTTCCAGTAATTTTCCTGCTGAAATTAATCAGTTAATGCAGAGTAATTTTTCTCTGAGAATTATTGAAGTGGTTGTGTTAGTGGGAATTATAGTCGCATTTGTTTTACCAGTGTTTTTCTCTGCTGGGGAATAAGATAATAAATCATAGATAGGAAAAATTTTGATTTATTAAATCTAAAGTTCCTGTTTTTTACATCAATATTAAGCAGCAAATTTAGAAAATTTTTCATTCAGTTTTTCTATCTAAAGAAATACAAATTAGACCACCTATAGTTAGATATATAAATTTTTAGGATTGATCAAAATAGAGTGACATTAGTTTTGGTAGGAATAAGAAAATGAGGAATTTAGCATCTGTTGCTTTATTAGCATTTCTGGGAACTGCTGCTGTTGCTGCAATACCCAAAGATTTTCAAGCTCAGAACACACAACATACTCTATTTGCTCAACAAACTCCTAGACCAACTACTACACCGACATCTAAACCAACTACTACACCTACACCTGGTGAGTTCTAAAAGATTTTTACCGTAACGACCGAAAGAGTACGCGTCCCGGATTTTCTTCTTGATTTATACGTGCGTATAATCTTAGACAAGTTAATACTTCACCGGGTGTTCCACCATAATCTAGCTGTAGGTCATCTTTGGAATAAGCACAATTATCAGCATAAAGTCCTGATAATTGCTTAATATGGACATTGTTACCTGCTTTTATAGCTTTATTGGCTACTTTTTTCAGGATACGTCGTGATTCTTGTTGTAGCTTTCCCCACCAGGAATAACGTTCAGCTGGGGGAACGAACACTAGAGAATGTATGGCTTCATCTATGTCAAGCCAAGCACGTAGATTTAATATTGGGTCAGTATTTTCCTCAGTTTTTTGAGTACGTTGTAAGCGATCGCTCAATGTTTCAATGTAAAGATGACATTGTTCTGGCTGAGATTTTAAAGAAACAACATCAAAGCTAAACACACTTTTTAAAGCATGATGTAAATCTGGTTCTATCTCAATTAATTTAATATATAAATGTAAAAATCCCGCTAATAAATGCAATTCTTCAGAGTTATATATCTGATCAATATCTGATTTTAAAAGGGCTTTTTTAGACAAACATAAACCCCCAGCTTGGACAGAACCATTTAAACCAGGATAAATAATTTCATCACGAACAAAAGGTAAATGGTAAAGATTTACATAATCTTCGGTTGCGCCAACTTTCTGAGCCATTTCTAAAGCACGTTTTCGCCAAGATGTGGCTAAATCTTCAGGAACTCGCAAAAGTTGACGTTGAATTTCATTCCATAAATCATTGTCATTTTGACTTTGCAGTGGTGCATCTCCTAAATAAAAATTCAGTTCTAAATCAGCATCAAAAACTTGACGTAACTCACTTAATAATTCACTTGATTTAGATTCATTCAATTTAGATTCATTAACAACAGCATCTTCTGGAACTTTTGCGGGTTTTAAAAGGTTGTTAATTTCTTCTATAAGCTGTTCACATAATTCCTTTCCTGGATCTTCTGTGTATTCCGTCTGGGCTTGATTTAAGGTTGCTTCTAGTCCATATAAACTAAAACGTAATACCTGGGCTATTTGGGAATTTTCCGTTGCTAATAATTGTTGTAAAGGCTGCATCATGGTAAGAAAAAATTTTAGAATTTAGGAGTTAGTTAGTAGGGGTTTAGCATTGCTAAACCCGTACAGGAATCAGGAGTTGAGAAGGAATAAAAATAACTATTTCCCTATTCCCTATTCCCTATTCCCCATTCCCTTTTAATGTATTCCGCAAAAAGGATCGCGTTCTTTATCAATTTCATTAGGTTGTAATTCTAATTCTGCACGATAAACACATCCTTCTTGTTTCAGACATTCTTGATTATGTGATGTCCAATAAGGTACTTCACCTGCGTGCATTCTTAATATACCTTTATTATCAAGTGTGACATGATATTGACATGGGTAATCTGTGGTGATATCTGGTTTACTAAGTGCGCCGATACGTATCCATTTTTTGGTGTTGGTTTCGCTATCTGTTTGATAAATATAAAAGGTGTGTTGACCATTTTGTGGGAAGGGAGGTAAGGGGTTACTAATTAACCCTTTTCCTGGTTCGTTAACACCATCTTGTAAATAGTGAAATGTTTGCAACGATTGATTTTGATTGTTATCAACTGCAAATACTAAATGATAAGCATCTGGTTGATCAACTGTTGCTGATTCTAATACATTGATGGCAATATCACCATCTGTTAAGTCTTTACGAGGTTGTTCAACGGCGATATTCCATTTTAATTCTCCATCAGTAAATAAATCTGCTGGTTCTGAATTGGCGGATATGACATAATTGATGTTAATTCCTTGATCATCTATTAAATAATGGGGATTACCTTGACAGAGTAAAACGCTAAATTGTAGGGTTTGATCTATTTCAAATTGCAATTTAATTTTTTTGAGAAATTCTGGTTCTTCCATCCCTAATTTCTCCATCAAAGTTTTACCGTCGAAGCTACCCCAGAGACGTAATTCTCCATCTTCGTAGTCTTGACGATAGATGATATTTGTTAATTGTATTCCTTGCCAAGTTGTCCGCACTTTGGCGACGCTTTCCCAGGGTGCAAGTTGATAAAGTTCTTGTCCAGCGTTAAATAATCCTAAGAGTTCGTTACTTTGGGTTTTGCGTTTGAAGTTGCAAGGTAGATAATAAAATAGGTTTTTAACATCTATTTCTAGCTGGTTTGCACCTTTACGCAGTAAACTTTTAGATTCTTCAGGGTCAAATCTTAATCTTCTTAATTTTTCGGCGTAACAAGCACCTGCGGAGGTAGCGAGTTTGGTAAATTCTAAAACAAAAGTAATGCGTTCTGGGTTCCATACAAAATAAGGAGATTTACTAAATTCTTGGTAAATTTGCTGTTGTACTAAATCAAGATTACAGGTTTTACCGGAGAGAATTAACCAATCTACTTTTTGTTTATTATCAACATTTAGTCGGCTTTCCATTAAACCTTTGGCAATACCAATTGCTTCTTTAATGGCGGAAATTGCAGCCCGTTCAAATTGCTGACTATCTAATGTTAGGGAGATAGCATCAGGAATGATAATTTGAAATTTAACTGCACTTTGGGCGAGTAGTTCACTAATTTGTTGTTCGGAAAGGGTGAAGGTTAATAAAGAACCATCTCCGGGTAATTTTTGTCCTAGTTTGAGTTTAGCAGCTTCGGCATGATCCCAAAGGGTGTAAAATGTTTGTAGGCGTTGGGGTGCTTGTTGCCAGCGGGTAGGTAAGACTTTTTCGGCTGTGTCTAGGGCATCTTTGAAAGCAACATCACCTTCAGGATTTTCTTTGTCTACACATTTTAATAAACTGCCGCTTTTAAATTTACCATCTTCTAAAAAGCGTTCATTTAATTCCGAACTAATTAAGTCTTCTAGTTTGTCACTTTCGATATCACCGCTGGTAGTTGCTGTTAAGAGAAAATCGGCGATCGCAATTTTTAAAAGTCTAAAAATTCGCAAAGTAATTAATTCACCACCTAACTGTAAATGTCCCGAAGAACCTAATAATTTCGGGGTCAATTTATAGTAACGTCCACCTAAACCCCTATCTTCATGATCAGCAAAAAATGGAGTTTTATCTTCTAACGTTAATTCAATTAATGCTAAGTCTGTAGTTCCCCCACCGATATCTAAAACTAAAACATTTTGTGACCATTTATTTCTCTCTTGACGACAGCGAGTTTTAAAAGATTCAATGCCAATATTTAAATTACCACCAAATTCTCGCCATAAAAAGAATATCGCCACAGAAACCGCTTCATCATAAGCAGTTTGGACATCATCAATTCCTAATTGTTCAACTAATGCTTTAATTTCTTTTCTAACTACTGGAGGTGCAACTGTGGGATAGGTGACAACTGCTGTTAATAAATCGCCATCAGAAAATCTTCTTCTAGCACGTTGACGATAATCTTCTGTTAACTCAATTAAATGCGCCCACGCTGCTTGAATTAGTTGGTTAACTTCAATATTTTGTTCTTCCCCATTTAAGAAAACTGGGAAAGTCCGACTTTGACCAAAATAGCGTTTAGGTGAATGATGAAATCTGCTAATTATATCCTTGACAGAACTAATTGTACCTTGAGCAATGGCTTTTTTTCTGTTGTCTCTTGCTTCCCTACCCATCTGCAATTTTAAAGGTTCTATTTGCGATACTTCCATTTCACTAGGAATTTCTGTATCTCGTCTGTCAATATCTAAAACTACAGGAATCAAATTTTGTGATTCTAAAGTCGGAACCCGGAAAACTTCATGATATATTTGATAAAGTTTCTTGCTAACAGCGCGGCGAAATCTCTCACTATTTCCTAAACATAATTCAATTTGGCGAATTGCTTCTAAAAACAATTCCTTATTGTCACTTTCAAAAACTTCGCTTAACTGTTCTGGTTCAATTTCCAAGTTTTTGCTAATATTAGCAATGAACTTTTCCCACTCACTCAAAGTTGTATCGGGTAAAGCAGAAGCAGCAGGAGAACTTAACCATTCTGCTAACCGTTGACGTAATCTTAATTCTTGTTCTCTGGGTAAAATTTCCGCAATTGGTACTTCAATGGGGTCAAAAAGTGTCACTGTAGAGTTAGAAGTCCCAAAATCTAACGCAAACCAACCAGGAAATCTTTTTTGTGGTTTTTCATTGAGTTTTTCACTCAATTGTTGACTTAATTTATTGAGATAGGTGTCTAATTCAAAAGGATTCATGGGTTTATTTGTTGTTGTTTCAAAATCAGGTGTAAACCAAAGATTACAGGAAACGCCCATATTTTTACGAATAGATAATATAGGTTTTCCTGTAGCATCAGAATCAAAATACTCAACAATCACCTGTAAATTACAGTTAACTGTTTCATCTAAAGGCTTCTCTAATTGATAAGGATATTGACCTAGTTGACATAAGTTAGAGATTTTCTGGGGGGTAGCGGAGTTAAAGTGTTTATATGTTTGTTGAATTTCCGTTGCTAGTTCCTTGGGTGTTCCTCTGACACTACAAGTAATGCGAGAAATATGAGGAATATTGCTATTAGTAGCAACAATTTGGATAGCAGGTAAATCTAAACTTTGATTTTCTTTCACTCGCAGTTGATATTTGGGTGGAAGACGAATTTCCACAGGCATAATTTAAGTTTGGTAATGGGTAATTGGTAATGGGTAATTGGTAATTGGTAGACGCGGAAAAAACCTAATACTAATACCTATTACCTATTCCCTGTTCCCTTGTTCCTTTAAAAATACTCATAGATATCACTCTCATTAATTGATGCAATATCAGCAAGAATTTCTAACCAAGTGGGAATTGCTAACTCTGGAGTTGAGTCTCCAGCAGCAATATATCTGAGTAGTTCTTCTTTTTTAGACAGGTTTTGCAAACTAGGAATTATTTGATCCAAAATACCTTCTAATTCTGCATTCACTTGTTGATTAACTTCACTGACATATTGGACAAGATGAAGACTAGCACTAGCAGTTATTTCATCCCGTAGTCGTAAAACAAAAAGTTGATGATTAGCAGCACGAAATGAGTTTTGATTTCTTTCTGGAGACCAATCAAATATTTGTCCAATACTATGTTTTTCGTCTTGTCGTGCTAGGGGAAACATGATTTCTGGAGAAATGGCTTTATCCTGATTTTTAATTTCTAAGATAATCGCTTCTTGCCATTGGCTTGGTTCACATCCTAACAGAAGTTTATAAAATAAATCTGCGGCTTCTACACCAAATTTATTTTCAATAGTTTGTTCCATTTCTGGATCGAGAATTTCCTTTAATTTCTCGCGTTCTAAAACTATTTGATGCGCTAATTGATTCAACAAATCTATAACTGCTTGACGAATTCGCTCCCGTGCAAAATCTTCCAGTTCTTTCACAGTTTTTTCAAACTCTGGATAAAAGTCATCACTCTTGGTAGGTAGGGAATTATTAACCCTATTTCCCCGATCAAATAATTTTCCTGCTGCACCTTTAGATTCTGCTAAAGTAATTGTACCATTTTGGGATTTGTTAAATAATAAAGTCCACTGACTCCAATTGAGAATTCTATAAGTTAGTTCATCTTTAATGACATCACTAACAACAATTCCCCTTCTATCTTTAAGTGGTTCTTTACCCAAATCTTTTTGAAAGTTTCTATAGGTTTTATCCAAACTTTCAATTGCCAAACGCAACTCAACTAAAGCTGGACTATCAGCTGTAGGTATACCTTGATCGTGAATTTCCGCAATGATATATTTTAATTGTTCCTGTTGTTGATGTACAACATCAGCCATCCTGCGAGTATCTTCATATAGTTGTTTTAATCCATGATTAGTGACATGATTTTGAATCAATTCCCGCAGTTTATTAATACCACCATCTTGGGCAAAATAACCTAACTGTCTACCTAAAGGATTACGCGGTTCAGTTGTTAATAACCGTTCGCTTAATTTACCCCATTTTTGTTGTAAGCGTTTAGAACGTTCTAAATAATCAGGATAATCCAAATTAGCCAAAAATTGTTCTGAACCAGCTTTAACCGTAGTTGAACGTTTGGCTAATTCCGCTAAACCTAACAATGGAGATAATAAAACGATGCGGTCTTTTTGAGTAGTAAAAGCATCTGCACCATCAATAATAGTTTGCAGAATTTTCAGTTTTTGGAAAACTACATCTGTTTGTAAGGGTTGAGAATTGGGATGATCTTCAATTAAAAAATCAAGAATTCTTTCTCCACCTTCACTATCTAAAGGTAATTGATCAAAACGTCCCACACCCACAAGAATTAAATCTTTTAAATCCTGTCCTGGGCGTTGCTGCTGCATCATGGTAAATATTTTGTTAGCGCGATCGCTCCCCGGTGATTTACCATTTAACAAAACTAAAATTGTCTGCACCTGTGCCAATTCTCGCAATGATAAAAATGTATCTCTTGCACCAGAATTTGCTGCACCTAAACCGGGAAAATCTAATAATACAAATTCGTCAGCACCATTTAAATCCCAAATTTCTCTAGATATTCTCACATCAATATCAACACGGTGAATGAGATGAAAACTATTTTGTAATAATTGAGTTTGTAGTCTTTGGGGCGCACTGGGTAAGCGAATATGTGCCGGTGGTAACTCCTCAAATTTAAGAGTTTGGATTGCCATAGGCATTTCCGTTAGTTGTAACCCTTCATGAGCCGTAATTGCATCAATGTGATAATGTTTACTACACAAAGCCTCACCATAAGCTTGATAAGCCCGCAAAAATAAGACTAACTCCCGCAATAAATAGCGTAATTCTAAATTATTTGAACTTTTCCATGCTTCTTCACACCAGTGAGAAATATCTTTACCGGTTTTAATTTTAGAAACTTGTAAAGCTGGTAAACCCGCTGCTGTAGCGCGGCGATTTGCTTCTCCCAACATGAAATGTAAACACTCATTTACCCCTTCATGAGATAAATACTCAACGGTGTAATTATCTATTTGAGTAGTAACAAAACCGTCTTGTGGTTTAATATGAATAGCGGTGACATTTCCCGTCGTGGGATTTTCACTCACTGGTAAAGCATCTGCATAACCAATTAAACTACCTAGCAGCAAACTTTTACCGCTGCTAAATTCACCCATCACGCCAATTTTTACGGGTGACGTAGCCAGTTCCACCGTCTTCTGTGCAGCCTCTCGCAGACCCATGAGACAGTCATCAAGGCTAGTCGGAACCCAATCTTCTTGTTGGGAGGGGCGTTGGGGTACAGAGTCAATTTTACGAAGGATAAACTCACCGTACTCTTTAAACCTGGCTAGTTTGTCTAGTTCCATTAGTCGTTGCCGCCTAAGTTCATTTTCTGTGTGGGTTATAGCATAAAAAATGAAAACCTCCACTCTTGATGCAACGAGGAGGCAGAAGGCAGGGGAAAGAAATTTGGGATTTTTGCGCGGATGGGTGGGTGTAAAAAATCAGGTGCTGTAAAAAATGTCTGAATCTCTTTCTAGGCAATGCTTTGAGCTTATTCTTGTTGGCGACACACCCGCGCACCTTACACAGACTGGGTTTCAGCGTTTTTTGCTCTTGACACAATTCCTGAAATGGACTATCATTAGACCATCCGCGCAATCGAACCTTGAAAACTAAATATATATAGGCTTTCAGAATGCCGCTGTTGCAATTTCCAATACTCCCTATTAGGGATTGAAACGCCATTTTGCCGATTTCACCTGAAATCGGATTGCGTTGCAATTTCCAATACTCCCTATTAGGGATTGAAACGATCAGAGAGCCAATGGATATAAAGTTAGGAGTTAGAAGTTGCAATTTCCAATACTCCCTATTAGGGATTGAAACACAGCCCTGCTGTTGGCATCTAATAATTTGATGTCAAGGGTGGTTGCAATTTCCAATACTCCCTATTAGGGATTGAAACACGCATAGATACCAAGCAGATAAAAATTGTGATGACAGGTTGCAATTTCCAATACTCCCTATTAGGGATTGAAACCGGGAATATTTAGGGGTGACTGGATTACACCCCACAGGAGTTGCAATTTCCAATACTCCCTATTAGGGATTGAAACGCAATATCTACCATCGGGAAAACGGTATCTGAACTTGTTGCAATTTCCAATACTCCCTATTAGGGATTGAAACTAGATTTGCAACCCTGATTAATTCAGGGTTTTATTTTGTTGCAATTTCCAATACTCCCTATTAGGGATTGAAACTAGAGAAGAATTGGCGATTAAGATCAATGAACATAATTGTTGCAATTTCCAATACTCCCTATTAGGGATTGAAACATGAAAATTCTACCAATTGCGATCGCTCTCGCCCTGTTGCAATTTCCAATACTCCCTATTAGGGATTGAAACCAATCCCCATTGAATTGGAATTACCAGCAGGTGCGATTATGTTGCAATTTCCAATACTCCCTATTAGGGATTGAAACCGTAGCAATGGACGTTGACCCCACTGGCTATAACGTTGCAATTTCCAATACTCCCTATTAGGGATTGAAACAACGCCTCTAACGCTGCTTCCCGTTCGGTGGTTGGTGGTTGCAATTTCCAATACTCCCTATTAGGGATTGAAACCTAGCTGTGATATCGTGCTTTTATATAAATTTATCAGGTTGCAATTTCCAATACTCCCTATTAGGGATTGAAACCCCACATGGCAAACGATAGGAAATCTAAGTGGAGGTTGCAATTTCCAATACTCCCTATTAGGGATTGAAACTCAGCAAGACCACCTGTAGGAAGAAATGCTGAAGGTTGCAATTTCCAATACTCCCTATTAGGGATTGAAACTTGAGAACATCACTACCCTTACTTGCCCCTGTCGCTGGGATGTTGCAATTTCCAATACTCCCTATTAGGGATTGAAACTTCCGTGTAACCAGCTATATCTACATTATGGCTGTAGGTTGCAATTTCCAATACTCCCTATTAGGGATTGAAACCAGCCTTTTTGCTGATTCAAGCACACATAACCCATGTTGCAATTTCCAATACTCCCTATTAGGGATTGAAACCAATCGAATGCCGGATCACCTGGGAGGATAATCGCCCTCCCAGTTGCAATTTCCAATACTCCCTATTAGGGATTGAAACTGTCCAAATGTCGAGTTATACGATTTATAACTTTGATGTTGCAATTTCCAATACTCCCTATTAGGGATTGAAACAGCAATTGCCCTTTGTCTAACCGCTGGAAGAAGTTGCAATTTCCAATACTCCCTATTAGGGATTGAAACAATGTAGATAAGATAAGCAGCAATCAAGAAACGTTTTCGGTTGCAATTTCCAATACTCCCTATTAGGGATTGAAACACAAATCCCAATTTTAATCCTGTTCATCCCTTAATCCTGGAAATCCTGATTCTGACAGTTCTTTACTTAACCAACAAACCACCTAGAATAAGAGCGATCGCATTTTCTGTATGTTTCTCTACCATTTCTGGACTGAGGCGATCTATCTCTGGTGTCAAATGTTTCCAGTTTTCTTGCACTGTAAAATAGAAAATACAGACACTAATAATATGAGTTAATGTCAAAAATGGATCTACAGACCGGAAATATCCTTCCTTTATCCCTCTTTCTAAAACTTTCAGCAGTGGTGCGTATAAATTCATAGGGTTAATCTGCTTAAAATACAAACCCTGATTTTGACTCGCTTCTTGAAACCACAACATTTGACGATAGGGATAAGCAACTTCATAAGCGATCGCACTACGAATAATTTGCTTTAATGCTTCCTCTGGATTTAAACTTTCTAAATCTAGTTGACTAACCACTGACAACGCTTGATTAATCGGACGCTGCAAAACCGCTTTATACAAACCTTCTTTATTCTCAAAATAATAATGAATCATCGCTGTTGTAATTTTTGCACGATCTGCGATCGCACTCAACCGCGCCCCCTTTAACCCATCTCTAGCAAATTCAATCTCCGCTGCATCCAGAATTTGCTGCTGTGTCACTTCTGCATCCCGCACATTCCCAACACAATTAACGCCCATTTATAAAATTTCTTTCCCTGTTTTGTCGTCGTACATGGTGAAAGTCCTGTGGCTAGTGTCAAACAAATTTATTTCTTTATTCCCGAATCAGAAACCCATACACGCACCTATGTTTTAGTTTATGGTAAATTTAAAAATCCTGTTGTTCATTTAATTAAGAAAAATTTTGTCCGTTTAGCAGAAGTAATTGTTGAACAAGATGTGGATATTTTAAATAAACTATATACTAACATTCCTCAGCATATAAAATTAAATAACGAAATCGGTATGGATTGGGTAAAACGCAACTTTGAAAAATTTGCCATGATTGAATATAGGTGACAGATAAGAATTTTATTAATGACTTGTTAAAATCATGGTTCTACCGCATACTATAATTTTGTTGTAATACCATTTCCTTATGAGGCTGCGCTGAATTTTGTAACCCTGTGTTTTCCTCCTCTGTGTTCTCTGTGTCTCTGTGGTTCGTTCCTTTCTAAATTTGGCGCATCTTTATACAGAATTGGTATAACATTCTCATGTTTCTGACTACCTAAATAATTTGTCAAAAATCAATTTTTCCCTAGCATCGGTATCGCTTGCTAATAAATTGAGCAAAACCAAAATTTTTATCAGAATTTCCACTTTTTATGCTATATTTTAGCCCAAGAAGTGAGGAAAGCAATTATACATCCCCAGAACAAAAATAGTATCTCCTATTCCCGCGTTATCCACCTAAGTCATCTAATTGACATAGATATACCACAATGGCCTGGTGATCCAAGCGTAAAATTTACTACTGTTGCCCAACTGCAAGATGATGGCTATTATCTGCGGCGTTTTTCTTTAGGTGAACATAGTGCTACCCATATCAATGCCCCTAATAGTTTTTACGGAAACGGCATCAGCATTGACGAATATTCAGCCCAATCTTTAGTAGTATCTGCGGTAGTCATAGATATTTGTAACCAAGCCACAGCAAATCCTGATTATCTTTTAACTGTAACTGATATCCTGACTTGGGAAGGAAAATTTGGAACTATTTCCGTTAATAAATTGGTGTTACTTTATACGGGTTGGCAAACTAAATGGTTGGATAAAAAAGCATTCTTAAACCAAGATGCAGATGGAAATATGCACTTTCCAGGGTTTGGTAGTGATGCTACTCAGTTTTTAATTACCGAAAGGCAAATTGCTGGAGTAGGAATTGATACCCATGGGGTAGACTCTGGGCAAGATTCTAATTTCATTACTAATCGTTTAATCTTAGCAAAACCACGTATTGTCTTAGAAAATCTCACCAACTTAGATCAACTGCCACCCCAAGGCACTACCTTAATAATTGGTATTCTGAGACTGCGTGGTGGTTCTGGTTCACCCGCTGCGGTAATGGCACTGTTTTGAATGCTAATTTTTCCTTTGGTGTAGCTGCATCTAAAATCTAAAATTGATTGACTATTTCTTGTGTTGGGAAATCGAAAGAGTATAATTATGCTCACCTGGGGATAAATTGCCTATGTATAGCAAATAGTTGCCCAGTTGCCAGAAACCAGCAAGTTCTGGTTTATTTTGAGAGTAGTTATCTGCCAACACACAAAAGCGCCCTCCAGGTCCATCTATTAGCAGTGTTGGTTGTCCTTGTCCCTCAAGTGTTAAGCGCAAATATGGCAGTGATTCTTGAACCTGAAGAACTTGACTAGGTTGAGTCGTGATATTACCGCAATTACTCTGAACTTTTCCCTTAGATGTGCCATTGACAACAAGTGGATCTGTTTGGAGTTGGTTATTAATGGGGATAAATGGAGTCTGGGCTAAAATAGATTGGTTAAATACCAAACTCATGACCAAAGTTGCGGGAACAAGAGTCAGTAACCTTAAAGTATTCATTTTTATTAATGCTCCCGACTGATAGAGCAGTATTTTGGCATATACAGGACTTACGGAACTGGCACATTGGTAGGGTGCGTCAGACTGCATAAATCCTGCAAATAAACAGATTGTTGATATCTGACGCACCCTACAACTGATAGAGCAGTATTTTGATATTATGTTCTAGATTATTAGACCCAGACCACGGGTTTTTGTTCCCAAGTTGGAAGTATAAATTTTTATTTAATTTTTATTTAATTTTTATTTAATTTTTAT
Organism: Anabaena sp. UHCC 0451; assembly: GCF_034931405.1. Taxonomy (NCBI): domain Bacteria; kingdom Bacillati; phylum Cyanobacteriota; class Cyanophyceae; order Nostocales; family Nostocaceae; genus Anabaena; species Anabaena sp. UHCC 0451. The sequence goes on along the minus strand of NZ_JAYGHA010000002.1, from coordinate 280,423 downwards.
TTTGTAATTTGGCGAATTTATAACTAAATACTAAAATATCCTGAATTGACAGGGGAGAAGCAGAAAATCTTGGTAATACTCAAGCTTTAATCTTCTTCTTGATTCGGCAACATATATTATTTTTCCTACTTACAGAGGTTTTGCCCACATAAATATTAGCTAACATCACTAACACAACTGCCAAATAAATGGATATAGTTGGTCGGTTGTATTAGCAGTGTTATAGCTGAGGTAAAAAATCATGAATCCTCAACCTGAAGAAGACTTAAAGCGTCGCCTCCAAAAACTAGAGGCTGAGATTAACTCATTTTCTGCCAACTCCAACCAATCCGAAACACAAAAACAGACAAATCAAACTGGGTTTGCCAAATTAAACGGGTATTTCCAGCAGTTTCAGATTTGGTTTCAAAGTTTATCCGGTATGAAAAAGCTTGCAGTTACTGGTGGAGTAATATTTTTGGGCTTATGGGTACTGCAAACAGTATTTAAACTGGTAGCATCTGTGATCAGTCTGGCGGTGTTGGCAGTCTTAGTGTATGTTGGATACAAATTTTTGCTGCCTAATAGCTTTCAACGTAAGTAATAGCCTATTTAAATCACACCGAGATTAGCGTAAACATCAAAAATCAAAGGGAATTTATGCAATGACGACCCCAACTGTGAGGAGAAATATTAATCAATCTAGCCAATCCCAAAAACCGGAAAAAGCTAATTCTCTGCCCCTGGGAGCAAGACGTTTAACTGCTTGGGCTGTGGAAATCACGCTAGTAGTTGCCAGTGGGTTAGTTCCCTTTGGCATCGGCGTTTACGCCAATTCTCGCAGCGATATTCAGCGAGTACCATTGAACCCAGTGCTGGTAGTCACAGAAAGAGCGATCGCACGGCCTCTAGCTCTACCCGTTAGTTATGGCATTCGTAATGTTGCTGGTCCCACCAATTTTCTCTGGACTATCGCCCTCTTAGCACCTCTTACCCTCTCGGTTTGGCAGTTGTATTTACTGGGTAAAACCGGTAGTACCCTTCCCAAACGTTGGTTTGGTGTGCGGGTAGTTAATGAAGAAGGTAAAGCCCCTGGTTTAAGGGCTGTTGTCGTCCGTGAAGGGCTAGGACGCTGGACTGCTCCAGTTTCCATTGCCTATGTGTTGTGGCGCTACAGCTTTGCTTTTCCCAATTTAGGTTTATTTACATTTTTAGCTGTATTGATGGTGCTAGGTGAAGGAATGGGTTGGACTTCCCGAAAGCGTCGTCGCGCCTGGCATGATCAGTTGGCAGGTACATACATCATAGATGCTAAAGATACCAAGAAACCAATAAAAACTCCTGTAGAAACTGCCAGCGAACAGCCTCAGTCAGAAAATGACAATCAGGTCAATACATCTAGTAAGCAGCCTACCCCCAAGCTGAAAATAGTCCACAGTCCCAATTTTACCTTGTTTGTAGTTGGGATCACAAGCATGATTGCTGTGTTGTCAACTTTAGTCGGTACACAAATCTACATCCAAAATCAAGAAAGTCTGCGTAAAACCCAGCTAGTCAATACTCAAAAGTTTCTTGAACTTGTCAAACAACTTAATCCTAGCTCTGGTTCCAGCAATGAAGAACGCCAAAGGGCAATTTTAGCATTGGGTGGTATTAATGATACACAGTCTATCAAGTTCCTTGTGGATTTACTGGTGAAGGAAACTGATCCTAATATCTTAGATACTACTCAACAGGCACTGGCAAATATTGGCATCAACGCTCTGCCTGAATTAAAACGGATGAATTTATTTCTGGACGGGGAACTACAATCAAAAAGCAATTTCCGTAATATTCGACAACAGCAGTTAGATACTAACCAACAGGCAATCAACAAAATTTTGACTGTTTATAGCGGCAAAATTAATAATATTGATTTAAGCAATGCCCAATTGGGTGCAAAAAGTTCTGAGGAAAGTTCTGTATTTAACTTGGTACTAGATAATGCTGATTTATCGGGAGTTTTGTTTAAATCTGCCAATCTTAACCGAGCTAGTTTGAAAGCTAGTCGCTTTCGCAGTGTTGGTGAAGATGGACGTTGGGATACTTATGATGATGTTATTGCTGATTTAAGTAAAACTCAGTTAAAGCAAGCTAACCTCAATGATGCAAATCTGAGTCGGGTGTTGATGAACCGTAGTGATTTAAGCCGCGCTACCCTAAATAAAGCTAACTTGTCTAATGCTCGCTTAGTAGGTGCTAATCTCAGCAGTACCCAACTCATTGGGAGCGATTTACAACAAGCAATTTTGGAAGATGCGATTTTAACAGGAGCAGATATCAGCGATGCCAAATTAATTGAAGCTGATTTGTATGCGGCTCATTTAAGTCGTGTTTCTGCTATAAGCACACAATTATCTCATGCCAATTTAACTAACACAGATTGGCAAGGAGCGGATTTATCTGAAGCTTATTTAGATCACGCTAATCTCACTAATGCCAACTTTAGTGCGGCTCGTCTTTCTGGTGCTGATTTGCGCTCTGCTAACATGAAAAACGCCAACCTCCGCAATGCTGATATTAGTCGTGCAGATTTACGGGAAGCAAATTTGGACGGTGCTGATTTTCAAGGTACTATCCTCTTTCCTGGTAAACAAGATCCCGGAGATAGGTTTGTCGAAACTTCCGATCTCGGTTCACAAGCAGCTATAGTCCAAGGGGTTGATTTTAGCACAGCGAAAAATTTAGATCCCCAGCAATTAGCTTTCATTTGTACAAAGGGTGGTATTCATTCCCGTTGTCCATAGTATGAGGGATTGGGGATTGGGGATTGGGGATTGGGGATTGGGGATTGGGGATTGGGAAGAATGAATTTATTACCAATTACCAATTACCAATCAGCAATATTGGTAACATATTTATTTAGATGGTGTTAGGAGTAGTAGGGTGATGAAGTATCTCAAATATTTAGTTTCAGTTTTGGGAACTGGTACGGTTTTTAGTTTGTTAATCAACAGTCAACCAGCACAGGCTCAAGTAGCTTATGGTAGCTATGTGGGTATTGGTCCAACTATTGGCTTAAGTGAAGATACTCAACTGGGTGGAGTTTTGTCCTTTCGCTACAAATTGCTAGAAACACCAGTTTCTTTCCGCGCTCAAGCTTTAATTGGCCAAGGTACAGCAGTAGTACCTACAGTTTCTTATGATCTTCCCCTCAATTGGCAAACTGATGTTTATTTGGGTGCGGGAATGGTTTTAACCAGTGGTGATACTGCTTCCCCTGTAGGTAATAAAATTAGCTTTGCTTTGCAACCAGGAATTGATTATGTTGTCCCTAATAGTAATACGGTGATTTTTGGTAACGCAATTATCGCTTTTGATGCTTACCGCAATGGTGGAGGTACGGCTTTATCTTTACAGGGTGGTGTGGGTTTGAGATTCTAACATCATGCTGGCAGAACTAAATAGGTAGGCAAAATTAATTGTATAAAAGATTTGGATTTAATGTAGGGGTAGCGCCCCCGTGCCTACCCCGGTATTTGGGGCAACCACAGGGGGTTTGCCCCTACAAAATTGATTGGTTTAGGGATTTTTAAAATGTTCAATTTATTTTGCACTACTACTTATAATTGGAGAATGTGCAAATCTGCGAGGATACGATGACTGCTGCTGCTAAAATTTCTCCAATTTCTCCCACAAGTAACGCTGATGTAACTGCTCATAGTTTATTTGTGTGTAAAACCTGCGCTAGTGTTTGGCAAGATGGTAAGCGTGTCGGTGAAAGTGGTGGTCAAAAACTATTACAACAAATTCAGGAACTGGCGCAAAATTGGGATTTACGGGATGAGTTCCCCATCCAGGAAGTTGAATGTATGAGTGCTTGTAACCGTTCCTGCGTGGTGGCTTTTGCTGGTGAAGGGAAGTTAACTTATCTATTCGGTGATTTGCCTGTTGATGGTTGTGCTGAGGCTGTACTGGAATGTGCGAGTAAATACTACAATAAGCCTGATGGTGTTTTACCTTGGTCAGAACGTCCTGAACCTTTGAAAAAGGGGATTTTAGCCAGAATTCCGACAATTAATTGACCTCTCTCCAAACCTCTCTCCTGCAAGGAAAGAGGCTTAAATAATTGATAAAAATCTAAAATCCAAAATTGCTATGTTGCGCGTTTTGATTCTGGGTGGTACTGGTGATGCAGCGGAATTGACTGCAAAGATAAATAATATTACTGAGATTGAGGCGATCTCATCTTTAGCCGGTCGTACCCGTGAACCTGTTGCACCTGTTGGTAATGTTCGCGTTGGTGGTTTTGGTGGTGTGATGGGTTTGGTTGAATATTTAAAACATCAACAAATTGATGTGTTAATTGATGCTAGTCATCCCTTTGCTAATCATATCTCTGGGAATGCGGCCGCAGCAGCAACGGAAATGGGTATTCCTAGATTATTAGTAAATCGTCCCCCTTGGGAAAAACAACCGGGTGATATTTGGATTGAGGTAGAAAATAATACAGAAGCAGCCGCAATTTTAGAAAATAAAGCTTTAGAAAATCAACTTTTCAAACATCAAACAAAACGGGTATTTTTAACTATTGGTAGACAAGAAATATCTGCTTTTTCCCATTTACAGGAAATGTGGTTTTTGATGCGAATGATAGATCCACCAAATGCTGATGCGGTGATACCTCCTGGTTTAATGTTATTTGATAGAGGACCTTTTTCTTTAGAGGATGAAAGGGAAATTTTAACTAATTATAATATTGATACTATTGTGAGTAAAAATAGCGGTGGAAATGCTACTTATCCTAAAATTATTGCAGCGCGAGAAATGGGAATAAAAGTAGTGATGGTGAAACGTCCACCTGTACCACCAGGGGAACAAGTTGCAGATGTGGAAAGTGCTGTGAAATGGTTATTGGAGAAGGTGGGGAGTTAATAAAAAGCTGAGATGGGGAATTAGTTCAGTTTTCAAAATTTTATTTTTTTACGTTTCATCAACTAGCTGTAAAACACTTTGATACAAAGAATCAGCAACCCAAAATCCTGCTTTATTAATAAGATCATCTAACAGAGGTTTAACAGTAGAAATCAAACCTTGACTTTTTGCTTCTACTAAAATTCCTAAAATTCCAGTATAATGAAGATTGAGTCTGGCTGCAATCATGCGTCCACGACGTTCATCAATTAAAACTTGCTCTGCGTTCATTTCTAAAGCTAAAACAATAGCTTCTGCTTCACCAGGATCAAGTTCATTGCTAAGTGCTTTAACCATTGTTCTATTTTGAACTGCACGAGTTTGAATCCAATTAAAAGTTTGTACTTCTTTTGCATCAGCTACAGGAAAATCAGGATCAGTTAATTCTTGATAAACAGCTTCAGGAATAATTACAGTTCCGTAAAGCTGTTGTAATAATTGAAGGTGGTTAATAGCTGCAAGATTATTAATAGGTGATGTATCGCTGACAATAATCACAATCTACCCATCTCCTGTAAATTTTTGATATCTTGTTCAAAATCCTCAACTCCGTAATGTACCGGGATTTGATGACTTGCGAGTAAATGCTGAAATGCTATACGATTCATACCAGCAAAGCGACTAGCTTGAGCAAGAGTTAATTTGTCTTTTTGAAAGAGCATAATCGCAATTTCTCGTTTCATTTCCTCTTCATTCATGCGAGTTGTGGTTAATATTTCATTAGGAATAACTACACTCATATTTACCATCCATGAAACTAACATTATTATAATTTATTTCACGCTTTCCTTTCTACAATTCCTTGACAATAATCCGTGCATTATGACTAGATTTAGGTTTAACTGTAATTTCCACATCACTACCAAAAGCGTTGAGAAATCTAAACATTCTTTCTAAAGAAAATCCTGTCAGTTTTCCTCTGATTAAAGCAGAAACTTTTGGTTGATCAATTCCTAATAGTTCCGCAGCTTCCATTTGAGTTAATCCATGTGCGCTAATAGCTTGACTAATTTTCCGAGCTAGTTCTGCTTTTGCTAACATTTCATCAGAATTTGGTAAACCTAAATCAGCAAATACATTACCACTGCTAGTTTGAATTTCGATATTTTCTAACATAATTCTCCTGGGTTTTATTAATTTATTTGATCATGGTGTTCTTTAGCTTTTTTCAGTCTTGCTTCAATCAAATCAATATCTTGTTTTGGTGTAGCAATCCCATGTTTTGATTTTTTCTGAAAAACATGAAGAACATAAACCGCTTTTGGTAATTTCACAGTATAAATAGCTCTATAGGTATCTGCATCAAAATCTTCTACAACTTCTAATACACTTGCTCCTTTAAATCCTTTTAAGGGTTTAGTATGAGGATGTTTTTCACCAGTTTGGGTTAAATATAACGCATATCCTATTTCCCCCTGTACCTCTTCAGGAAATTTTTTGAGGTCTTCTAGGGAACTTCCTACCCATTGCAGTGGTTTTATTGGTTCTGTTTGCAATTGTCTGACTTATATCCTATTTATGCTAAAAAGAGCATATTTTTTTATAAAAGTAAAGCTAATAGGAAATTTCATCAACTTCTAAACACAATTCTATTGCTTCTTTAATACGTTCCATCAGTTCATCTAAAGATTTTGCTTGGGTGTGACAACCAGAAATACTAGGTATATATCCAACCAAGTAACCATCACCATCTCGTTCAATAATTACATTAAATTCTTTATTCATACGCATTTAAAAAAACGCAACAGATAGAATTTTCAAATTAGGACTTACGCGAAATATTCAGTAATTTAACTAAATATGGGCAGATTGTTGTATATTTTCTATTATATGCTTTACTAAATAAAAGATTTTGATTTATTCAGCAAAGACAAACCCCCTAAAAATATCAAATTTAGGGGGATGTCTTTAAAACTAATTAATTTCTTTACGCCAGGGTCGTAACTCGGTCAAACGAGACATAGGACGGTCTGGAGTCCACATCATTAAAGATAACAAAAATTATAATATTTGTCAATACCTGAACCTAAACTAACAGAGGATGATCTAAAAGATATTCTAATGGCTTTTTCAGAAGCTCGTATGAAGCCATATCTCAATGCTAGTAATAACAATTATAGCAATGCGATCAGAATATATGAAATCAATACTAAACTTTGTGAGGCACTATATCCCAGTTTACATACCTTAGAAATTAGCCTTCGTAACCAAATAAACACTGTATTATCAGTCAAATATGAAAATGATTGGTTTACTAATGGCAAGATTCAGTTAGAAAAATATGAACAAGAGACAATTAATGCTGCTTTAAAGAAGTGCAATAATAATTTAAATAACTTAGTTCCTGAACTAAATTTTGGATTTTGGAACAGCTTAATCCAAAAGGGATTTTATCAAAATACAATATGGAATCCTTGTAGCAAACAAATATTTAAATATGCTCAAAAATCTGAGCTAAATATAATTAATATAAGATTAAAAATCAAAAAAATACTTAAATTACGTAATCGCACTTTTCACCACGAACCTATTTGGAATTACCGAAACATTGACATTGTGCATAGTGACATTCATTTCTTTATTAATTTGATTAATCCGAAAGTTGGCAATTGGTTAAGAGAATATGATCGCTTTCCAGAAATATATAAAGTTATATCAAACCAGCTTGATTTAATAAAAGTTTATCCCAATAAAATATTCTCATAAGAGAGTTTTGGTTTGAAAATAAAATATGTTTATGAAAGGTTGAAATGATTACAAGTATTATTGTGTCGGCATTTTATTGAAAGTATTGATAATATTATAAACCTTACCCCGCAAGGGGTTTGTAGTAATCAATCCTCAATCACCATAAAATATACTCAAGAACCTGAATTCTCAGGCGGTTTTGTGAGATAATGAAAGATTGAAAAACTGCGAATATAACCCGCCAAGAAATGAATTTCATGGCTAATAGCAAAATTCAGCTAAAGCTGCATCAAAATTAATATCTATCCAGTCTGTTTTAACAGACTTTTGCTATGAGACTGAGAATTAATTATCAGGCGGTTTTGTGGAATAATGGAAGATGTATATTAAAAGCAAAAAACCCTCGATAAATTGACCGAAGGCTGATTAATTTTAATATTTATTTCATCGTTCGTTTACCCTTACCAAGATTGCATTCAAAACAAAGAGTTTGTAAATGTTATCAACACCAGATGATTAAACGATTACTTTTTTACGTTTGATGACTTGTCCAGCGCCCAAAGCACCCAAAGCCAAAACTGCCACAGCACTACTAGGTTCAGGAACTGATGTAGGTGTTACAGATGTAAGTTTTCCATACAGATAAGCACTATTTGTACCACCTTCTTGAGAAATGAAATCCTGGACTAAATTACCACCAAGAGTATCACTAAAACCTAGTAATTGCAGTGTATAATCTGTACCAGCAATATTGAAAGTGTTTCCTGGGAAAGCATTAGGGAAAGAAATTTTATCAGAACAAGGAATCGTGCTGGTATAAGGACAACTACTTGCAGGTGCTACGTTGGGTGTTTCATCAATAGCTAAATCAAAACCAAATGCCTGAGTAGTAAGAGGGGAGCTAAAATTCAAGTTAACATTCAGTTTTGTTTGACTTGCAGCAGTTCCACCACTGATGACATTATTGAAATGGCGCAGTGTACCTAGTAAAAAAGTGTCGCCAGGATTAAAAGTTGTAGTACCAACCCCGGTAAATCCTAAACCAGATTTACCATCATTTGTTAGTGGAGACCCCCAACGAACTTGATTTTCACTACCTACTGTCTGAGTAACTACACCTGAACCTCCTACTGTATTACTCCAAGTACCAGAAGAACTATTTAAAGTTAAAGCACTAGCTGAGTTTGCAAAAATACCTATTGTTGCTGTAGCAGTAGCAACTAAAGAGATGTTTTTGAGTAAATGTCCAATCATCATCACCTTTATTCTCCGTTTTAGTTGAAATGTGAAAAATTTAAGTTTATTATAACTTCAGAAAACCGTATATTTACAGAATTAATTCATAAAGTTTAGATAAAAGTTTTATGAATTTTAGATAAAGAAATCAAATAAGAATCTTCCAACCAACCAATAAATGATCCAAAACCACTCATTGCGATCGCAACATCCTCTTAGAGTGATTCATTCTGATCCGGTTCATTCCCAATTTTAATTTGGGCATTTTTTTACTTGGAACACTCTAACCCTCTTCCAAGTTGAAATCCATAGTTTTTTCTATGGCGAAAACTCAAGTTTTCAAGATAGATGAGGTTTAAACTTAATTACCACTGTTCAGATAAGTCAAAATTATTCCTTCCGCGTTATTCTTTGCGTCTCTGCGCGAAAAAACCCTCTTACCCAAATCAAAACACCCACATCACAACCCCTAACGGTAAGGTAATAAAAGCCATATTCCCGAAAAATAAACAAAATAAATGACATCCATAGACACCAGCAAACACAAAAAAGCCAAAGCCCTCAAACCCGGAAGCGTGCGCCCCGCCAAAGAACTCTGTAGCGAATGCGGACTATGCGACACCCACTATATCCATTACGTCAAAGAAGCGTGCGCCTTCATCACCCAAAGAATAGACGAACTAGAAACCACCACCCATAACCGCCCCCGCAACCTAGAAGACGAAAAGGAACTCTATTTTGGTGTACATCAAGAAATGATGTCCGCCCGCAAAACCCAACCCATCGAAGGCGCACAATGGACAGGAATAGTTAGCAGCATAGCCATAGAAATGCTCAATCGAGGCTTAGTTGAAGGCGTGGTCTGTGTCCAAAACACCAAAGAAGACCGCTTTCAACCCATGCCCATCATAGCGCGAACCCCAGAAGAAATACTAGCAGCCAAAGTCAATAAACCTACCCTATCCCCCAATCTCTCCGTATTAGAAGAAATCGAAAAATCAGGAATGAAGCGGTTATTAGTCATCGGAGTAGGGTGTCAAATACAAGCATTACGCGCTATTGAGAAAAAACTCGGACTAGAAAAACTCTATGTACTCGGTACACCATGCGTAGATAACGTTACCCGCGCCGGACTGCAAAAATTTCTAGAAACCACCAGCAGTTCCCCCCAAACAGTAGTTAGTTACGAATTTATGCAAGACTTCCGGGTACATTTTAAACACGAAGACGGATCAGAAGAAAAAGTACCCTTCTTTGGCTTAAAAACCAACGTACTCAAAGATATCTTCGCCCCATCCTGTATGAGTTGCTTTGATTACGTCAACTCCCTAGCGGATCTCGTTGTGGGATACATGGGCGCACCCTACCCCTGGCAATGGATAGTGGTGAGAAATGATACTGGGAAAGAAATGTTAGAACTCGTCAAAGATCAACTAGACACCCAACCAGTAATGTCAGAGGGCAACCGCAAACCCGCAGTCCAACAGGGTATAAAAGCCTATGATGACGCAGTTACATTACCCATGTGGGTAGCGCAATTAATGGGAGTAGTGATAGATAGAATTGGACCCAAGGGTTTAGAATACGGAAGATTTTCCATAGATTCCCACTTTGCGAGAAATTATTTATACGTGAAGCGGAATCATCCTGAGAAATTGGCAGATCATGTACCGGAATTTGCCAAGCGGATCGTAGCGCAGTATAAATTACCGGAATAATAGCTCACGCAGAGGCGCAGAGTCGCAGAGAGTTTTTAGAGGTTGTTGACGACTCTTGAGATGCCATCTTTGATGAGTGGGACGTTAAAGTTGATGAGTAGTCCAACTTTTTTATTAGCAAGCTTGAGATAGGTTTGTAACTGTTTATAGCTCACAGGATGGAGATTTTCCACTGATTTTAGTTCAACAATTACCTTGTCTTCAACTATCAAATCAGCCCGGAAACCCTCCTCCAAAACCACACCCTCATAAGTGATAGGAATAACTACCTGTCTTCTCACTTGCAACTTTCGCCGTCTCAACTCAACATCCATCACAGTCTCATAAACAGACTCCAATAAACCAGGTCCTAAAGTTGTGTGAACCTTATAAGCCACATCAACAATAACTCCCGTAATTTCATTCTCAATCATACTCTCTGCGCCTCTGCGTCTCTGCGTGCATAAAAATTATCTTATACTTCTCCTACAGCTTCAATAGCTGCCTGTAACGCAATAGATACATGAGTCCAATGTGTACCGCCCTGACAATACACAACATAAGGCTCACGTAATGGTCCATCGGCTGATAATTCCAAGGTGCTACCTTCAATAAATGTCCCCCCAGCCATGACTACTTGGCTTTCGTAGCCCGGCATATCGTCGGGGATGGGGTCGAGATAAGATCCTATGGGTGAATACTGTTGGATGGCTTTACAGAAGGCGATTAGCTTTTTGGCTGAACCGAGTTTGATGGCTTGGATAACGTCCCCTCTCGGTGCTAAAGGTGCGGGGTTAACGGGATATCCGAGTTTGTCAAATACATATCCTGTGAGGTAAGTTCCTTTCATGGCTTCCCCTACCATCTGCGGTGCTAAAAATAAGCCTTGGAATAAGAGGCGGTTTTGGTCGAAGGTCGCACCTCCCGCACTACCAATACCAGGGGCGGTTAGTCTACACGCTGCTGCTTCTACTAGGTCAGCACGTCCGGCTATATAACCACCTGCACTAACGACTGTTCCACCAGGATTTTTAATCAATGACCCGGCCATGAGGTCAGCACCAACATGGGTTGGTTCTTGGGTGTCTATAAATTCGCCGTAGCAGTTGTCTACAAAACAAACTGTGTTTGGGTTCTGTTGTTTGACTATGTGGACAATTTTTTCAATCTCGGCTATGGATAGGCTAGACCGCCAAGAATACCCGCAGGAACGCTGAATGAGGACTAAACGGGTGTTTTCGGTGATTGCTGTGCTTAAAGCTGACCAATCTACTTTTCCTTCTTTGGTTAGTTCCAATTGGCGGTATTTTATGCCAAACTCAATAAGGGAACCTTGGTTTTGCCCCCGCAAGCCAATTACCTCTTCCAATGTATCGTAGGGAGAACCAACTACTGCTAACATTTCATCTCCAGGACGGAGTACACCAAATAGCGCACAGGCGATCGCATGAGTTCCCGAAACAAACTGCACTCGCACCACCGCAGCCTCGGCACCCATCACTTCGGCAAATACTTTATCTAAGGTTTCTCGTCCCAAATCATCGTGTCCATAACCACTTACACCTGCAAAATGGTGTGCGCCTACACGGTGATTGCGAAAAGCATCTAGTATTCGTTTAAGATTATGCTTGACCTGAGCGTCAATACCAGAAAAAATCTCTAATAGTGCCTGTTCTGCTTGCCGTAGCTTTTCTATGCTGTTCATTGTTTCCTCATTCAAAAAAATATAGATATGCGGATTTATGGCGCGTAGCGCCTAGCTACTCGAAAAATCGCGCAGATTAGGCTGAACAATTTTCTATTCAGGATACTGCATGACAATTGCTACTTCTAAACCTCAAATTAACTGGGTTAACACCCTATTTTTCGTTGCACTACACATTGGAGCTATGTTCGCTTTAGTTCCTAGTAACTTTAGCTGGAAAGCTGTCGGTGTAGCTTTATTTCTTTACTGGGTGACTGGTGGTTTAGGGATTACCCTTGGTTATCACCGTCTTGTCACCCACCGCAGTTTTCAAACTCCCAAATGGCTGGAGTATGTCTTGGTTATTTTCGGGACTTTATCCTGTGAAGGCGGACCTATTGAGTGGGTAGGTACACACCGTATCCATCATTTGCACTCAGATACAGAAAATGATCCCCATGATTCTAATAAAGGTTTCTGGTGGAGTCACATGGGCTGGATGATCCATTTCGCCCCGGCTCACGAACAAGTTCCTCGCTTTACGAAAGATATTTTTGATGACCCAGTTTATCAGTTTTTACAGAAAAATTTCATTTTCTTACAAATTGCCCTGGGCTTGGTACTCTATTCCTTAGGGGGTTGGTCTTTTGTCGTTTGGGGAATTTTTGCGCGTATTATCTGGGTTTACCACTGTACTTGGTTGGTTAATAGTGCTACCCATAAGTTTGGCTATCGCACATATCCAGAATCTGGTGACAATTCCACTAATTGTTGGTGGGTGGCTATTCTTGTCTTTGGTGAAGGCTGGCACAATAATCATCACGCTTTTCAATATTCTGCCCGTCATGGTTTGGAATGGTGGGAAATTGATATGACTTGGATGACTATTCAATTACTCCAACTGCTAGGTCTAGCGACAAATGTCAAGCTGGCAGAGAAAAAAGCATAACGCATAGTTTATCTTGAAAGTCAATAGTTTTATGTTCAAAATTTGGACGCTAAACTATTGACTTTTTGCGTGCGACTACAGCAATTTAAAATTTTCAATTTTAATTTTAATTGCTGACTATCTACCCTAAGTTACTCTTAGGTTGCTATAATCTCAAACATTAATGTTACGTTACAAAACTTTGCTGCAAAATCATTTTTTAAGTGACTTTGCATCGTATTTTGTTGTTTTTTAGGTATTCATGACTACATCAATCATCAAAAACCAGGAAACTTTCGTCTCCACAAGCCTTGGTCAAGACGAAATCAAACTAAAACATATTATCAAAAGTCTGCCCAAGGAATGTTTCCAAAAAAATAGTCGCAAAGCTTGGACTACTGTAGTTCTTAGTTTGTCTATGGCTGCATTAGGCTATTATTTTATAGCAATTTCTCCCTGGTTTCTTCTACCCTTAGCATGGATTTTTACAGGAACTGCTTTAACAGGTTTTTTTGTTATTGGCCATGACTGCGGACATCGTTCTTTTGCTAAACGTCGTTGGGTAAATGATTTGGTTGGTCATTTTTTCATGATGTTTCTAATTTACCCTTTTCATAGCTGGAGAATTAAACATAATCATCACCATAAACATACAAATAAATTAGATGAGGATAACGCATGGCATCCCATCAGACCAGAGGTTTTTGAAAGTTGGGATAAAACCAGACAATCTGCATTTCAATTTTTTATGCAGAAGCGTCTGTGGTGGGTAGGTTCTATTGGACATTGGGCAGTTGTGCATTTTGATGCGCGAAAATTCCAGCCAAAAGATAGAGCTAATGTTAAGCTTTCTGTTGGTGTGGTGGTAGCTTTTGCAGCTATTGTTTTCCCCACTTTGATTATTACAACTGGTGTTTGGGGCTTTATTAAGTTCTGGTTTATTCCTTGGATGGTTTACCATTTCTGGATGAGTACCTTCACTATTGTTCACCACACTCTTCCAGATGTTCCTTTTACAACGGCTGACAAGTGGAACGAGGCTATGGCACAGTTATTTGGTACAGTTCATTGTGATTATCCTCGTTGGGTAGAAATCCTTTGTCACGATATTAACGTTCACGTTCCCCATCATATTTCTACCGCTATTCCTTCCTACAATTTGCGGTTAGCTTACGATAGCATCAAACAAAATTGGCAACCATATCTCCATGAGGAATATAAGTTCTCTTGGGATTTAATGAAACTAATCACTAATGAATGTCAACTTTATAAAACTGACATTGGTTATACAACTTTTGACGAATATTAAGCGCAGAAATAAAGGTCTCTAGCTAATAATTCGACAAGTAGCAAAATGATTTAATTAATCAAAATTTATTAAATCATTTTATTTTCCAACTTTCAATGTTTGCGATATTTAGTGAACATTCTCTACCCTAACTTGATTTTTTTAAACATCACCAAATCCAGTGCAATTAGATACAGTTCAGTCCAACCAAAATCCTAGCTTGGAATCATCTCAGGGTGAAGATAAACTTCCGTTTACTCTCCAAGATTTAAAAGCTGCTATTCCTGCTGAATGTTTTCAGCCTAGTGTGGTTAAATCACTCTATTACTTTTTCCGTGATGTTGCCATTGTTGCTGCTTTATATGCAGTTGCAAATTATCTAGATTCTTGGTATTTCTGGCCAATTTTCTGGGTATTGCAAGGAACGATGTTTTGGGCTTTGTTTGTGGTTGGTCATGACTGCGGACACCAATCTTTTTCTAAGCATAAATGGCTGAATGATTTGGTTGGTCATATCACTCATACTTTCATTCTTGTTCCTTATCACGGTTGGAGAATTAGCCACAGAACTCACCACAAAAATACTGGCAGTTTGGAAAATGATGAAAGCTGGTATCCTGTGTCTGAATCTGAATACAATAAAATGCCCTTATTACAAAAAATAGGGCGTTTCTATGTGTTCTTGTTGGCTTATCCAATTTATTTGTTTAAGCGTTCTCCTGGTAAGGAAGGTTCACATTTTGATCCCAGCAGTCCGCTGTTTAAGCCTTCAGAAAAATGGGACATTATCACTAGCACTACCCTATGGATTTGCATGGTAGGTTTGCTAAGTTTCTTCACCTATCAATGGGGTTGGATGTGGTTAATCAAATACTACGCTGTTCCTTACATTGTATTTATCATCTGGTTGGATTTAGTAACTTATTTACATCACACTGAACAGGAATTACCTTGGTATCGTGGTGATAACTGGACTTTTTTAAAGGGTGCTATTTCTACGATTGATCGGGATTATGGCATTTTTAACCATATCCATCATGATATTGGTACTCATGTTGCCCATCACATCTTTTTGAATATGCCTCACTACAATTTGTTGAAGGCAACTGAGGCAATTAAACCAATTTTGGGCGATTATTACTACAAGTCTGAAGTTCCTATTTGGAAAGCATTATTGCATTCTGCTAAGGTTTGCCGTTTTGTACCAGATACTGGTGATAAGGTTTATCAAACTTATCATCAAGAGAATGTGAAGTAATTCTTAGATGGCTTGAGATTCATAAAGTCCGCAAGTGCGGGCTTTTTTTTTGTGCTGTTGAAAACAACCGTTTGATTGTAATTTTACTATAAGTAAGTCGGCTTGAAAAAACAGAGGTATGTTACAAAATGTAAAATCCCTCAAAGTTTCTTCCCTCTTCCCTTGCCTGAACGATAAATTTCAACGCCTACCTACTTACTACTAATTGAAGTGCGAAAGGTGGGTTCTAACTGATCTATTGCTTTTGGTCTGGGGGTATAAGGGTATAATCTGGCATTAATTCCCGTCCAGCTTGGATTTTGCTGTTAGTGATTTGCATAAATGATTTTAGGTTTTTACTGTGTAGTGTCACAATTAACTACATTTTAGAGATTAGTATTTCACTTACCCAAAAATTGTTCCTGAATTTTTCTTGATCTCATCCGAAATACTCAAACTTGATGTTGTAGTTAATTATCAGACTGAGGGCAAAAAATTTGGAATCAAAGATGTTTATCACAATTTGAGAGTAAATCAAGTGATCTAAATCAACACTGTATCTGTTCTTACCTATTGAACAATGTCGAAAAAAAATGCAAACTCAAACTATCTCAAAAATTAAATCAAAGTTTGTAAATATTAAGTAGTCATCCTCCAATAGTGTGAATTTCTTGGGTGAAGCATAAAATTTTAAACAATGCTATTTTGGAATTATCAATCAAAATACAGAAAGATTTCATTTTTTGATAGTTTTTTCTTCCCGATAATATATATAAAACCTTTGAGGGAATCCCGAAGTATCAATATTTAGTTATGATTCTATTAAGTTTGAAAGCAGTAGTTAATTAATATTACAGGAGAATTCGGGTGCTTAACAACATTTCTCAAGGGAAGTTAAAATTTCCCGCTATCGGTCTACTTGTTACTTTTGGTATTTTAGGTTTGGGTATAATTGGTGAACAGATCAAAATTAATCTCAAATCTACAGCTATAGCGGCCAATTTACCAAGTTATACAAATCAAATTCAAAGTAGTCAGAAAAACTTTCTGGTATCAAGACTGAGAGATATTAGAAATCAAAGAAATCAAATTCAGCAAAATACTCTTGATCCTAACAACTTACCATCTGAAGCTGTAATCACAAACATTCATACAATACCCACAACTACAAGACAATCACAACGGACATCACCAGTCAATTTCCCTGAAAAAGATGGAATTTATCTTTATGGACAGTCCTCAAGACCAAATGAGTTAGGACAAGGTTATATTGTGTTTCAAAAACAGCAAGGAAAGGTAATTGGTGCTTTGTATATGCCCAGTTCTGAGTTTAGCTGTTTTCAGGGGACAATCGCTAAATCAGGAGAATTGGCAATGACTGTAACTAGCTCTCCTGGTGAAGCTGGTATAAATACAGTATCAACTACCAGTAGAATACCCAGATTAACTGATGAAAATGCAATGACTTATGCCTATTCTGTGGCACTACAAGACTATCATCAGTTAAATTCTGTCAGTGCTAATGACCAGCAAATTTTACAGGCTTGTCGTCAAGATTTAAGCAGTGCTAATCAGTAGTTTAATACTCAATTCCCGCTTGGGCTTTAATTCCTTGATCTTTAAAAGGATGCTTAATTAAGGTCATTTCTGTGACTAAATCTGCCTTTTCAATTAAAGCTGGTGGTGCGCCTCTACCTGTGAGAATTACGTGTTTATCTGCTGGTTTTTCGGCTAAACCTGCTAATATTTGTTCAACTTGCAAGTAACCAAGTTTGAGGGCAATGTTAATTTCATCTAATAGTACCAGTTTAAAATCTGGGTTGCGGATAAATTCTAATGATTTATCCCAAGCAGCACTGGCTTTATCTAAATCGCGATCGCGATCTTGAGTTTCCCAGGTAAAACCTTCACCCATCGCATGAAATTCTAATTGGTCTGGCCAATGACTGAAAACCCGCTTTTCTGAAGGTTCCCATGCGCCTTTAATAAATTGGACGATCGCTACTTTATATCCATGACCAAGCGATCGCATCACCATCCCCAAAGCCGCAGTAGTTTTACCCTTACCATGACCAGTATTGACAATAATTAAACCCTTTTCTGGTTTTGCTTTAGCTATACGTTGATCTTGGACTTCCTTCCGCCGCTGCATTTTTTGGCGATACTGTTCATCATTTAGGGATGATGTTGATGATGACATTACCTCGTCTATTAAACGCGAAAGTTCTTGATCTGAATTATCTGAATTTAATTCTTCTGGTGTGTCGTTTTTCATAAATCCTATTGATAAATAACTTTTAAAACTAAGAGAATGAAGTATAATTTTTTTGTATTTAGTAAAGTTACACTAGAAATGTTCTAAATTCTGTTAACTGCGATCTTAATAATTCAAAATTGTCAGAATTTATTTTTTTGGTAATTTTTAAATATAAGCAGTTCTGCTTCGAGTTGTTGACATTCTTCTTGATATCGAGTGAATTCAATATCTAGTGATTCCTTATTAGCATAATAATAAGCCAACGCAGTGTAAATACCTGCAATTGTCAAAAAAGGCTTATCTTCAATAATTTCTTCTGGGGTCATACCAGATTTAATCTCATTGACAATATACTGAACAGTAATACGAGTGTCAGCAATTCGCGGACGACCACCACAAGTACCTGGTGTACTAACAATCAAAGTGGAAATATCTGTGAGGGTTGGCATCAGTTTCTGACTAAATCCTCTGGGATGACTTTATTGTAATCTGAAAAGAGCGATCGCATTTGTTTAAAGTGTAATTTTTACAGAGGAAGATAGTAAATTTGTCCTGCCAATTCTGCCTCTAAACACCACTCCATCATTATCAAAATTCTCGTCAGCAAGCAATTTTAACATACTTCCCGTTCTGTTTTCCGCGCCATTAGTCTATCACGCAACCCTTGGGAATCAAATCTGGCCTCATTTATTCTACGAATTTCCTGTGCTTGTTGCTGTCTTTGCTGTAGATACACTTCCACTTCTTGTTGATGATTGAGGTAGAAGGCAATGGTAGCATAGATATCCGCAAGTTTAAGGGATGGATAACGGTAAGCAATTTCCTCTGCTGTTGTTCCTTGTTTAAAAACAGCAATTACCGTATCTAGTGTTACACGAGTTTTGCCTATCCTAATCACGCCATCGGTGGTAAATTCTAATGGTGGGGGTTCGGATGCGATTCCTTCAGAGAGACTCACTAACGCTTGTGCCATAATTAATAACAAGTTAGTTATGTTTAATAATAGCAAATATTGGTTTAGATATATCCTTGGATTTGCTTAAAAAGAAATACAAAAATAGATAACTCCCGAAGTATTCTCTTGAGAATTGCCGTTAATTCATATCACTAAAAAACATTTTAGCAACTTCCGTAGATTTGAATGCGATAACATTATATTCAGTGTATTTACTATTCAGGATTTCCCAAAAATGTCAAAACTGCAAGGTAAGAAAATTGCACCCATACCCATGTCAGCCGACATCAGTGTGGTTGATTTGATTAATAACTATTTTACCGCTTACAACTCAGCCCGGTTACGGGAAGCTTGTCAACTGCTGACTAAGGAAGTGTTTCAACCAGGTGTAACCGTCGGGGTTAGTCTTTCCGGGGCTTTGACACCAGCGGGTTTTGGAGTTTCCGCCCTTGCGCCTTTAATTCGTCATGGTTGCATTGATTGGATGATTAGCACTGGTGCAAATCTTTACCATGATATGCACTACGGTTTAGGTTTTGAATTGTTTGCCGGTAGTCCGTTTTTAGATGATGTCAAATTACGGGAACAAGGTACAATCAGAATTTATGACATTATCTTTGGCTATGATGTCCTATTAGAAACCGACGCGTTTATCCGTAAAGTCCTCCAAGCTGAACCTTTTCAAAAGCGGATGGGAACGGCTGAGTTTCATTATTTGCTGGGTAAGTATGTGCGGGAAGTAGAAAAGCAATTAGGTGTGCAGCATTCCTGTTTATTAGCTACGGCTTATGAATGTGGCGTACCTATTTATACTTCTTCCCCTGGCGATAGTTCTATCGGTATGAATGTGGCGGCTTTGGCGTTGGAAGGTTCAAAGTTGGTGATCGATCCTGCTATTGACGTAAATGAAACAGCGTCTATTGCTTACGCAGCACGGGAAACCGACGGTAAAAGCGCGGCTGTAATTCTTGGTGGTGGCAGTCCTAAAAACTTTTTGTTACAAACACAACCGCAAATTCACGAGGTTTTAGGATTAGAAGAAAGAGGACATGATTTCTTTGTGCAGTTTACCGATGCACGTCCAGATACAGGCGGTTTATCGGGTGCAACTCCAGCGGAAGCGGTGAGTTGGGGTAAAATTGACCCCGATGAGTTACCCAGCGCAATTGTTTGTTATACCGATAGTACAATTGCTTTGCCTTTGGTAACTGCTTATGTTTTGAATCAATGTCAACCTCGTACTTTAAAGCGGTTGTATGATCGACGGGAAGCATTGTTAGATACTTTGCAAAAAGATTATTTAGCTGCGAAGGATAAACCGGTTGTTAAGGAAGATAGTTATGAGGAAGTAGCTACTTATCCTTGCGGTACGCCGGTTAAACGTTAGAGTTTTATGATAAAAACATCCGGTAAGCGTAAAACTCAGTGGCTTTAGTCCTGAGATATAAGCGACACGAAGGATTTTAATTGCTTGTTTCAAGACTTCGATATCTAACTCAAGTATACGAGCAATTTGTTCTACATTTAGCCTTGTTGGGTTTAACTGGAGTTAACCCAACCTATTTTTTAGGAGTCAGGAGATTGCTAAATCTTTCCAGCATCTCCCGGCCAAGGTGAGGTGGGAGAGTCGGCATCAACAACAGATATATCATCTAGTGAATAGTCTTTTTCTGAACTCAACATTTCATCTTGAGGAGTAGGTAACTGATCTAGTGCCTCTAAAACTTCCAATGTAGAATTATATCGCTTTTTATAATCATCCAAAACCATTTTATTAATAATTGCTGCTAACTCATCGCTAACTATTGCTTTATCAACCCATTTCACTTCTTCATTACTATCTCTTTTCAACTCATGGGGAGAAATACCAGTTAAGGCTTTAATACCTATCATTCCCACAGCATAAATATCACTATTATATCGAGGACGACCAAAACATTGCTCGTTAGGTGCATAACCTTTTGTACCAATACCAATCGTAAAAGCAGTTGATTCTAAATTATCCATGATTTGGGTACTCATTTCTTTAACAGCACCAAAGTCAATTAATACTAGTTTCCAATCTGAATGACGACGGATGATATTAGCAGGTTTTATATCTCGGTGAATTACGTCATTTTCATGGACAAATCTTAATATTGTTAACAGTTCTTTTAACAAGATAATAACTGAACTTTCGTTTAGAGATTTACCTGATATTAATTCTTTACTCAGGGAATGACCAAGTATATACTCCTGTACTAAATAAAATTCTTCATCTTCCTCAAAATAAGCTAATAGTTGAGGAATTTGGTGATTTATTCCCAATTTTTCTAGAGTTTTTGCTTCTGCACTAAATAAACGCCTAGCAAGTGCTAAACTCTCTGGTTTACTAGTAGCTGGTTTTAGCTGTTTGACAACACATTGTGGTTGTTCAGGACGTTGTATATCTTCAGCAATATAGGTTTCACTAAATCCACCTGCACCAAGAACTTTGATAATTTTATAGCGTCCGCCCAGGATTTTACCATTCAATTCTAAATCTTTCTGTTGAATTAGGTCTTGCAGGTCTTCTTGTTGGCTGATAATTTCCTGAATAATAGCAGAAGATTTGTGTTTTTGAAATATGAGTAATAATTTTTGTTTGTTAATTTTTTCCTTAGCTACTTCAGTGCCTAAATAATATAGCCCAGTTAGAGATATTGCTATCATTGGTACTGTAGTGGGAAACATTAATTGACCATAAATAAAGCTACTGTAACTAATTACTCCCCACACAGTAGCTAAGGCAATACTTGACAGTAATCTCTGGATTCCCTGTTTTTTTCTTGTTACTATCACAGCCGTACCACTTACTAGCAGCAGTACAAATAAACCTCGCAATATTGGATTTTTAATGGCTATAGCGATAGATTTATTAGCTATTAAAGTAGCGATCGCATGAGCATGAATTTCTACCCCAGCCATGCGTTCATGAGCAGAACTAGCCACCAGATGGAAATCATTGCTTAATTTTGCCGTAGCACCAATCAGGACAATTTTATTTTGGAAAAACTTACCTTGCTGCAAAGAATTGTTCCAGTTTACTGGGTCAAACACATCTAAAATAGGAATTGTCTTGAATGTCTCCCCAGGTCCCCAAAAATAAATGCGATCGCCTTTAGGTTGAGGATACTTGATTTGTGCTGCTGCTAACACCGCTTCTGCAAAGGAAGGTATTTTAGTGTTGAGAGCATTGTTTTGAGATATGGAGTTCAAAAATTCACTACTCAAGTGGTGAATTTTACCATCCACGTCTAGTGCAAAATTTACTGCACCGATGGACACAGACTCAGAAAGCAAGCTTTGATGCGGCTCCGTTAGTTGCCAAAATTCTCCATGACGAGTTGTAAAATTTTCATAGACTGCGGCCAAGGTAACTTTACTGCCATATTTTTGTAATACTTCCTGAAATTGTCGATCATCAGCCTCACTGTAGGTACTTGACTGATCAAAAACCACATCTAAAGCTACTGAACGCGCACCAGCTTCCACCAACTTGGTGATCAGTTGAGCATAGGCCGCACGTTTATACGGAAAAGGTTTTAGTGGTTGTAAGTAGCTGTACTCTTGAGAATCGGTCGTATAAAATTGTTCAGGAATTGATATAGACTGATCATCAATTGCTAAAATTACAATATCTTCTGGAGCCACTTTTGACCCACGAATTTGAAAAAAGGCAGTCACAGCTTGATTTTCTAGGAGTTGTACCCAATTTCCACTAGCCGCACTCAAAAATGCTGCTACTATCGCCGAAGTTCCAGCAAGGAGATGACCAAAACGCACCATCATTTTAGGCTGGTGCAATGATCCTGTTAAAGTTCCTTTGGTAAAGTTACTTAACTGGCTCTTGGCAGCAGAGACGGATTTTTTAGTTAAGCTGGATGTAATTTCTTCTGCCATATTGTGTCACTCGGTTAATTTAAGTACAACACTGCTATTTATTTACACACAGTTTTAGCGATAATCTACATCTTGAAATCAAACTTAAATGAATATCTTGTCCCTTTCTCAAATAAACTGGAAATACCACTAAACTTACACCAGCATATTTGCTGATAACTTGTTGCTGAAAACTTGTTTGCGTACAAATCCGATTTTAATGTTTGTTAATTAAAGCTAAAGGTGAAGACGTAACTAAGTAGGTATAAGGGACAGGTCTAAGAAAAAACCTTGTAAATTTGCCAAGCTACTACTACCAAACTCTTAATCAAGTAGTATTAAATACTGCCTAAATTTGTGTATAACTCAATTTCTAACCCTGATTTTCGCACAGATATGACCCAGAGCAGATTTACCTTTGCAATTGGTTACGGTGAGATTATATCCTATCCTCGTATGCCGCCAAACCACAGCGAGACCAGTGAGACCAGAAAATGCCGGAGAGCAAAAGTTTTTACCAGAGGCTGAATGTAGTAGCAAGGAGGTAGGATGTGGAGGATAATCAGGATATTAATCCACATAGTCCTAATATTCTGCCCAAAACCTTATGTGATACCTCTTTAGGAGTAAACTTGATTGATATCCAGATCAGAATGCTATTACTAAGTCAATTTTATTGGTAGATTTTGATCAGAGGCTGTGTTCCGAAGAGTCGGAGGTTAAATAAGTTAAGTTCCTAGAATATCAAATTTAATGTTTTAGCCAATTTTATGCTTTGCCAGAGGTAGGATAAAACCTATACATGAAAAAAAACTACTTTTATAGATATTAGCGACCTTGACGATTAAGAATTGCTATAATCTATTGTTCAATCTTACATTCTTATCTATTATTTAGGTGTAAATTTCTATGGGTTCGCCAATGAATCGTCTGTCTATTTTTGTAGACGGAAACAATATGTTCTATGCTCAACAAAAAAATGGCTGGTTTTTTGACCCGCGACGAGTGTTAGAATACTTTAAGAATGAGCAGTCTGAGACAACGTTGATTAACGCTTTTTGGTACACAGGCTTAAAAGATCCACAAGATCAACGCGGTTTTCGAGATGCACTCATTAGTTTGGGATATACAGTACGCACTAAAATCCTCAAAGAATACTATGACGATGTTTCTGGTCGTTACTCACAAAAAGCTAATTTAGATATTGAAATTGTCGTCGATATGTTTAATACAGTAGACCAGTACGACCGAGTTGTTTTATTTAGTGGTGATGGGGATTTTGAAAGAGCAATCGAGCTATTACGTTCTAAGAATACGCATATAACAGTTGTATCAACTGAAGGCATGATAGCCAGAGAACTACGCAATGCTACTGATAGATATATAGACTTGAACGATATCAGAGACAAAATAGAAAAAACTGAAGCTTAGTAAAATTAATAATTATTTACAAAGCCAAGAGTTAAAAAATAAAGTTCAAGGTATTTTAAGCCCACAAACAAAACTAAACAACCTAAAACCAATGAGAAATCAAGCAGACAGAATTATCATCTTTGATACGACACTGCGAGATGGAGAACAGTGTCCGGGAGCGACATTAAACATAGAGGAAAAGCTAATTATTGCCAAACAATTAGCTCGTTTAGGTGTAGATGTAATTGAAGCTGGTTTTGCTTTTGCTAGTCCAGGTGATTTTGAAGCAGTCAAAAAAATTGCCCAAACTATAGGAACAGAAGATGGTCCGGTAATTTGTAGCTTGGCTAGAGCCATTAAAGCAGATATTGAAGCGGCGGCAGCAGCATTAAAACCAGCAGTCCACGGCAGAATTCACACCTTTATCTCTACTTCTGATATTCACTTACAGTATCAGCTGCGAAAGTCACGGGCGGAAGTTTTAGCGATCGCAGAAGAAATGGTAGCTTATGCTAAGTCCTTCATGGATGATGTCGAATTTTCGCCAATGGATGCGGCTCGTACCGATCCAGAATATCTTTACCAAGTTTTGGAGCGGGCGATCGCAGCTGGTGCAACAACAATTAACATTCCTGACACTGTAGGTTACACCACCCCCAGCGAATTTGGGGAGATGATTAAAGGCATTACCGAAAACGTCCCCAACATCGACCAAGCCATTATTTCCGTTCACGGCCATAATGATTTGGGTTTAGCAGTTGCTAACTTCTTAGAAGCCGTTAAAAATGGCGCACGACAGCTAGAATGTACCATTAATGGTATAGGAGAACGGGCTGGAAATGCTGCCTTAGAAGAGTTAGTAATGGCACTGCACGTCAGACGGCAATATTTTAACCCCTTCTTTGGTAGACCTGCTGATTCTGAAGCATCATTAACTAATATTGACACCAAACAAATTTATAAAACCTCCCGTCTGGTTTCCAACTTGACAGGAATGTTGGTGCAACCAAATAAAGCCATTGTCGGTGCAAATGCTTTTGCACACGAATCGGGAATTCACCAAGATGGAGTGTTAAAAAATAAGCTCACTTATGAGATTATGGATGCCCAATTGATTGGTTTAACAGACAATCAAATCGTTTTGGGTAAACATTCTGGTAGAAATGCCTTTGGTACTCGCTTGAGAGAATTGGGTTTTGAATTATCAGACAATGACCTCAATAAAGCCTTTGTTCGCTTTAAAGAAGTCGCAGACAAAAAGAAAGAAATCTCTGATTGGGATTTAGAGGCTATTGTTAACGACGAAATCCAACAAGCACCAGATTTATTTAAAGTTGAATTAGTACAGGTTTCCTGCGGTAGCAACACTCAACCAACTGCTACAGTGACACTTCGCACTCCCGAAGGTAAAGAATTAACCGATGCAGCTATTGGTACAGGTCCAGTAGATGCGGTTTATAAAGCCATCAATCGAGTAGTGAATGTACCTAATGAATTGATTGAGTTTTCAGTGCAATCGGTGACAGGTGGAATAGATGCTTTAGGGGAAGTCACGATTCGCTTACGCCATGAATCCCGTGTATTTTCCGGTCATGCAGCAAATACAGACATCATTGTGGCATCGGCTCAGGCTTATGTGAATGCACTGAATAGGTTGTATTCAGCATTGCAGAAGGAAGTTAAGGAAGAAGTGACAGCATAATAACATATATACCCTAGATCCCCGACTTCTTGAAGAAGTCGGGGATCTGTGAGTTCTGACTACTTTTGAATTAATTCCAAAGCATGAGTTAATATTTCTTGTTCATTAACCATAGTTGCTAATTCTTCTGTTTCATAACGTCCTTCAAAAGCTTCTAAAGCTGCTCTTTTTAGTGCTACTTGATATCCTTGTTGCAGAATTTCCATTAATTCTATTTGATTCAAGTAAACACCACCAGATTTGCGGCGTTTATTAATTTTATTGATTTCCCGTACTGCATTTTCTATAGATATTTCCCAAGAACGGGTAGAACGTTTTTCAGCTTTTTGTTTGATTAAATGGATGAGTAGAATTACGCCATAACTATCAATTTTATTGATTTTATCACTAAGGCTCATTTCTTCTAATTCATCTACTAACAGTAAAGCTTCATTGATTTTTCCTTGTTGTAGGAGTTGTCTAATTTCTAAGAGTTCTTCCATGTTGGTTGTGGAAATTGTGATTAACAATTAATATTTATTATATTTTGAATTCATTACTAGTGGATAAGATAATCTGTTCGGAAATTAATTGTATCAAAGGAATTTCTCTAAATAATACACTGTCGTCTACAAAAGGTGTATATTTATCTTTATAATCTTTTTCCTTAATACGTTCTTTACTATGAACTATAGCATTTCGAGTCTTATAAATTCTGTTAGCCAATTGTTCATAAATCTTGTTTTGATTTTGAAAATTTATATTAGTATTCTCTCCAGAACCAGAAAATGAAACTTTTGTTGTTTTATAATAATTTAATAAATTAGAATCAAACTGATTAATATCATTTTCCAATTGACTTAAATTAATATATTGTTTTAAACAGATTTTTAAAGCTTCTAATTCCTTAAAAGTTGAGTCTCCATTAATTGCTGATAAAGAATCTTTAACCATGCTGATTAGTTTGTTAATATCCTTCTCTCGATTATAAGAAAACCCCGGATTTGTAATAATTTTCTTGATTTCTTGATTCAAGTAATCATAAAATACAGACTCAAAAAAATGTTCTATTACATGATAATGAGACAAAAATATTACAACAGGATCTTTTGCAGATACTGCTAACAAATAATGTTGTATTAAATCATTATTATACAATCTTTTAGGAGGATCTATTTCATCTTTTGATGAATTTCTTTTAATAGGATTTTTTTCTAAATATGTTTCTGGATAAAATATCAAATCTGTATTATTATAAGCTATTTGAAATAAGAATGTGTAAGTTAAGTTATCAAAATCTTTTAATGACAGTTTTTTATCAGCTATAATTTTGAGTGTTAAATAACTGTTAGATGTCTGTTTTAAATAATCAAAAATGTTGATTTCATGGCTATCCTCTGGCTGCTTTATAGGCCAATTTTGCCTATTTCCTATAGATAAATTAGTATAAATATTTTGCTTAATTTGTTGTAAAATTATCCATAATAAATATTCATCGCTGATAGGAGAAATTTCATATTTTAATTTATTATATTTATCTTCAAGAAATATTATAACTTCCTTTTTTTCTGTAATACTATTAAGTAATTTTGCTGTATTTTCCCGTTTTACAAGCAATTCGTAATGTTTATCATCATAAAATTCATACTTATTATCTTCTGTGATTCTTTTATTGGATAAAGTGTTTAATATCTCTTCTATTCTAGAAAATCTTAGGCTTATTGAAAAAGGAGCTTGCGGTTTACGTAATATTTGAGGTTTTCCAGAAACTTTGGGTTCTATTTTTGGTTGCTGTGTAAGCTTTTTTTCAAAAATATATTTATCATTGTCTAACTTTGCAGTTGTATTTGTAATTTTTTCTAAGAGTTTAATAACATCCTCAATTTTTACATCTTCTTTTATTGATGAATCCATATTTTTATTGACTATAACAACTTCATAAGTATAGCATTATTTATACTTTTAGTATACCCTTGTGATATGTATTGGTAACATTAAAATACCCTAAAAATGGTACATTATGTTTTTATGCACTCTACGAAACCCATTCAGCGATAAACTCAACTTGTATAAAAATTCAGATAAGGTGTATTAGTGCAGCTACAAATTCAATTAAATCGAGGTACAGAAAATTCACCAGTTAACGCCAATCTTGTTGAATTATCTCAAAAACACATCCATGATTATGAAAACTTATGGCGCGAGGAGTTACGAGTTTTTCAAGCAGAAGATAAGTTTTGGGATTGGTTATTTAAACTGGGATATATTAGCAAACAAGACAACCAAGAAGGGTATGCGCTGGAATGTGAAGGTTGTACTCAAGGGTTAATGATGGTGGAAACTCAATTACACGGTTCACGCTCTGCAATTGGACAAAGATTAGTATATATCCAGTACATTACCTCTGCTCCTTGGAATCGTAAAGAAATACAAAGTCCACCACGATATAAAGGTGTAGGTACTGCATTATTGAGATATGCACGACTCAGAAGTGTAGAGTTAGGTTATGGTGGAAGAATTGGACTGCATTCACTTCCAACTGCGGAACGATTTTATGAAAACCAAAATATGTTCAATCTTGGTATTGATGAAGAATACGAGAATCTTACCTATTTTGAATATGGTATGTTACGACTACAAAAATGATACAGGGAGTAATTATGAATAATAACCAAAATGTAGCTGAAGCTATTGATTTACTTTTTAACCCAGCATTCCTTCAAGCAGCAATTCAAATTGAAAATGAAACCGACTGCGACGTGACAGCAGGATTAGATTGGGGTTTAGCAATTCCCGCTTTATTGCAAAATCCGGGAATGTTTGGAAGGTTGACACAGTTGCGCGTATCACTCAACCGGGAACTGAGGTTACTCCTAAAAGAATGGAATTTGGGTATAGGGGAAAAAACAGCTTTAGAAGTAGCACAAAAATCCTTGATTCAAAGATTACAATTACCTGAACCTGCGGCTTTATCAGCACTGCAAGATATTTTAAAGCAAGATGAATTATATAATGTTGAAGAATTTATATCTAATCGGGATGTATTAAAGTCACTTTTAGCTATTTTATTATTAGCTAGTGATTGGGAAGAAATAGCTTTAGCTGCTGCAAACTCAGTACGAGAACAGGTAATTTATCAAGTAGGCATTAATCAAATTTCTGCATAAAATAATGATTTAGGCTTAAATATTACTATGAATAATCCAATTACAAATTCTTTAACTGAAGTCAAAACAGCATTAAAACAAATCTGGGGATATGATGATTTCCGTCCACCACAGGGAGAAATTGTCAAAAGTTTATTATCCCAAAAAGACGCATTAATTATTATGCCTACAGGTGGAGGAAAATCAATTTGTTTTCAACTTCCTGCACTATTAAAAACCGGATTAACTTTAGTAGTTTCTCCCTTGGTAGCATTAATGGAAAACCAAGTTGAAGAACTACGTCAACGCAACCAAAAAGCCGCACTTTTACACAGTGAATTACCTGCAAATCAACGCCGTGCAACTTTGCAAGCTTTAGAAAAACAACAATTAAGATTATTATATTTATCCCCAGAAACTTTACTCAGTCCCCCGGTGTGGGAAAGGTTATCTCATCCCCAATTACAAATTAATTGCATTATCCTAGATGAAGCACATTGTTTAGTTCAATGGGGTGATACATTTCGTCCAGCTTATCGGCGTTTAGGTGCAGTTCGTCCAGCGTTATTAAAATCAAAACCACCGGGGACTAAAATTAGTTTAGCAGCTTTTACAGCAACGGCTGATCCTTCAGCACAAAAGATAATTTCTGATGTTTTACAATTACAAAAACCTGATAGTTATAAACTTAATCCTTACCGTAATAATTTACATCTTAGTATTAAAATTGCTTGGACTCCGAAAGGTAGAAAACAACAATTATTAAAATTTATTCAAAATCGCCCAAATCAAGCAGGTTTAATTTATGTGAGAACTCGCAAAGATAGCGAAAATTTAGCCGAGTGGTTAACAGAAATAGGGTATAAAACTGCTAGTTATCATGCAGGATTAGGTGCAACAGAAAGACGTGCAGTAGAAGCAAGTTGGTTAGGTGGAAAAATACCTTTTGTAGTTTGTACCTGTGCTTTTGGGATGGGGATAAATAAATCAGATGTGAGATGGGTTATACATTTCCATGCACCACATTTATTATCTGAATATGTGCAGGAAATAGGACGTGGGGGAAGAGATGGAAAACCAGCAGAAGCCTTGACTTTAATTAGTGAACCAACGGGATTTTTAGATGCTGAAGATAAACAAAGACAGCAGTTTTTTGAACAACAAATGTTTAAGCAACAACAAAAAGCTCAACAGTTAGTAAAAAAGTTACCGCAACAGGGAGAAGTAACATCTGTAATTAAACAATTTCCTGATGGTGCAAATGCGCTTTCTTTACTGCATAGTAGTGGCCAATTGCAATGGCTTGATCCTTTTCATTATGCAATTTCTACAAACTCTGGAAAACAGCCGAAAATGCAATTACAAGCTGCTAAACAAATGAGTGAATATTTGCATACTAAAAAATGTCGTTGGCAGTTTTTGTTAACTGCTTTTGGTTTTGGGAAAGATGCTGAAAATTGGCGTTGTGGACATTGTGATAATTGTCAGAAATAAATCAATAAATGTCAGCAGTAATCAAGGAAAGTTGTCATTTGTTTTTGGGAAATGTTATAATCAGATATAAGATTAATTTGTTGAATAAATTTTATTTATGCTAGACTTCATCAATTCTCTTTTAGGTCGCCACCCAGAGCGTATCAAAGCCAACGTCGAAATTTACACTTGGCAAACTTGCCCTTACTGTATCCGTGCCAAAATGCTGTTATCGTGGAAAGGCGTTAAATTTACTGAATACAAAATTGACGGTGACGAAGCAGCGAGAGCAAAAATGGCAGAACGCGCCAATGGTCGCCGCAGTGTTCCCCAAATTTTCATTAATAATCAACATATAGGCGGTTGTGATGATTTGTATGGATTAGATACAAAAGGTCAACTAGACCCGTTGTTGGTTCAGGAGTCAGAAAATAGGGAAACAGTAACAACTGAATAATGACCATTGACCACCCAGAATATTTAAAACATCAAAAATGGATGAATCGCGCCCTAGAATTAGCACAGGTAGCGGGTGATGCGGGTGAAGTTCCTGTAGGTGCGGTGATTATTGACCAATGGGGTAACTTAATTGCGGAAGGGGAAAATAGAAAAGAACGGGAGCAAAATCCTACCGCGCACGCGGAAATTATTGCGATTCAATCAGCTACGAGAAGTTTACAAAGCTGGCGTTTGGATAAATGCACCCTGTACGTGACATTAGAACCTTGTCCGATGTGTGCTGGTGCTATAGTTCATGCACGGTTGCAAACATTAGTTTATGGAGTGGACGATACTAAAACTGGCGCAATTCGGACTGTTATCAACATACCCAGTAGTCCCGCATCTAATCATGCTTTACAAGTGGTAGGAGGTATTCTAGAATCAGCTTGTCGCCAACAATTACAAACTTGGTTTACTGCTAGAAGGCATAAGCATAAATAACAGACAGAGGTAAAACTGTCCAGATAGCAAAACACAAGTGACTCAAGAAAATTTACGGTGGACATAATTAAGTTTGCGTCACATTTTACCCGCCAACTACCAGCCACCGTCATGATGGAATTTTACTCTGCTTCTACCAACTCTGAATCTCAATTAACAAATACCTCAGTAAATCCCAAGGTGGCTTCTAGTACATCAAGGGTTTCTTCTTGGTTAACTCCTTTGGCCTATTGTTTGGGGCATAACGTAGTTATACCGTTATTTTTTGGTAAAATTAATATCAAGGGTCAAGAAAATATCCCTAAAAATGGACCTGTTATTTTTGCACCTACTCACCGTTCTCGTTGGGATTCTTTGCTGTTACCCTATGCTACAGGTCGTCGTGTCACTGGTCGAGATATGCGATTTATGGTGACAAGCAGTGAGTGTCAAGGGATACAAGGCTGGTTTGTGCTGCGTATGGGCGGTTTTCCTGTAGATATTCAACGGCCGGCGATCGCCACTTTGCGTCATACTGTAGGGTTAATGGTAGATGGAGAAATGTTGGTGATTTATCCCGAAGGTGGCATTTATCGAGATGGCAAAGTTCACCCCTTAAAGTCGGGAATTTCTCGTTTAGCTTTAACTGCTGAATCTATTCACCCTGGTTTAGATATAAAAATTATTCCCGTTGGCATTAATTACAGTCAACCTTATCCCAACTGGGGTACAGATGTGAACATTCATATTGGCGAATCTATAAAAGTTACAGATTACATTAATGGTTGTTTAAAAAAAGATGCTAAACGCCTAACCGCAGATTTAACAAATAAATTACAACAATTAAGTCATCAAAAATCAGAAATAGCTGCTCATGCTTTTGCAGAAATGCCCAATTCCTGCGTTTAAATATATTTGTATTTCTACTAGGAATACTTGTTGTGTAGGTAGTGATCGCATTTTCAAACTTATGTAATTCATAAAATCTCTCTAATAGAGTTTTAGAGAGATTTTTTATCTCAAAGGACGAAGTTCAGAACAGCCAGCCACATAAGTTATATCAATTTGAGGATTGACTGATTCTGGTGATTAGGTATCTATTAGGTGATATTGAATAGCTACTTTATTTAATATCATTGAGCATTAAATTGTCAAAATTATCTTGTAGATTTACTGAAAATGGTTTACAATATTCCTAATTATAAGGAGTTGATATAATGACATTTAAAAAACAGCAACTATTTTATAAAAAATTAATTACAACCTTATTAACAATAGGAGGAATATTTACCTCTTCACATCTCAGAGTATTAGCCGAACTCAAACCAGATAATACATTAGGTGCAGAAAAATCAGTTGTTACCAAAATCAACGACTTAAAAGACATTATTAATGGTGGTGCTGCTAGAGGTAGTAATTTATTTCACAGCTTTGAAAAATTCAATGTTGGTGAAAATAGAAGTGTGTATTTTGCTAACCCTACAGGAATTGAAAATATATTAACTCGTGTCACTGGTGATAATGTTTCAAATATTTTCGGAACATTAGGAGTAGAAGGAACAGCAAATTTATTTTTAATTAATCCCAATGGGATATTTTTTGGTAAAGATGCCGTTTTAGATATTCGTGGTTCATTTACAGCTACAACTGCGGATGGAATTAAATTAGGTGAAAATGGGTTATTTAGTGCGACTGCACCAGCGACAAGTAATTTATTGAGTGTACAACTGGGGGCATTATTTGTTAATGCGTTAAAAAATCAGCAAGCAAAGATAGAAAATCAAGGTAATTTAATCACGGGTACAGATTTAATATTTTTTAGCAGCAATATTAACAGTCGTGGGATTCTATCTGCACCTCATGGCAAGATAGAACTAACATCTACAGTTGGAGATGTAGAAGTTAATGATTTAACTGCACAGTCCGCTATAGTAACAGCGAATCAAAATCTTAACTATGAAAAGATTGCAATTGTTGCTGATGAAAATGCTGA
Organism: Anabaena sp. UHCC 0451; assembly: GCF_034931405.1. NCBI lineage: Bacteria > Bacillati > Cyanobacteriota > Cyanophyceae > Nostocales > Nostocaceae > Anabaena > Anabaena sp. UHCC 0451. The sequence goes on along the minus strand of NZ_JAYGHA010000002.1, from coordinate 246,994 downwards.
AATTCCTGCTATTAATCCCATCTTATCATTAACAGCAGAAAAACAGATGACAGGTACAGGAAATATTACGACTACAGCACCGGGATTATTAGTAAATTTGCAAGCGAGAGGCAATATTAACATCAAAGATATTAGTAGCAAAGGTGGAGATATTAATATCACCAGTGAAGATGGAGATATTATCACAGGAATACTGGATACTACCTATGCTACTCCCCAAACTACCACCATAGATATTGATCACGGTGGGACATTAACAATAATAATTAATCCCTATGAAGACATATACGGTGAGACAGGTCTAATTAATCCTGATGAAGACATATACGGTGGTAATTTTACCTTCACTAGCAATCTCACCGACCCCATCACGGAAGTTAAAGTGAGACTTTCAGCTAGTAATGTTCTCAGTAATTCAAATGTTAGTTTATCCTCACCCGCAGAATATGTAAGTTTAAATTTGATTGATTCAACGGGAAATAATCTCGTCAATTTTCAAGATACCCTACTCGCTGATAGTGCTTCTACTCCTATTTCATCGGGTTCTACTCCCTTTAACGGCACATTTCAACCTAGTAATCCATTAGCTCAACTTAATAAGCGTAACCCCAATGGTAGTTGGGACTTATCTATATCTAGTCATAACAACTCTCATACTACAACGACTGTGTATAAAGCTGGAGACACCGCCCCTTGGGGAATAGCAACTGGTACACAGTTAATTATCACTACCTCTCGTAGTCTTGGTGCTGGAGGAAATGTCAACCTCAAGGCTGGAGGTAAAATTTCGACAAGTGACATCAATTCATCTAGCAGTATTAATGCTGGGTTGATAAATCTAAATGCCATTCATGATATTACTACGGGTAATATTAACGCCTCTTCTATGTCAGGAAATGGGGGTGCAATCTCCCTTAAAACCACTCAAGGCCATATCTCTACTCAATCCTTAGACTCCTCCTCACATTCATATTCAGGTACAGCAGGAAATGGGGGTGCGATTTCTCTCACTGCTGATGGCAATATTACTACACAAAATCTAAACTCCTCCTCAGAGTCATTCTTACTTGGTCGTAAAGCAAATGGTGGAGCAATTTTCCTTTTTGCTGGCGGTGATATATCTACACACAACTTAGAATCTTTTTCATATTCTGGAGGAAAAGGAGGAAATATAAACTTAAATGCCACTGATGGCTCTATTTATACATATAACCTTAATTCATTCTCACAATCTTTTGAATCCTCAGTAGATGATGGAGGTAATATAAATCTTACTGCTGTTAATGGCTCTATCTCTACACAAAACATTAACTCTTATTCATATTCATATTTTCACACAGGTGGAAATGGAGGAAACATTAACTTGACAGCCACTGGTGGCAATATCACTACAGAAAATATAGTATCTTATTCACGTTTTGAAGGCAAAGGAGGAGATATAAACTTGACTGCCATTGGTGGTGATATTTCTACCCAAGATATAGAATCATACTCATCTTCACGTTATGCCAAAGGAGAAGATAGTGGAAGTATTTATCTTACCACTGATGGTAATATTTATACAGAAAACATTAACTCCTACTCATATTCTTACAAAGGAGAAAATGGTGGGAAAATTTCTCTGAATGCAGGTGGAAATATCAAAACAAAAAATATTAACTCCTCTTCGCTTTCAATCCAAGGAAGAGCAGGGAATGGAGGAGATATTTATCTGACTTCTGGTGGTGATATTACCACACAAAACATAGATTCATACTCACGCTCATACTATAATTTTAACTCTCCATCATTTTCATATTTAAGAACAGCAGGTAGTGGCGGAGATATTTTTCTGACTTCCTATGGTAGTAATATCTTTACTCAGTCCCTTAAATCAGACTCAATTACATACTTAGGAAAAGCGGGTAATGGCGGAGCAATTTCCCTAACTGTCCCCGGTGGTGATATTAATGGAATCAAAGATGAATTTAGCCAAGAATTTCCTAGTTTTTATTCCTTATCTATTTCCGAAAATGGAACTTCAGGAAAAGGTGGTGATGTTGCATTAGTAGCTAAAAATAATATTACAAATTTGGAAATTTTAACTCTTTCTTCTTCCTCCAAATCTGGAGATGTTCAAGTTCAAGGTTTTGATAATTTATCTGTAAAAAATACTAAGATTACCACTAGTAACACAGTAACATTTGATTTTTTTGGGGAAAAAATTATCTTAGATGTTAGTGACGTTGGTCAATCAGGAAATGTCAATTTCACCAGCACAGGTAATCTCATTTTTCAAGGTAGTCGCATAGAAAGTGACACCAGAGGCAGTGACCCCGCAGGAAACGTAAATATCACCAGTCCTGGTACTGTCACCTTCAATAATAGTAGTAAAATTACAAGTAACACCAGCAGCACAGGCAAAGCCGGCAATATTCAAATTAATGCTAAAAAATTAACCCTCACAAATAATTCAGAACTCTCAGCTTCCACCACAGCAGAAGGTAAAGCTGGAGACATCACCCTTGATACTCCCACCTTAACAGTAGCCAATGGCGCTGAAATCTTCGCCACAACTACAGGCACAGGTGATGGCGGTACAATCACCATCAATGCAGATAAAGCTGTTAATCTCGGTATCGGTGTTAAAGATTCTTCTCCTATCCTCTCCGTTGAAACCAGTGGTGCAGGAAAAGCCGGAAACATCATTGTGAATACTCCTAGCCTCACCGTATCTGATACCGCCCGTATTACCGCTACTGCTACAGAAACAGCTACTAATAAAGATGGCGGTGGTAGCATCACCTTAAACGCCTCAAAAATGAACCTAGCCGGTATAGTAGGTGTTTTTGCCGAAACCCAAGGACAATCACCCGCAGGAACATTACAACTCAATCCTTATGAAAATCAGAACACATTAGATTTAACCCTGTTCCCTGGTTCAATTATTTCTGCTTCCACTACTGCTAGTGGTAAAGGTGGAGATTTAATTATTACCGCACCGGAAAATATTAACATCGCTGGGCAGGGAAAATTAGCTGTTGAAAGTAAAGGAACAGGTGATGCTGGCAATATTTTAATTACCTCCCAGAACTTAAATCTGAGTGATGGTGTGAAAATATCTGCTTCCACTTCTGGAAGTGGTAAAGGCGGGAATATCATCGTCCAAGTTAAAGATAATATTACCTTAGATGGAACAGACACTGGACTATTTGCTAGTACAGAACTAGGTTCAATTGGTGATAGTGGTAGTATTGATATTGACCCCCAAACATTAACTATTAAAAATGGTGCAGGAATAGGAGTAAATAGTCAAGGAAGTGGAGAAGGTGGAGATGTTTCTGTTCAAGCTGGTAATCTGATTTTAGATAATCAAGGTTTTATTAGTGCGGAAACTGCTTCTAACCAAGGTGGAAATATAAATCTGAATATTCCAGATTTATTATTGTTTAGAAATAATAGTAAAATTACCGCAACAGCAGGAACAGGAGGAGATGGGGGAAACATCAATATTAATACTCCTTTTATTATTGCCTTTCCTAGTGAAAATAGTGATATTACTGCTAACGCTTTTCAAGGAGATGGTGGAAAAATCAACATTACAACTAACGCTATCTTTGGATTAGAATATCAACAAGAATTAACCCGCAAAAGTGATATTACTGCATCTTCTGAATTTGGTTTAGCTGGACAAGTGGAAATCAATACTCCAGATATTGATCCTACTTCTGGTTTAATAGAATTACCTGGTAATTTAGTCAATGCAGAATCACTGTTAGGTAAAGATATTTGTTCTTATGAACAACGTGCTAAAAAGAATTCTTTTACCATTATTGGTAGGGGAGGTTTACCTGCTGAAGTTGATGAATTAATTAGCAATTCTCCCGGTATGGTAGAGTGGGCTAATCGTTCAAGTAAACAAGGAATAACACCAGTTATATTAAAACAAAGAGAAGTAAATAAGCAGGAGGAAAATATTCACAATCTTGTCATTCAAGAAGCCCAGGGTTGGATGATTAATGCTGATGGTAAGGTATTTTTAACCGCAGAAACTCCAAAGGTTACGCTGCAAAATTCTGGTTTAAATCATCCTGGTTGTTATACTAATTTACGGATAAATTATCAAGCATATCCTATTACTAATTCCCAACTATTAAGTTTACCCACATCTTCAGGTGAATGATCAATAATTTGTAATTGCCAATTTCCCTTTGTTGTTAAGGAAAGTAACTGTTTGAGAACAGGATGCGATCGCACTGTATAAGTTTTTTCTAACTGAGTCTGTCTTCCTAAAGTTCGACTTTGTAATAATACTTGTTGATTATTAGGAGCAATTAAATAAACTTCTAAATCTCCTAAAAAATCGTGACTGATATTTACTGTTACTTCAATATCAGCAATAGTAACATTTTCATTAATAGCGATCGCATTTCTAATTCCTTTTTTATTATTATCAGGAATAGCAATTTGTTGCTTATTTTCAGCATTTAATTTTCTATTAACAGTTGATATCACTGTACTTAACTGTTGGGCTGTACGTACAGCTTTTGCAGCATTCACTTTACCATAACCGAACCAAATACAATGACCATTACTATCATAACTACCCCCACGTAAACCCAATTGTGGATCAGCTTCAAGATCAACAATTTTATCAGTAGTTTCTTGTAAAATGCGATTAACTTGTTGCGCCGTTAAATTAGGATTAGCTGATAAAATTAAAGCTGCTACCCCTGCAACTACGGGAGTCGCACTAGAAGTACCACCAAAGTTATTAGTAAAATTTCCAGGACTATAACCCGCTGCTCCTAGTTGGTCTGTAGTAAACATTCCCAAACCAGAAAGAGAAGTAGTAATTGTTGGTTGTGTATATACAAAACCTGTTTCTTGAAACCACATTCCTGGCGGAGCATTATTACTAGGAGCGCAAACAGAAATATTAGATCCCCAATTACTATAAGCAGCTTTTTTATTTAAACTTGTAGATGCAGAAACCGCAATTACATCTGGATGAATAGCAAAACCACTTAACCAATTTGTCTTACCTTCTAAAACATTTTTTGGCCAATTTTGCTCATTGATAGTACCACTAATCGGGCGGTTAGCATTACCAGCAGCAAAGACAATTACACATCCTTTACCATTTCTTCCTTGGGTAGCAGCGCGAGTCATAGCTGCCTTTTGACGCAAAGATAAAGGGAAATAAACAGCAGATGCTCCCCAACTGCAAGAAATTACACTTGCACCATAATTAATTGCCCAATTAAATATATCCTCAATTGATTCATCATCTAAATATCCAGTGGTGCGAATTGGCATTAAAGCACAACCGGGAGCAACACCAACAATTCCCTGACCATTTTCTTCGGCTACAGCTATTCCTGCACAAGCAGTACCGTGACTAGTTTCTTTTTCACCAGGTAAAGGTAAAAAATCATTTTCTTTTAAATCTCTGGGAGCGACAACTTTACCCAGACCTTGAAAATCTGGGTGATTCAAATCAAAAGAATCATCCACAATTGCTACGACTACAGAACGCACACCACGAGTAATATCCCAAGCTTGTTCTACAGAAATATGAGAACTTCCTCCTAATTGATTACCGCTATTATGGTTGAGATACCATTGCTGAGAATAGAGAGAATCACTAGGTTTATAATGTGGTTCTTGTTGGATAAAAATATTGGGTTCAGCAGCTAAAACTTCTGTAAGTCCTTGCAACTGATTGGTAATTTTGATCGGGTTTTCCCTTGTTTGTTTACTAAGGAGAAATATAAATGTATTCGGTAGACCTAAAACTGGTTGATTTTCAATTAAGCTAAATGTAGATGCTATAGTATTAATCTTGGCAGAGTCTACCCAGGTAGCAAATTGAATTGTGATTTGATCACTTAAATAAACATAAGTACCTGGATTATCTTTAAACTTATAAACATGACTAGCAAAAGCCACCCTTTCGTCAGCCCTTGCTTGAGACATGGCCGCTTCTAACTGGCTAGGTTCAACAGTGAATAATTCTAGTTTTGCTCTAGGGATAGTGTGCCGCCAAACACTACCAGTAATCTGAGAAAATTGCTCACGAGAAAAGTTTTCCGTTGGACTGATAGTAAAGCGTTCCCAAGCTTTTTCTAAAATCAACTCCTCTCCACCACGTTGTAAAACCACTCCTTGGCTGCTTGCAGGTACACCTGTAGTTTGAGAATTAGAGGAACTAAAACTATCGCTCATCATGAATATTTGAGTGAATAATATGCAGGGTAATAGTCAATTATATAGCCATCCTAAGAGGTTGTTTGAAAAGTCTAATTTATTACAGCCTGGCGACTAGAAGTCGCGGCTATACAAACTAAACCCGCCTGCGCGGGTTAAAAATCCCATTTTTTCATTAGTCCACGGAGGTGGACTTTGCCTGTATAGTAGCGTATCCCTAACGGGAGCCGGAGGCATCTTTATATTCGCCCAAAACTTTTCAAACATCCTCTAAATCATTTATGGGAAAAACCATATCTATGAAGTTTAGGAAAGTCAAAAATTTGACAATGAATTGAAAACTCAAATACACCGATAGTTAATTATTAATAATTCATTATTGCATTCTATCAATTGTCCGATATTGAATTGCTTCTGCTACGTATTGAGGTTTAAGATTGTCATCTCCGGCTAAATCTGCAATTGTGCGTGCTACTTTGAGAATGCGATCGCTTGCTCTTGCAGATAACCCTAATTTCCTAATAGCAGCTTCTAATAAATTCCGACTAGCATCATCTAAATTACACCATGTTTGTAAATGACGACTTTGCATTTGGGCATTACATCGCAGATTTGTTTCTGATTGAAATCTATTTGTCGCAATATCCCGCGCTTTTTGCACTCTTTCTCGCACAAATTTTGATGCTTCTCCTGTTGTTGCCGTTTGAGTAATTTCCTCCGGCTTCAAGCGATTTACTGCCACTTGTAAATCAATTCTATCCATCAACGGTCCTGATAACTTTGCCCAATATTGTTCTCTTTGTCTAGGTGAACAAGTACACTGTTGAATTGTATCGCCATAATAACCACAAGGACAGGGATTTGTACTAGCAACTAAAGTAAATTGTGCAGGAAAAACCACAGATTGACGAGTACGAGAAATAGTCACATAACCATCTTCCAACGGTTGACGTAAAAACTCTAAAACATCTCTTTTAAATTCTGTTAATTCATCTAAAAATAAAATTCCTCGATGGGATAAAGATATTTCTCCAGGACGGGGAAAACTACCACCACCAACTAAAGATGGACCCGATGCAGAATGATGAGGACTACGAAAAGGTCTTTCCCGTACTAATGAACCACGATTTTTTAATAAACCAGCTACAGAATGAATGCGAGTAACTTCTAAAGATTCAGAAAATTCTAAAGGTGGTAAAATCCCTGGTAAACGTCTTGCTAACATGGTTTTACCACTTCCCGGAGGACCAACAAAAATTAAATTATGCCCTCCTGCGGCGGCAATTTCCAAAGCCCGACGTGCATGAGCTTGTCCTTTTACATCTTGCAAATCTGCTAAATTAAAAGATGTGTCTGGTAAAGTTTTTGCTGTTTCATTTAATTTTACAGGTTGGAAATTTCTAGGATTATTTAATAGATTCACCACATCAGAAATATGTTGACAACTATAAACATTTAATCCTTCTACAACAGCAGCTTCTTGAGCATTATCAACAGGAACAACTAAACCTGAAATTCCCATTTTTTCGGCAGTTGCAGCAATAGGTAAAACACCAACTACAGGACGTAAACTACCATCTAAAGAAACTTCACCTAAAAATAAAAAGTCTCCCAATAAATCAGGGTTTACCTGTTCCGAAGCCGCTAAAATTCCTACACTAATCGGTAAATCAAAAGCGGGTCCTTCTTTGCGTAAATCTGCGGGGGTGAGGTTAATTACAATCTTCCGCATGGGAAAAGCAAAACCCGCATTTTTCAATGTTGCTTTTACCCGTTCTTTAGATTCTTGAACTGCGGAATCTGGTAAACCTAAAATCACAATTCCTGGTAAACCACCGGAAACATCAACTTCCACACCCACTTTAACCGCGTCGATACCAACAATAGATGCACTCCAGACTCTAGCCAGCATTTTTGTATATGAATAAACCTTGAGAATATCAAAGCAGATTTATAGGGAAATTAACAATGAGTGAAATCACGCAATCAGGCTGTTAATAATCATAAAACAAAGAAAACATCAAGCTAAAATAATAGCAGATCAAAACTGACTATGCGCTGACTCTATGTTATCACCGATTTCCGGCTGTTCAGCTTGACAAAGCTTTGAGTGTAGCTCGCACTCGTTCCCTGACTGATGGTAAAAAACTGGTGATTGTGGAAAATTGCCACCTCAAGCAGTGGGGTGATACGGAGTTGGCAACTTTGCAACAGTTGGTGCTAGTGCCATGTCAAACTCAGAATAGCCTACAATTGGCTGCGGCTATGCGTGAAGGAAAAAGCCATCAAGTTTTGCAATTGTTGGATGATTTACTGTCTCGTTCTCAACCTTTAATGGTGATTGTCAGCACTATTTTAACGCAGTTTAGAACTTGGTTATGGGTGAAATCTGCGATGGTTTCTGGGGTGAAGAAGGATGGTGAATTAGCTCAATTGTGTAATATCAGTAATCCTCATCGTATTTACTATTTGCGTCAGGAGGTAGCAAATACAAGTATCAATGCTTTGGCTAAAGCGGTGACTATGATTTTGGATTTGGAGATGTCTATTAAGAGGGGTGCTGAGGGTAGGGATTTGTTGGTGGTGATTCTTGGTGTTTGTAGGTTGTTTCAGGTTGTTTAATTAGGAGGAAGTTGCGGGAGAATTTTGGATTTTGGATTGGATATTTAATGTCTATCTAAAAGTCTAAAATCCAAATTTAGTATCTTGCATTAGCTGAATTGTATTGCATATTTCTTTAGCACAATTTTTTAACCATCAGATTGTTTCAAATTGGCTTTCTCGGTGTGTAAGCCACATTACAAGCAAAAATGAATGTTTTTACGGATATCTTCAATAATCTGTTTGGGGTTAACCATTTATTGACTCTTTTGTCTAATTTGTGATACAAAACTCAAAATTTACTTGAGGGTCGAGATTAACTCGTTCCATCTCTAAACTTAACTACTACACACAAATGTTTTATTCCAGAAACACATCAAAAAATTTTGAGTCATCAGATGCTGATGTAAAAACAAATAATTTACTCGATAGCCAAAGTAGTAACTAATACTATGTATCCTAACTCATTATCACTCCCCCAATGGGGGATTTATAAGGGCAAAGTTCAAAAAACCCCACCATGAACACCCCCAATTACAGATTATTACTACAAAGCCTTTGGACACCACCTACCACACCCATTGCCGAAAATTCCCACCCAAATCACCATCCCCCAGAACCAACAGATATCACCGAATTTATAAGTGAATAATTACTCTGGCAACAAACAATTACCAACACAGATAAATATGTATTAAAATAGAAAGCAATAGCTAATTAAAACCTCAAAAATTATTGAATAAAAACAATGAACATTAAGCAGAATGTCTTAGAAGTTTCAGGAATAGAAATCACCAAATCTATCTTAATAGATTTACAAAAACTCTCCTCTTGCTCTGGAGAACCAATAGCATCTGTCTATGCAGATAACTTACTGCGTACCATGCGTACCATGCGTGATAAATTACCTTTTGACCCTTATACAGAAGTGGTAATGGCATTACATGATGCACTGGCATATTCTAACCGTTGGATTGACTATAGCAATCCTAAGTGATACGTGAGCGTTCAATAAGCCTCAAATGCTTATAAAATAAGAATTTTTATCTATGTATTTTCTCATGTTTGGAGTAGGACTGCTATATAATGCCAGTCAATACCATGGAGTTTGTGAATTACTTACATCTCTAGTAAATCAAGAAACAATCAACAATTCATCAGTCGAAACAGCAATTTTAACTATAGAAAACTTAGGCTTTGATACCCTACCATTCGGAGTCAAACTTGACGAAAAACTGGATATAGATAAAGACGAGGAATAATACCAAATGGATGATAAATCTATTCCTCAACACTTTCTAGATACCTCAGTTTTACGTTCTTTGCTACTAGGTAAGCAAGTCTATAAGCAGTATTTTGAATCTCAATTTACTGACCAACCGCTTTATATTTCTAATTACGTGCAGATGGAAATGAGACGCAGTTATCTAATTAATCTTATTTCCTTCTACTTTGTGCTGCGTCTAGAAACAATAAATAATATTGGCGATGCGATTCCTACGGAGCGCTTCGCTATCGCACTGTGGTCCAACAATTAATCAACCCCATTACAAACATCCTTCAGAGAGTAAAATCGTTGCCAGATGAGAATTCCTGCATTACTATTACTTTGATGAAAAAATAACTATTAGGACTTACGCAAGTATCACACCAAAAATCTGTTGTAGGGTGCGTCAGACTGCATAAATCCTGCAAATAAACAGATTGTTGACATCTGACGCACCCTACCAATGTACCAGTTGCGTAAGTCCTGATTTTCATAAAATTTAATTTTTTAAGTTTCTCAGGCTCTCATCTTAATGTACTCAGATATCTACACTGTCAACTAAAAAAGTTCTAGACTGAAAAGAAACCTATGTTGTTTTATCAGCTTGGGAGACAATGAATAATTCTACTTCTAACTTGTTCGACTTTGACGTGATAGCACCATCACCGAATCAAGATACTGATTTACTCCAACAGCTATCCTTTGTCCCTGGGTTACAAGAAATTCTCATGCTGCGTCAGGTTCACGCCCTGGAACACGCTACTGTTTGGGTTCTGGGTGAAACTATCAACATTTATTCCTCTCCCCGCAGGTCTAATAATGTCCAGTTCGATAACGAATCATTAAGCGGTTTATCCACAGAACAGGGATTTTACCTTTATGGTGATGTAAATATCAGTCATTTGCGGCGTGCGGTAACATTAGCCCAACATCGTCTCACCAACGGAGAATGGGATTTAGCCATACATCCCCGTTGCGGAACAAATTTATCTGTAGCCATGCTATTAACTGCTGGACTTGCCGTAGGTGCTTATGTAATGCTACCATTTCGACCACTTGAGCAATTAATAGGTTTAGGATTAGCAGCAACTACGGCCTCTGAACTTGCACCGGATTTAGGAGCGATCGCCCAACGTTATTTAACAACAGCTATCCCCTTTAATCTCAAAATTGAACATATTATTAAGACAAGAGATACTTGGGGAAAAGAGGCACATTTTGTGAAGGTAAAATGGCGGTAGTAAATACTATGAGAAAACTTTACTTTTTAGTTCCGGGAACAGATGGCAAATTTGCCTGTGGTGGTTTATGGGCAGAATTAAAAACAGTTAATTTGGCTCAAAATATTTGTAGTGCGGAAGTTATCACCTATCGTCAAAGAGAAAAAGATAAGCTTTTTCTTGATGACTTGCTACAAACTAAAAATTTAGATGATGTCATTTTTGTCATTAGTTGGGGATTTGATATTGCTAAACTAGCGCCTAAACTGCAAAAATACAATGTGGTTTATCATGCTCATAGTGCAGGTTATAAGTTTAGTCTTCCCTCTAGTATTCCGATTATTACAGTCAGCCGTAATACAATGGGATATTGGGGACAAAAAGCACCCAATAATTTAATTTATTATTTACCTAATCAAATCGGTGATGAATTTACAAATTTACATTTAGAAAGAGATATTGATGTTTTAGTTCAAGCACGAAAATCCTCGGAATATTTAATTAAATCCTTAATTCCGGCATTGCAAAAACATTGTAAAGTCTTTGTTGTTGACTCTTATGTTGAAGATTTACCAGGTTTATTCAACAGAGCAAAAATCTACCTCTATGACTCTGCTGAATATTGGGCGCAACAGGGAGTAAGTGAAGGTTTCGGTTTACAACCAATGGAAGCTTTAGCTTGTGGTTGTCAGGTTTTTTCTAGCGTTAATGGTGGACTTTCTGATTATTTAGATCCTGGATTTAATTGTTATAAAATTGCTGGTTATTCCCTAGAATATGATGTGCAACGTATTCTCAAAACTCTATCTTCTCCAGTTTCTTTAACTTTGTCACCAGAGATTTTAACAGAGTACAGAAAAGAGAATATTATTAAGCGATTTATGGTGATTTTAGCAGAAATAAATGATTTTTTTGACAACAAAAATAATTACTCAGCTAATATTCAAGAACTCACTAAAATGCGGTTAACAAAACTATTTATAACACGAGTATATGGGAAAATAATAAAGAAATATTTCCGCAATAAGTAAGTCGACTCTAAGAGGGTGTTTGAAAAGTCTAAATTCATACTCTCTGGGCGATTATAAAGATGCCTCCGGCTCCCGTTAGGGATACGCGGCTACACAGACAAAACCCACCTACCCTTCGGGAACGCCAGAGGCGAACGTGGGTTCAGAAGCCTTGATTTTTCATTAGTCCACGAAGGTGGACTTCGCTTGTGTAGTAGCGAATTATATTCGCCGAAAACTTTTCAAACATCCTCTAAAAAACCAAGGTATGTAATAAAATGTAAAATAACTTAAAAATCTCTCTACTCTTGTCATAACGACAATTTTCAACGCCAACCTACTTAGAAAAATTTACATCTTCATAAAGTTCTGTCATTATGCCTTCAAAGTTGATGCTGTGGAATTGAAATGATGATTCTTCTCCTGCATAAGATTGTAACACCCAAAGTCCTTGATCATTGCGTCGGAAACATTCAATTCGAGGTTTTTTTGTGTTAATTAAAACGTATTCTTGTAAGGTTTCTAAAATTTGATAGTCAGCAAATTTATCACCTCTATCAAATCCTTCAGTAGAATCAGATAAAACTTCAACTATTAAACAAGGAAATTTTTTATAACCTGCTGTTTCCCGATCACGTTGATCACAAGTTACCATCACATCAGGATAGTAGAATCTATTTAAAAATTCGATTCTGGCTTTCATATCAGAAATGTATACTCGACAACCAGACCCACGTACATGATTACGGAGTAGGGCAAATATATTACCAGCTATAGTAACGTGAGGATCAAGTGCGCCAGCCATCGCGTAGATATATCCATCAATATATTCATGTTTGACGGGGCTTTTTTCTTCCAGTGCTAAATATTCTTCTGGGGTGATGTAAATTTCGGGAGAAGCAATCATATTTTAAACCCTCAAAACCAGAGCCAATATACATCCTAGCCTAACTCATCATGTAAAAATTCAGGGGTGCTACCTGCTGAGGAATTTCACTCACAGGAGTTAGGAGTCAGGAATTCCCACTCATGAAAATCTCAATGTCATCAAATTCTGACATTATGACCCCAACTAAAGTTAAATGTTATGATTTCATGACAAAGTGATCCCCCAAGGGCTGATAAATACGTGAAATAGGCAAAAAACCGTGTTCATACCCCTTGCTCACTAGGCATGAATACCTGTTAATATTTCTTTAACAAAAACACGCCGCTGATCCCAAAGAAATGCTAATCATGGCAAAACTAGGAATCACGAGGTAGTGAATTTCCATTTAAAAACAAACTAAAACACTTATAAACTGGGCAAAACCAGAAGTCAGGAATAAGAAATTCATCTGGAATAGATGACATTTTATCAACCATTCTATAACCAGGGGAAGTCATTTACCCTTACAACTACTGGAGGCCACATTAATGGCAAAAGAACGCCCACCGCTAGAGGAGATGACATTAAGGCAACTTCGTAAAGTTGCTAGTGAGTATGGTATTTCTCGCTATAGCCGAATGCGTAAATCTCAACTGTTGGCATCAATTCAAGAAGTTCAGCACAGCAAAGTATCGCTTAGTCCATCTCGTTCACTGGAGGCACAGGAGACCGTGGAAGCAGCAAAGTTTGAATTAGGTCAGGAAGATCGTACTGGTGGTTCTCTCGCTGATGTTGATGAAGCATTAGCAGATTTACCAGGTGGTTATGGTGATAGTCGCATTGTGTTGTTACCACGTGATCCACAATGGGCTTACACATACTGGGATATTCCCAATGATCATAAAGAAGAACTGCGCCGCCAAGGTGGTCAGCAACTAGCGTTGCGGATTTATGATGTTACTGATATTAGTTTAGAAAATCAAAGTCCTCACAGCATCCAAGAATATCCAGCCGATGAACTAGCCAGAGAATGGTATTTACCCATTCCTGTGAGCGATCGCGATTATGTCATAGATATCGGTTATCGTACCCCAGATGGTGGCTGGTTGGTATTAGCTCGTTCGGCGAGAGTCCACATTCCTCCTGTCTATCCTTCCGACTGGATTGAAGATGTCTTCATCACTGTAGACTTTGAAGAAGACTTACGCGGTAAAACCAAGTATGAATTAGTTCCCCCAGCTAAGAAAATCGCTACTACTGCTGCTGGTGTAGGTGCAAATGGCAACCCCATTTACGACCAAATCTTTGGGATGGCAGAATCCGCCGAAGCTCAACGGGTTGCTGGTTCTCTCTTCGGTTCTATGCAGCACGTAGCCGGTTCTGTACGTCCAGAACAAGTTATCAGTTCCTACGTCTTCCCATCTGGTGTGGGTATGTGGGCAGTTCCTACCGCATCCGGTATCAATATGTCCGGTTTTGGTATGTCTGGTGTTGGTTTCTCAGCTTCTGCTGTACCAGTACGTCCCCGCAAATTCTGGTTAATTGCTGATGCAGAATTAATTGTATACGGTGCAACTGAACCAGATGCTACTGTAACTATTGGTGGCCGTCCTATTAAACTCAATTCAGACGGTACATTCCGTTTCCAAATGTCCTTCCAAGATGGTGTAATTGATTACCCAATTTTGGCTGTTGCTGCTGATGGTGAACAAACTCGTTCTATTCACATGAAGTTTGAACGGGAAACACCTTCTCGCAATACCAACACCAAGGATGAAGCTGTTCTGGAATGGCTTAAATAAAGTTTGATTTTAAAGTTTGATCTTTACATTACGCCATAACTGTTTTACCCGCTATAGTATTTCTGTAGCGGGTTTTTTATTTGTATAGGGAATAGGGAATAAATCGGTGTGTACTTCATTAGACTGGGAAACGCTATATAAATGATCTCATCCTGTACATCCTTTAATCCTGGTTATCCTGATTCTGACAATTACAAAACTATCACTATTTCCTCTTGATTAACAACATCAGCAGAACGAATATGTAAGGCAATTTCTGCATTAAGTTTTTTCAGAAACATCAACAATTTACCCTCGCTAAAACGCTGAAATTCACCATTCATTAAATGAGAAACTTCAGGTTGAGAAATACCCAATATTTCGCTAATCTCTCGCTGTTTTAAATTACGTTGTTTTAAAATTTTAATTACTTGTATCCCAATTTTGCCTCTAGTTAAAAGTTCATCTGCATTAGCAAAACCTAAATCTTGAAAAACATTACCACTACTTTCTATAAATGTCTTTTCTTGGTTCATTTTTCCTGTTCCCTTGTTACTGCATCTTTATAACGTTGTTTAATCAAATCAACATCAGACTGTGGGGTTTTAATTCCCTGTTTTGACTTCTTTTGAAAAGCGTGTAAAACATAAATGTTATTGCCAATTTTTACTGCATAAACACACCTGTAAGTATCTGTATCATAACGTTTCACAATTTCATATACACCACTACCTACACCTTTGAAGGGTTTTGCGTCCATTGGAGTTTCACCAGCTTGTATTAATTGTAGCGAGTAACCTATCGAACTGCGAACCTCTTCTGGAAATGAACGGACATTTTTCAGAGAGTCCCCTATCCAGACAAGGGGACGCAAAGGAATATCTATAATATCTTCCTCATTACTCATTTTATATGAAATTTACTATAATTACAAATCAGATAATATCATAAAAATTAAAACTTACAATCATCCTGTACATCCTCTAATCCTGGTTATCCTGATTCTGATAAAATAAACCATCCTGTACAGTTTACCAATTACCATATCTATGAAAAAATCATCTTTCTTACCTCTCTTAATTAGTAGCAGTTTTTTATTATTAGGTTGTCAGGATATGGTAGCGAATTCAGTACCAAAACCATCAACTACTTGTCCTGGTAATAATCCTAGTTTTAGTATTGAATTTTTTAAGACTAATAATAAAGGTGAAAGATATTCCCCTGGTATTAATCATGTAATTCTTTTTAATCCTAAATCCCCAAGTTTAGATTTTAAAGTTAATGTGGGTTTAGCTCATAAAATCTATGCCAAAGATGGTAGAGGTAATTTTAAAAGACAATACATTCCTAAATATTTTAGTCAATTGATAGCTGATGAAAATTCTAAGTTAAATGGTAAATCTCCTATTGCAGCTATTAATGCAGATTATATAGATACTGTAAATAAACCCCAAGGTTTAAATATTTCTCGTGGTGTAGAATATTCTGGTGCTTTTAAAACTAAACGTTCTTCTTTTGGAATATCTGGAGGAAACCCAAGGGAGCGTATAGCTACTATTGATACTGGGAGAAGAGGAGCAAATTTTCTTAATTATAATTTGGTGGGAGGTAATGGCAGATTTTACAAACAAGGACAATTTAAAGATATTTGTAAGGCTTTGGGTGAGTTTGCTTGTAAAGGTGCAACTAATCGCTCTATGGTAGCAGTTACAAGTAAGGGTTATGTAATTTTGTTAGTTAATGATGTGAAAGCTAATTCCAGTATTCAAACTTCTGCTATTAATAAAGAGTTGCTACCTAGTCAGTTTGATGATGTGTTATCAGGAATTTCTAGAAATAACTGTTTAGGTAAAATTCAAGAGGGTATGTTGTTTGATGGGGGGATGTCTCCGGGGTTGTTTTATAATAATAAGGTGTATGTGGAAAATTTCGGTCCTATTGGTTCGGTGTTTTTGATTTATAAGAAGTGAAAGTAAAATTTCAAGATGCTGAAATTATAAACCTATACTAGAATAAAATTCCTAATCCATTCATCACCTAAATCAAACAGCAAAAGGTAAAAATATGGAAGCTAGTTTGTATGAAAATGATTTTTATCGTTGGACAATAGAACAGTCCAAAAAGTTGCGTTGTGGTAATTTTGAAGGGCTTGATTTACAAAATTTAGCGGACGAGATTGAATCTTTGGGTAGACAGGAAAAACGAGAATTAGAAAATCGGTTAGGTGTGTTGATTGGACATTTGCTCAAATGGCAATATCAGCAAGAAAAGCGCACACGAAGTTGGCAAATAACTATTAATACTCAAAGACGGGCAATTAATAAACTGTTAAAAGATAATTCTAGTCTGAAATCATATCTAAAAATGGCACTGGAAGAGGGTTTTGTTTCTGGTTTAGATTTAGTGCTGACTGAAACACCATTAAAGAAAAAAGAATTACCATCTCTATGTCCTTATACTATTGAGCAGATTTTTGATTCTAGTTTTCCAGTTGATATTGAAACAGAATTTGAATAACAAATTAAGGCGCGTTTTTTGGCCAGGGTTAGCGCATCTCTTTCAATTTTATTCAAGATACTTGGGAACGATATATTTCTTTCTAAACTCCTCTTCCTTTTTTGCCATTTGTTCCTGTGTCAATAGTCTAGGTTGAAATTTTAGCTGAAACCATTGATATTCTGTCCGAATGCTTCACCCTTACGAAAGATTAATTCTTTTCTGAATCAGGATATCCAGGATTTAAGGATTTTCAGGATGAGTTACTTTGGTATTGGCGATAGCGTAGCGTGTTTAGTCGCTATAGCTAATCGCCAAATGAATATTTACTGATAATAGGCATTGAAAAACAACACCCTAGAATTATCAGCATTGGGTTGTGTATAAACCTCATCAGGATTACCCCAACCAAGTTCTAAAGTAATATGGTACAAATAACCGTCTTTGGCATAGGGTGTATCAGAAATATCATCAGCTTCCACCCATTCACAACGTTCTGCTAATGCCAAGATTTCATCTGAAGTAATAGGTTTACCTTCATTGTTCGTTGCCTGTACCAATTTTAACCCATTGGTTTGGTTTAGCCACTGCTGCACAGTTTCAATACAGGTTGCTACTGTCATCGTCATCATACTCCTTTAGACATTGCTCTAGTAACTCTTTTTCAGTTTCTCCCAGGTGAGTTTGCCAACCTTGCTGGTAGATATGCTCAATGTCTTGCTCACTGGGACATTTACCCCGTCTTAAAGCCTTTCTCGCTCTGAGAAATGCTTCTGTATATTCTGGTCTAGTCATTTAATAAGGTTGGTGCAAATTGCTTAACCTGGTTTTTGCATTTGTTTCTGTTCCGTAACTGCTTTTTCTGACAAAGTTTCTACAAGGTTTGATAATGTTCTGTTTTCACTGTCAGCCCATTGCTGTAACTCTTCTTTCAACTCTGGACTGCAAGTAAATGTAATTTTAACTTTCTTATTAGTTCCCATAGCATCCAACATCATCTGATATTTCCAGTAAACATTAGATTAGGACTAATAGGTACAGACTCCGTTAAGTTCACCTTTTAGCAGAACCAAGTATCACTTATCGGAACTTGACTGCCATACTAGCACTATAGTCAAGTTAATGTAAACCTTTCACATCCCAAAAATCAAAACTCCAACGAAAAAACCACATCCTGTAAATCCTATAATCCTGAAAATTCTGATTCAGACATTTATTGTAATTGGATTGACAGAAGCTTCTGTGCGGGCAAGGATTGCCCACACCACAAGATTTATAGATTAGAGGCAAAAATCAACCAGGAGGCCAGGAGAGATGCCGTCCTCCTAAGATGTGTATATGTAGGTGGTAAACCGTTTGACCGCCATCATTACCTGTATTCATCACTACGCGATAACCGTTTTCTAGTCCAGCTTGTGCTGCGACTTTTTGCACAGTTAATAACAAATGTCCTAATAGTGCTTGATCTTCAGGTTCGGCTGTAGCTATGTTAACTATGGGTTTTTTGGGGATAACAAGGATGTGAACTGGTGCTTGGGGGTTAACATCTGTAAAGGCTAAAGCCAAGTCATCCTCATAAACAATGTTTGCAGGAATTTCCCGACGGATGATTTTACCGAAAATAGTGTCTGTAGTTTCACTCATGCACATTTACCCAATATCTCTGTTAGAGATTTTAAGCTATGTCTAGCAATTGTACAGAAAGCAGTTACAAGGGCGATCGCTTGTCGAGAAAAAGATAAATCCATAGCTTTGCCAAAATCTTCTTCAAGTCACATGAGGCATCAATAATTACACAAAAATTACAAGAGATTACCATAGTTTAACGTATTCTTTAACTCGTATTAATTTTAACTTAATTCCTAAGTATAAACTTGGTTTAAGGCTGTAATTTTATCCAGAAAATATTCCTTTAAATACGAGGTACTATGACTTTTTTAACCACAATTTTGCATCGTGTAGTCACTACTTCAGCGTTAGGTGTAGCTGTAGCATTTAGTCCTGTTTTGACAGCGATCGCTCAAGCTCAAACCTTAAACGGAGCAGGAGCAACTTTTCCCGCTCCCCTTTATGAACGTTATGCTCGTGAAATTAGAAAAAAATACCCCAACATGAAAATTAACTACCAAGCAATTGGTAGCGGTGGTGGTATTCGTCAAACCATTGCTGGAACTGTAGATTTTGGCGCTAGTGATGCAGCCATGACAGATAGTGACATGGCTCAAGTTAAAAATGGCGTAATTTTAGTACCTACTGCTGGTGGTGCAGTTTCAATTGTTTATAATCTTCCTGGCGTTAATAAACTCAGATTATCTCGGTCTACATTCCCAGGGATTTTTTCCGGTCAAATTACCAACTGGAGTGACCCCAAAATTAAAGCTGATAACCCAGGAGTTAACCTACCCAAGCAACCAATTAGATTTGTAGTTCGCGCTGACGGTAGCGGTACAACCTTTATTTTCACCAATCATTTAAGTACAATTAGTAGTTATTTCCGGGGCAGAATCGGTACTGGTACTGCACCCAAATGGAACTTACCTAACGTTCTCAAAGGTAGAGGAAATCCAGGGGTAGCAGCTTTAGTATCCCGTACTCCTGGAGCTATTGGTTATGTTGAATATGACTATGCTACTAAAAACAAACTAAAATCCGCCGAATTGCAAAATAAAAAAGGAGAATTTGTTGCTCCTTCCTTGCAAACTTCCAACGCGGCTTTATCAGCAGTGCAATTCCCAAGTAACTACCGCGTATTTGTAGGAGATCCAGGACAGGGTTATCCTATTGTTGGTTTAACTTGGATGATGGTTTATAAGCAGTATGCTGACCCTGCAAAAGCTGATGCAGTTAAAAAATGGATTAATTGGGTACTCACAGACGGTCAACAATACAATGATGACCTCAACTACACCAAAATTCCTAGTGCAGTTGTAAACCGTGTGCTACAGACAGTAAATAGCACCGTCAAGTAGTTACTCCTGTTTGATTTTGAAAATACAAGTAGGGTGGCAATAACCACTTTACATTAGACATCTCCTGTAAAAACAAGGTAGAGACCTTAGAGGGTGTTTGAAAAGTCTAAATTCATACTCTCTGGGCGATTATAAATCGCGGCTACACAGACAAAACCCACCTACCCTTCGGGAACGCCAGAGGCGAACGTGGGTTCAGAAGCCTTGATTTTTCATTAGTCCACGTATCCCTTACGGGACCGAAGGAATAGGTGGACTTCGCTTGTGTAGTAGCGTATCCCTAACGGGAGCCGGAGGCATCTTTATATTCGCCGAAAACTTTTCTTACAATCTGCTGTATTTAATTTTCACTCCATGTCTACTACGTGAAATTTTTCAGAAATCATTAATGATTCTCAAGTTTGGGGTTTTATTTTGATTTTACTTGGATAACAATATTCTACTGATTGAGATTTTATGGCCAATTTCTTTGATTCAAGTGATAGTAATTCATCAACTAATCTAGATGGTGAAAATATAGATTTAAATGCCAATGGTGGTCTAAATTTCCGATTAGATCAAGGGTTTACCTGGTTGGTTTATCTATTTGCTGCTACCACTGTAGCAACACTATTTGTCATGTGTTTGGTAATTTATCATGAAGCTGAACCAGCAGTAGCTAAATTTGGACTCGGCTTTTTGTGGGGACAAGATTGGGATACAGGTAATGAAAACTTTGGGGCATTAACTTATATTTACGGTACACTTGTAAGTAGTGCGATCGCTCTTGTCCTAACTATACCCATCGGTATATCAGTCGCCTTAGTCACCAGTGAAGATTTCTTACCAACCTATATTACAGCCCCCATTGCTTTCGTCATTGAAACCATCTCCGCTATACCTAGCGTCATCATTGGTTTGTGGGGGATTTTCGTGTTTATTCCTATCGTAGAACCAATACAACAATGGATAGGCAGCACCTTTAAATTCATCCCTCTATTTAATACAGAATACCCCGCCGGCAACAATATGTTGACAGCTGGAATTGTTCTTTCCATTATGATTATCCCAACGATGGCAGCAATTTCTCGTGATGTATTGTTGGTCATTCCCAAAGAATTGCGTAGCGCATCAATGGCTTTGGGAGGAACTCGTTGGGAAACAATATTTCGCGTTTTGTTACCAGCCGGATTTTCTGGTATGGTGAGTGCGGCCATGCTCGCTCTAGGACGCGCACTTGGTGAAACAATGGCCGTAGTAATGGTAATTGGCAACTCTGCTCAAATCAGCATATCTTTATTAGATCCAGCTTACACAATTCCTGCTGTTTTAGCCAACGAATTTGCCGAAGCAGAAAGAGGATTACATATTGGTGCATTAAGCTATTTGGGTTTGATTTTGTTTGTACTAACCCTAATTATTAATATCGGTGCTGGATTATTAGTACAATGGGTTGGCAAAAAAAATAAATAACTTTGTGTAGTGTTGAAAATTCAAAATCTAAACTCCAAAACCCAAAATTGATATGAGTGGTTTTCTAAATTCAGAACTAGATGAATCTCTAGTCAAAGAGCTTTGCACCCCTTTACCACCAGAGAGAAAAATATTCACTTATCTAATGAATGGACTCTCTTTGGGGTTGAGTTTGCTGGCATTTTTTCCTTTAGGATCAATTTTCTGGCAAATTATTGTCAAAGGATCATCTAGCTTTAAACTAGAGATGTTATATAAACCATTAATCGACAATGGATTTGCCAATGCGATTTTTGGTACTGTAATCATGGTCTGTATTGCTGGGTTTTTCAGCATTCCTGTAGGGATAATGACTGGCATTTTTTTAGCAGAATTTGCGAAAACTAGCAAAGTAGTTAATATTGTCCGCTTTATTACCTCAGTTCTGACAGGTGTACCTTCAATTGTTGTAGGAATGTTCGCTTATGGTGTAGTTGTTTTAACAACAAAAGAATTTAGCGCCTTAGCTGGAGGCTTTGCTTTAAGCGTTCTCATGTTACCAGTAATTGCATTGACAACAGAAGAAGCATTGAAACTTATTCCTAGCGATCAACGCCTAGCTTCGGCTGCTTTAGGTGGAACTCGTTTACAAACAATATTCCGAGTTGTCATCTCTCCTGCTGTCCCCACAATTACAACAGGTATTTCCTTAGCAGTAGCCCGTGCAGCCGGTGAAACAGCACCTCTAATTTTTACAGCATTGTTTAGTCAAAACTGGTCAGATAACTTATTAACTCCTACCGCATCTTTACCAGTATTAATTTTCAATCTTTACAACAATCCTGACCCAGCAATAAGTGAATTAGTTTGGACAGCCGCGTTAATTTTATTGAGTTTAGCTTTGTTTTTTAGCTTATTTTCTCGTCTAATTACTAAGAAAGGCGAAAAGAGGGTTAAATTGAAGAAAATTGTTTCTCAAACTGAATATGAAGATGAGTAAATTAACTACAGCAATCAAAGTCAAAAATCTCAGCTTTTATTACACCAATGCCAAAGTTATTGAAGGGATATCATTAGATATCTATAAAAACCAAGTAACTGCGATTATTGGACCGAGTGGTTGTGGTAAATCCACTTTCATTAAAACCCTAAATCGGATTAGTGAATTAGAAGGAAAAGTAAGAACTGAAGGGAGCATAGAATTTTTTGGTCAAAACATTTATGATTCTCGCGTTAACCTTAACCGCTTACGCCGAGAAATTGGGATGGTGTTCCAAAAACCTAATCCTTTTCCCATGAATATCTACGAAAATGTTGCTTATGGGGTCAGAATTCTCGGTAGATTTCCCAAAGCAAAATTAGATGAAATTGTGGAATCTGCTCTTAAAGGTGCAGCACTTTGGGATGAAGTTAAAGATAAACTCAACACATCTGCTTTAGGACTTTCTGGTGGACAACAGCAGCGTTTATGTATAGCTCGTGCTTTAGCAGTAAAACCAAAAGTTTTATTAATGGATGAACCTTGTTCAGCTTTAGATCCCATTGCTACACTGAAAGTTGAAGAACTCATTTACCGCTTGCGCTCGGAGTTAACCATTGTGATTGTTACTCACAATATGCAGCAAGCAACCCGCGTTTCTGATTTCACAGCTTTCTTTAACACTGATGAAAGTCGGATCGGACAAATGGTAGAATTTGGGGCTACAGGTCAAATCTTTCGTAACCCTTTAGATGAACGTACCCGTGATTATGTTGCTGGACGCTTTGGTTAATAATTAATCTAAAATTAAAATTGTAAGTACAGGCAACAAAAATATCTTGGGCTGTTCTATGCCAAATTCTAGCCCGTCATAGAAATTACAACTTTTCTAATTTTCTATAAAGCCCTACTTAGGGCTTACTGAAAAAGTTGTCTGTGAGGGTAGGGAACAGGGAACAGGGAACAGGGAACAGTTTCAGCCATCTGGATATACTTAATTTCCTATATCCGACAAGGAAAAATGCAACTGTTTTGAGACTCAATTTGCCAAACCCTTGCACTTTTTTGTTCTAAAAATTCGCAAAACCCTTATTAATAAACGGTTTTAGTTTTATTCAGCAAACCCTACTTAGGGCTTACTTTATAAATTTTTAGTTGGTAATGAGTTAACTCTTTAACCAAAACGACCATTTACGTAGTCAGCGGTTTTTTGCTGGACTGGGGTATTAAAAATCACCTCAGTTCTATTGAACTCTACCAATTCACCTAAATACATAAAGGCTGTATAGTCAGATACACGGCTTGCTTGCTGCATATTGTGAGTAACAATCAGAATTGTCACTGTTTTTTTTAATTCAGCAATTAATTCTTCAATACTAGCAGTAGCTATAGGGTCAAGAGCAGATGTTGGCTCATCAAAGAGAATCATTTCTGGATCAGTAGCCAAAGCGCGAGCAATACACAACCGTTGTTGTTGACCCCCAGAAAGATTAAAAGCCAAATCATGCAAGCGATCTTTAACTTCACTCCACAAAGCTGCACCGTTTAAAGCTTTCTCTACCTTCTCATCAATCACTCCGCGTCTAGATTCACCTCTGACCCGCAAACCATAAGCCACATTTTCATAAATTGACTTGGGAAAAGGATTAGGTTTTTGAAATACCATACTAATCCGCATCCGCACCTCAATCGGGTCAACTTTTTTACCGAGTAAGTTAATTCCATCTGGTTCTAAGGCTATTTCTCCTTGATAGCGATTTCCCGGATAAAGATCGTGCATCCGATTAAAACAACGTAACAAAGTAGTTTTGCCACATCCAGACGGACCAATCATTGCTGTTACTTGATGCTCACCTACGGACATATTAATGTCTTTGAGAGCATGAACAGTGCCACCGTAGTAGAAATTGAGATAATTAACAGTAGCTTTGATAGGTCTTTTGGGATTTGAAGATTTAGTTTCTACCATTTGATTGTTTTGCGTAAACGATAACGGATATACATAGCTACAGAGTTCATAGCCAAAGTAATGACAATGAGGACAACACCTGCGGTAGCTGCATTTACTTGAAAGTCAGCCTGGGGGCGAGATATCCAATCGAACATCTGTATGGGCATGACTGTGAACGGAGCTAGTAACCAAGAAAAAGAAATATAAGGGAACTGACTTGTAAATGGAGGTTCTGGCAAAAAGGCAATGAATGTTAGCGCCCCAATGGTAATTAGAGGTGCAGTTTCACCAATAGCCCGCGCCATAGCCACAATAATACCAGTAATAATTGTGCCTGTTGAGTAAGGGAGAATATGATCCCAAATCATTTGCCACTTGGAAGCACCTGCGGCATAAGCAGCTTCACGGATACTATTAGGAATAGCCCGCAAAGCCTCACGGGTGGAAACAATTACTACTGGTAAAACTAATAATGCCAAGGTTAACCCAGCAGTGAGAATACTTTCTCCCAGGTGTAAGCCATAGACAAATACTCCCAAAGCCAGAAGTCCGTAAATAATTGAAGGAACTCCTGCTAAGTTAGTGACGTTAATTTCAATTAAATCAGAAATCCAGTTTTTTCTGGCATACTCTTCTAAGTAAATTCCCGATGCTATGCCCACAGGAATTGCTACAGATCCTGTTACTGACATTACTAGCAGCGTTCCTACCCAAGCGGAAAGAATACCAGCTTCTTCTGATTTGCGACTGGGGAAAGATGTCAAAAATTGCCAGGAAAGACGTGGTAAGCCATCACTAGCCAAGTCAAATAACAAAGCAATTAGTGTAATAATACCAATCAGCATCGACAAAAAGCCAATGATGTTAAAAATATATTCTGAGCGTTTATTGCGGGTAATAGTCCTGCGGACTTCTTGAATATTTAGAGTTGTCATTTTCAGAAACCAAGTTATACAACTTCTCGTTTTGGTTGGTAATAGCTATACTCAACACGGCTTAATCATTTGATTCTGTGGGTAGGGGTTTAGCTCATGCTTTACCCCTACAAATCTAGGTTTTTCGTAATTTTGTAAAAGTCCATGTCTCAAACGTGTTTAGTATAATTGGTAATTAGGAAAAACTCTTTTCTGTCACTTATTCCCTGTCACCTATTTAGTAAATTTCTCGATAACGCTTGGTGAGAAAATGACCAATAATGTTAAATACCAAAGTCATTAGCACTAAAGTTAGTCCGACGGCAAAGATAGTTTCGTATTCTAAACTGCCATGAGGTAAGTCACCAAGACTCACTGAGACAATATAGGCGGTCATTGTCGCCGCTGGTTCCATTGGGTTGAGGGTTAAGTTAGGTTGTCCACCGGCAGCGATCGCCACTACCATCGTTTCTCCAGCTGCACGAGAAATTCCTAAAATGTAAGCTGCAATGATGCCAGAAATAGCTGCTGGTAATACTACTCGTAATGCTGTCTGTAAGCGAGTCGCCCCAGTTGCATACGAACCTTCTCGCAGATTGGAAGGTACTGTCCGCATGGCATCTTCGCTTAGGGAACTAACGTAAGGAATGATCATCACGCCAATAACTAACCCGGCACTTAACATACTAAAACCAGGCAGATTTGGCAAAATCTTTTGCAACAGTGGTGTAACGAATAATAATGCAAAGTAACCATACACTACTGTAGGAATGCCCGCTAATAGCTCTAAAGCTGGTTTAACTGTTTCCCTAACTATAGGTGGAGCAAATTCACTTAGATAAATAGCAATAATTGTACCCAGTGGTATAGCTACGAATAAGGCTACTACTGTAGTCACGAAAGTTCCTGAAACTAGTGGCCAAATACCATAGTTTTTGTCATCAAACAATGGTGTCCACTGGCTACTTGTAAGAAATTCCCACAAAGATACTTTCTGGAAAAATAGTATGGACTCATAAAGCAATATACCAATAATTGCTGCCGTAGTAGCTACTGAAGAAAGAGCAGCCAGAAACAAGATAGACTCAATTGCTCGTTCTCGTAAATCGCGCGTTAGCTTTGGTGAAAATTGACTTTGTTTGGCATTAATCATGCTGGAAATTTAATTTTGTAGATGACTTGAGATCAAGAAAGAGAGGTATAAAACCTCCCTTTAGTGAATTGTGAGGAATTTCAAATTTCTGAACTTAGATTATTTAGGACTTACGCAAGTTTCACACCAAAAATCTGTTGTAGGGTGAGTCAGATATCAACAATCTGTTTATTTGCGGTATTTATGCAGTCTAACGCACCATACCAATGTGCCAGTTGCGTAAGTGCTTTTATTCTTTAGCTTCACGACGCATTAATTCGTCAATTTTCAGCCCAACTGCTTCTTTACCACCAAATATGCTACCAAATCTCCTCTTATTGAAGTGGCTTTGAGAAGTGGTGTAAGCTGAACCTGGTAAGGCTACATATCCTACTTCTTTGACTAACTTAGGTGCATTCTTCAAGTAATATTGTACAAACTGCTTTACCTCTGGTTTATTAGCCGCCTTGTCACTAACATAGATGAATATGGGGCGGGACAAGGGATTGTAAGTACCGTTTTTTACTGTTGTTTCCGAGGGAGCAACACCATTAATTGGTACTGATTTGAGTTTATTCTTGTTTTCTGCGTAGTAAGCAAAACCAAAGAAACCAAGGGCGTTCTTATCACGAGCTACACCTTGTACAAGTACGTTGTCGTCTTCACTGGCGGTAAAATCACCACGGCTAGATTTAGATTTACCAACAATTGCTTCAGTGAAATAGTCAAAAGTACCAGAGTTAGTACCAGCACCAAATAACTTCAAAGGTGCATTAGGGAAACCCGCACGTACTTGATTCCAGTTATTAATTTTGCCCTGGGCTGCTGGTTCCCAGATTTTCTTGAGTTCTGCAACAGTTAGGTTTTTAGCCCAAGTGTTACCTGGGTTAATCACAACAGTTAAAGCATCATAAGCTACTGGCAATTCGATGTAGCGAATACCAGCTTTTTTACATTCATCAATTTCTTTTTGGAGAATGGGACGAGAAGCATTGGATATGTCTGTTTCACCGCGACAGAATTTTTTAAAGCCCCCACCAGTACCAGAAACCCCAACGGTAACTCTAATTTTACCTCTTTGAGATTTTTGGAATTCTTCTGCTACTGCTTCAGTAACGGGGAAAACGGTACTAGAACCGTCAATCTTGATTGTGCTAACACTTTGAGACTGAACCGCAGACATTGATATACCCAAGGTGGCGGTCATCAATGAAATTACACCTAATGCTTTCAAGCTGTTAAGCTTAATATTAATTCTGTTCACAAGAACACTCCTAAGTTTATTAGACGTACAATTTACGCTCAATTGCTCTACAAGAACAATGCTTTTATTACGTTAAAAAACGTTGAAAATTAAACGTCTAGGTTACAAAATTACACAACAAAGTAATCTAGAAATTAATTTTGGGTTAGGTACAGGTTAACTTTTAATAAATATTTGACGAAGTTGATAATTAGTTAAAATGTAAAAATTATAAAACATTTTGGCCAATTTTCTGTTTCTGACCCGAAATGTTCTGTTTTCTGAGTGTTTGCCACTGTTTCGCTTACACACCAAGGTTTAAAATTAGCAAATGCGTTGCAGGTAGTTTTCAGCCTGTGTACTAAAATTCAAAACTCAAAATTGTCATGACTCATTCTACCGATATTGTTACCTTAGCCCGTTGGATGGCCGCTGATTTTAGCAACCAAGCCCAAGTTTTTGAAAATCCAGCTTTTTATGCCCATATTCGTGTATGTATGCGTCCTCTCAATGGAGGGTTATTATCAGGGGTAAGTTTTTTTGTGGAACAAGCTTATGACTATATGCTGAATAAACCCTATCGGGTGCGGGTGTTAAATTTGCTGTCAGTAGGGGATAAAATCCATATTGAAAACTATACTGTCAAAGATGAAAAAGACTTTTTCGGTGCATCTCGTGATTTACCACGGTTACAAAGTTTAACGAGCGATCGCTTAGAAAAGCTCTCCGGTTGTAACATGATTGTAGAGTGGACTGGTACTCACTTCAAAGGCACAGTCGAACCAGGAAAAGGCTGCATTGTCATCCGTAACGGGCAAAGAACCTATTTAGATAGCGATTTTGAAATTGATGGTGAAAAATTTATCAGCCGCGACAGAGGACGAAATCCTGACACAGATGAGCATATTTGGGGTTCTGTGGCAGGTCCATTTTACTTTGTGCGCTGGGCTAATTTTGCTGATGAGGTGAAATAATCCTGAGTTTGGGATTGGGGATTGGGGATTGGGTATTGGGGATTGGGGATTGGGGATTGGGAAGAACTAACAAAAAAATTTTTCCTCAAGGGATGCAATTGAGGGAAAAAGGTGATAATATTAGTAATTGTAGGTGCGGCGACATAGCCAAGTGGTAAGGCAGAGGTCTGCAAAACCTCCATCCCCCGGTTCAAATCCGGGTGTCGCCTTTTTTGAAAAAACAAGCAAAACCAACTAAATTCAAGGTTTTAGGTAATTATTTAAGGGACGGGTTTGATACTCGTCCTTTATTGTTTGGGGTAAAAGTAAAGGTGTTTTGGCTAATCCCCCCTACTCTATTAAACAGTGGAAGCGAGAAGCCTTATAAAGTATTGCTAGTAAAGTTTTTTACTTTTAAAATATGCAGGTAATGTTGTATATTTGACGCCCGCAACAGAATTATTTCTGCACGTCTAGCAACAAAAAGCGAAAGGAGATTATATGAACAATAATGAAGAACTGAAATTACAACTGCGTCCCCGTGCCACAGAAGTTGTATCTATCAAAATACCTACAGATACCTTAGCATCTTTGGAAGAAGTAGCTGCTGATAAAGATATATCTATAGAAGCCTTGTTAAAATTCTATATTGGGCAAGGTTTACGAGAAGACATAGCCAAGTTATTTAATGAAAGGTTGTTAAATACAACTGCACAGGTTTTATCACGTCATCTGCAATCAGAAGAAGCAGTTTCTCAAATTATGCAAGAAATTAAAACGGAAACGATTAAATAAAGTAAATTATCTTGTTAATCCTTTAATCCTGTACTTCGACTTCGCTCAGTAACAGTAAATCCTGATTCAGACAAAAAATCATGCCAAAAACTATTATTAAACGTCATAAAAAAACAGCTCAATACTTTACAGAAAACTTAGGAAATGGCATTGCATTAGAAATGGTGTTAATCCCTGGGGGTAGTTTTCGCATGGGTTCACTAGAAAAAGAACTAAGAAGTACAAGCGATGAAAGACCTCAACATGAAGTTACCATTAAACCCTTTTGCTTTGGTAAATATCCAATAACCCAAGCACAATGGCAAGCAGTAGCCGCTTTACCTCAAGTCAACCAAGAACTAAAACTGGACCCCTCATATTTTAAAGGAGCAAATCGCCCTGTAGAATCGGTTTCTTGGCATGATGCGGTAGAGTTTTGTAACCGACTATCAAATCATACTCAAAGACCCTATAGGCTGCCCAGTGAAGCGGAATGGGAATATGCTTGTCGAGCCGGAACAACTACACCATTTCATTTTGGCGAAACCATAACAACAGAATTAGCTAATTATGATGGTAACTACATTTATGGTAATGGAGTTAAAGGAGTTTATGGAGAAAAAACAACAGAAGTAGGAAGTTTTAAAATAGCCAATGAATTTGGATTATATGATATGCACGGAAATGTCTGGGAATGGTGTCAAGATAATTCGTACAATAGTTATGAAAAAGTATCTATAGATGGCAGTGCATGGATAGATATTAATAATAATAAGTCTCGTTTGTTGCGCGGTGGTTCTTGGCGAACCTATCCTGCTAATTGCCGTTCGGCATCTCGCCATAATATTGATGCGACCAGCAGTAGCTACCATATCGGGTTTCGGGTTGTGTGTGTTGCTGCGTGAATTCAGTAGCCCTTTTTCCCTCTAACCCTTACGATTAATCCAATTTTCCCCTCCTGGTAATTGAATTAAAACTTCTGCTATAGCATTAGGTAAAGTTTTAGCTGAATGTTCATAAGTTAGATTTAAAAATTTGAAACTAGTTTGTAATAAATCCGTTTTAGATACTATTTCCGCTAATTGAAATTGATTATATGCACCATTTAAAACCTCTTCACTAGCATTAGCTATAGCTTCCTCTATCACTTCCTCTAAAATCAAAATTTCCCATTCATCTGCATTAATATAATAAGATTTTTTATTTTCTTTCAGATTCAATCTTTTAATTTCCATTACAGAATTACGAATAGAAGTCGCCCAAGAATTAGTTAATCTTTTTTCTATCTGATTTTTTATCAAATGAATTAACAAAATCTTGACAAAAGATTGAATATTTCTAATAATCGCCTGTTTACTCATCCCCTCCAACTCATCTACAATGGCTAAAGCATCTGCATAACGGTTTTCTAAAATACTATTTCTGAGGTCTATTAATTCCTGTGTCATCTGTTTATTAACCTCAAATTAATGCAACTAAACTTAATATAACAAATTATTCCCAAAAACATTCCATTTCGCGCAGAGACACAAAGAACGCACCAGAGATGACTTGAGAAAAATCACACATCGCGCTAGTCTTCATAAGCGTCAACCCGTGAAACTCAAACCATGACAAACCACCACCCCCAAATACCCCCCTGCACTTGGAAACGTCCCCTTGGCTTAGGCTGGGATAAGCCCTACACCGTCCGTTATCCTAGTAATATTGATGATGGTCCCTGGCACGGAATGCCCCTTGGTGGCTTTGGTGCAGGGTGTATAGGACGTTCTTCACGGGGAGATTTTAACCTGTGGCACATTGACGGGGGAGAACATACTTTTAAAAACGTTCCTGCTTGTCAATTTAGTGTTTTTGAATCTGGACAAGCTTACGCATTATCTACCCAACGTCCAGAAGATAATACACTGCAATCTTGGCAATGGTATCCACAGTCTCAGGAACAGAATTCAGGAACATATCATGCACTTTATCCCCGCAGTTGGTTTGTTTATGAAAATGTCTTAAAAACTCAATTAACTTGTGAGCAATTTTCGCCAATTTGGGCAGATAATTATCAAGAAACTAGTTATCCTGTCGCGGTTTTCTTGTGGAAAGCACACAACCCAACTAATGCACCAATTACTATTAGCATCATGCTAACTTGGGAAAATATGGTGGGTTGGTTTACCAATTCTTTGAAATCTCCAGAAGTAAAAGTTAGAGATGATGGAAGTCCTGTTTATGAATATCAACCACGTTGGGGAGAAAGCAAAAATAATTATAATTGGTTAGCAGAAGATGATAAATATTTAGGTTGTGTTTTAGGTCGAGTTGATAATAGTGAAACTGTCCAAGAAGGTGACGGAACTTGGTGTATTTCAACCGTTAAAAATCCCCAAGTTGAAATATTTCATCATTCCCGATTTAATCCTGTGGGTAATGGTGAAGATGTTTGGCAAAGTTTTTCTGAAAATGGTTCTTTACCTAATTATATATATGAAACTCCCGCAGATGAAAATACTCGTTTAGGTGCGGCTATTGCGGTGCGTTTCACTTTGCAACCTGGGGAAAATTTGGAAGTTCCTTTTGTGCTAAGTTGGGATTTTCCCGTCACAGAATTTGCTGCGGGAGTGAATTATTATCGCAGATATACAGACTTTTTTGGTTGTAGTGGTGATAATGCTTGGCAGATTGCGACTACTGCACTTAAAGAATATCAAAATTGGCGATCGCAAATTCAAACTTGGCAAAATCCCATTTTGTCAAAATCAGACTTACCCGACTGGTTCAAAATGGCTTTATTTAACGAACTGTACGACTTAACCAGCGGTGGAACTCTCTGGAGTGCAGCAACAGAAAAAGACCCCATCGGCCAATTTGCAGTGTTAGAATGTCTCGATTACCGCTGGTATGAAAGTTTAGATGTGCGGTTATACGGTTCTTTTGGGTTATTGATGTTATTCCCAGAACTGGAAAAAGCTGTCATTCGCGCTTTTGCTAGGGCAATTCCCCAAAGTGATGATAGAACTAGAATTATCGGTTATTATCTCACCATCAACGCCGAAAGCCCTAACGCCATCCGCAAAGTAGCAGGTGCTACACCCCACGACTTAGGCGCACCGAATGAACACGTCTGGGAAAAAACTAACTATACCAGTTATCAAGATTGCAATCTGTGGAAAGATTTAGGTTGTGATTTTGTTTTGCAAGTGTACCGCGATTTTATCTTTACTGGTGCAGATGATATCGAATTTCTCGCAGATTGTTGGGACGCAATTGTGCAGACTCTCGATTATGTGAAAAAATTTGATTTAGATGCAGATGGTATCCCAGAAAATTCTGGCGCACCTGATCAAACTTTTGATGATTGGCGGTTAAATGGTGTTAGTGCTTACTGTGGTGGTTTGTGGTTGGCCGCTTTGGAGGCTGCTATTGCTATTTGTGATGTTTTAACGAACCGCAGAGGCGCAGAGGACGCAGAGGGACAGAGGTTAATTTATCAAACTTGGTTAAGTCAAGCAAAACCAATCTATCAAGAAAAGCTTTGGAATGGGAAGTTTTACCGCTTGGATAGTGAAAGCGGTTCAAATGTGGTGATGGCTGACCAATTATGTGGGCAATTCTACGCTCGTTTACTTAATTTACCCGATATTATCCCCACAAATCACGCCCTTTCTGCTTTAACAACTGTATATGATGCTTGTTTCCTCAAGTTCCAAGATGGTAAGTTTGGTGCTGCTAATGGTGTCCTTCCTGACGGTTCTCCAGAAAACCCTCATTCTACCCATCCTCAAGAAGTTTGGACTGGTATTAATTTTGGTTTAGCTGCATTTTTAGTACAGATGGGGATGAAAGATGAATCTATGCGCTTGACTGAAGCAGTGGTTAAACAAATCTACGACAATGGTTTACAGTTTCGCACTCCAGAAGCTATTACTGCTGCTGGTACTTTTCGTGCTAGTACATATTTGCGTGCAATGGCTATTTGGGCTATTTATTTATGCTTGTGAACAGAAGGTAAGAAAATAAAACACATCATAATTCAATATGCTTCAGTTAAGTCCGATTTTTTGTCAAAGTGCTTTTTTAAACTAACCACAGAAGACACAGAGAGAATAGAAATACTTAACTAAATCGCATTTTCCCTATCATCACCAATTTGTCAAGCTAATGTACACTGCATTCTTTTGTTGTGATACATAGCTTGATTTTTATTAAGCCGATACTAATTTTTTTACCTATTCCTGAACGGTAAAACTCTTGTGGTGTCAGCATCCTAAGCCATGCTTATATCCTATATTTTACCAGCTTGTTAATATTGCGACTAATCACAGATGATGAGACGGAAGTAAAAATCATAGAATTTCTTAAGATTTGCTGAGAATAAATATCTTTGTGGGTTTAAACAATCTATCTAAAAGAATGTGCTTTTATTTTCCGGTTATTCCCGGAAACCTGAGAAAAGATAAGTAATGATAATAGTCGAAAGTTTTAAACCCCGATATCCATGTTTAAAATATGCCATCATTACCTGTTCCATCAGCAAAAATATATGATTGTCGAATTTATTAACTAAGCACAATCGATTTTAAGCTGTAAAACAATGTAATTAAGAAGGTAGTAACAAGTTTATAAGAATTTACTACCAGCCATCTAAAAGAAAACTATAAAAATGAACAACAGATGCACAACCAGGAAAATTACTTTTACCCAGAGTCTGAAATACAGCACCATGCAGTTTTGGTGTTAATTGTGTTTTCTCATCAACCTTGATTGAGAAAAAGTCAGGTTCACAAGTGGTTTTACCCTTCTTACCCATAGAAACGATGTTGGGCTTTTAGGGAATTATATTCTAACTCTTTAATTTCTAATTGGCAAGTCAAAAGTAATCGAGTTTGTTGAATCTCGACTAAATGGTGATTTTTAACCGAAGTATCAAATTTTTATAGTGTCCCAAACAAAAACTCATCACAATTAACTCCTTGGATTTGCATTTATAAAGAATTTAAATAATCATTATCATTCATATATGATCCGAGTTGATTTACTTCACAAAAACTAAAAATTATCTTTAAATAAATTCAAAATAGTTTTAGTCGCTTAATTTAGATTTAGCTATTTAATTATATGGTTATATGCAGGTTAAGCCCCTTATTTTTTTGTTAACACACCCGCTTCAGGGTGTTTTTTTTATGTCTAACTTTGTGTGATAAAGATGCTAAATATAGTATATCATAAAAAAGTATCAGCGATAACTTAATAGCTGGATTATCTAACTGCTTACTACACAATTATTACTCTGTATTCATCTGATACTATTGAGGATAGATGTAGCCTAGAACAATTTTCTGATCAGACCTCCAAGAAAAACATATAACAATATATAATCACTAAACTCTTAGAGCTAATTTTTATAAAAATCAGGTATTTGTTTTTCTAAAAGTCTCTGAAGTTGTTTATTTATAAGGTTTTTTGAATTTAGGCAAGGGTAATATTTGTTGATAAATTAAACCCGATAAAAGTTTTTCGTTACATAAAATAGGGGGTGTTACCCCTCATTTTTTTGATAAAACTGGGACAAAAATCAAAGTTGCACAATGCCTAAATGAACATTCTGAGATATTCAGTAAATTTAACTTATAAGACTGCCAAAGTGGCAGATGACATTGGCGAAAAAAAATAGTATAAATACGAATGTAGTCTTTTAGATGCCAATATGAATCATCTTCGCGTCCGAATTAAAAATTATGAAACTTTACTGAAAAGTTGTACTAAATTTCGGCTGCAAGTTATACAATAATAGCCAGGTAACATCTATTGAATTAAAGCTTGTGGAATTTTAAAAGGACACAACTGCATCTACTCAAATCGCTAGATTACAGAAAAATGGTAAATTTTTACCTTGCATTTACTAGTTAGCAAAAATCACAGTCAATAAGTAACCAAGGGCGGTTGTTTTTACTAGCAACCACAACCACGAAGTTACAAAACTGCACAACAGGGTCAATACATCACAGCAGTACACAGACTTGATTAAAAACAGTCAGGTTTTCAATCACAGGTCAGGTCATGAAACAAATCATCAGGTCAATTGCAGTCGAAAAATCAAACCAACGGGGTAATTTAGGGAGAAAATTCTCTGATTTAAATCCTCGTCAGGTGTCCATTATAGAAAGTCTCGTACTTTCACCAACGGTAACTTTATCAGTCCTACCGCAAAGTAGTGACATAGTAATTAAAAATAAAAGCAACAGGTCAACATCCTGGGAGAATAAGCAACTTTCAGCCCTTCCTGATGTAGTTTGGGGGAACAAGTTAGATTTTTTGCCCATAGTTATGATTTGGGTGTGTACAGGAAAGATTGCACAAGTCAGCTACACACCAGGAAAGCAAATCACAGCTGTGATGACTGGGACTCTGGGGATGATTACAGCTAGAGGAAAAAAAGTAGTCCCTGGAGTCTTGGCTTTGAAAGTTAATTTATTGCAGTGTCTCCCCAACATACAAAAAAAGACCCAGTTAGCAGCGAAAATTGCCAAAACTAAAACTTGGCTCCATAGTATCTGGATGCAGCGAACACAACAGAGCAGTTTTAGGGATAGGTTTTTTAACTGGGAGTTATGGGAACCGCTGAGAAGTTGAGAAATTTCTGGATGTGTCTGTTGAAAAGTTTATCTATTTTTTCAGCATTCGCTACTAATCCATT
The DNA here is from genome assembly GCF_034931405.1 of Anabaena sp. UHCC 0451. NCBI lineage: Bacteria > Bacillati > Cyanobacteriota > Cyanophyceae > Nostocales > Nostocaceae > Anabaena > Anabaena sp. UHCC 0451. Next base: position 210,528 of record NZ_JAYGHA010000002.1, on the reverse strand, counting down.
ACCAATATATTCCTGTAATTAATTCAACAGCTGTCTCCAAAATAGTAATCAACCAAACCAAAATTTCTGGGTGAAGCTAGAGGTAAGAAGAATATCAATTGTCTTCTGTGTTATCAACCCAAAACCCTTGGTGTGGTCGATTAGTATTGCAGTTTATCAATTCTTCACTTGACTGAATAACATTCAAAGAAACGCGACTAGTTCACTTCATTGAAATAAAACTAAAACTCACCATGAATCAAGATATTGCTGGCAATAGTGGCTACCCAGATAAAAAAATCAATCCCGAACAGTTTGACCAAGTAGTAGAAGCAATTCTCGCTGGTAAGTATTCCTGGGCTTGTGTTTTAATGTTGCGGTTTGTTGGTTATAATCCTCTGCATTACATTCCTTACCGTACTTATAACCGACTCATCAAAGAAAACTCTCGGAATAGTAGGTCAAACCCACAACCAAATGAAAATCTGAAAATTGCCAAAACAGCAACAGAAAAAAGGTCTGATAGTCCTTTAACGCCTAGCTGTTTGAGTAGAAAAATTAAGGATATAGCTTATCTGGAAGTTGGTGGTCAGCAAAAGGCAGAAGTACGTAATAGCCATCGGGAGAAGAAGTTGGCATAGCCGACAACAATGTTAGTTAGGAATCACTGTGTATCCAAAGTTATCAGTTCAGTTTGGGACTGGGGAAATGTCAGCTTTGGTGATTGGATTAAATGTAAAAAAAGCCAAAACATTACCAATCACATCTTCCCCAAATCGTAAGAATTCAGGTAAGGTCATAAGATCCCCGACTTCTTTTATTTATTGTGTCCATAAATGATAAATTGATCTGGTGAAGTCGGGGATCTGGGTATGAAAGATTGCCATAGCTGAATACTTACCCCAAATCATCTATGATCTTGAGGAAATATGGCTAAATCGGTTTCTGGGTCAAAAAAGTGTAGTTTTTCTGAAACCAGTGATAACCAAAGTTGTTCACCCAAACTGATGAATCTATCTGGGGGAACTCGTACTTGTAAAGTTTGACCATCTGGAGTTGCTAAATCAGGGTCAGATATTCTTACAGCTAGAAAACTATCATTTCCTAAATTCTCTACTAAATCTACTTTTACTGGTAAATTTTTGGTTGCAGCTACACTTAAAATCAAGTGTTCTGGGCGAATACCTAAAATTACAGTTTTTCCATCGTATTTTTGTAATGCACTTCCCCAGATTTCTGGAAGGGTAAAGCGAAAATCAGAATGGGTAATTAATAAGGGTGCGTGAAATTGTACCGGGATAAAATTCATTGGTGGTGAACCAATAAATTCAGCTACAAAGCGGTTAGCAGGATAATTATATAATTCTAAAGGTGGGGCAACTTGCTGAATTTTTCCACCAGACATAATGGCTATGCGATCGCCCATTGTCATAGCTTCAGTTTGATCATGGGTGACGTAAATTGTAGTTGTTCCCAACTGGCGCTGCAATTTGACGATTTGAGCGCGAGTTTCTGCCCGTAATTTAGCATCTAAGTTAGATAATGGTTCATCCATTAAAAATACTTGGGGGTTGCGGGCGATCGCTCTTCCTAATGCTACTCGTTGTCTTTGTCCTCCAGATAACTGTTTAGGTAAACGATTTAATAAAGCTTCTATTTGTAATAATTGAGCAACATTCCGCACTTGTTGTTCTATGGTGCGTTCTTTCCCAGAAAGATAACGCAGTCCTTTGGGTAGTTTTTTAGTTACTCCCACCAGCAAATTTTCTCCCCACTTACGAAAATCAGGTGCAGCAACTTTTTCCACATCCCCAAATCGACGACGTAACCCAAAGGCAATGTTGTCATAAACACTCATGTGGGGATAAAGGGCGTAATTTTGAAACACCATGGCGATATCTCGTGCTTTGGGGGGTAAGTCATTAATCAAGCTATCTCCTACCCAGATATTACCCGCAGTCATCACTTCTAACCCTGCTATTAACCGCAGCAAGGTACTTTTACCACAACCAGAAGGTCCCACCAACACCATAAATTCACCATCAGTAATGGTTAAATTAATGCGTCGTAAGACATTCATGCTATCTGCACCTTCCTTTGCTGGTGCTGACTGCTGGGTAGTCGCACTTTCTCCCTTCCGGGGAGGGAAACTTTTATAAACGTTTTCTAATACAACTTGTGCCACAGTTCTCAGGGAATAGGGAATTGGGAATTGGGAATTGGGAATTGGGAATTGGGGAAGTAGGGGAGGTAGGGGAGGTAGGGGAGGTAGGGGAAGTAGGGGAAGTAGGGGAAGTAGGGGAAGTTAATAACCCAGTCACCAGTCACCAGTCACCAGTCCCCAGTCCCCAGTCCCCAGTCACCTTTATGCCAAGTGCATAAATATCATTTTTAGCAATTCAGTACGAGTAAAAGGTTTAGTTAAATAACCAGAAGCTCCTACCATTCTTGCTTTTACCTTATCGACAATTCCCTTATTACCAGTCACGAAAATAATAGGAATTTCCTTAAACATAGAATTATTACGGATAATCCGGCATAATTCATAACCATCAATTCCAGCCATGTTCAGATCCAATAAAATCAAATCTGGCTTATGTCTAATAATAGACATTACCGCTTTAACTGGATCATTAATAGTTACTACAGCAGCGTTTTCATCTGCCAAATAACGGCTAATTTCTTTAAGAATTGTGGGACTATCATCTACAGAAATAATTTTGTAGGGTTTTTTAGCGGTTATGGTAGCAGTTTTGACGTTTTCTTCCTCAGCTTGTATGTTATTTGATTTTAATGTGTTTGCTTGCTCAAGGCTTTCTTTTGGTGAAGAAACTTGAGTTACAGGGTCTTCTTCAGGAGTAGTATATGGTGATAGTCCTACATTAAAGGATTTTTCATTAATATTGAAGGTGTTGTATCTAGGAGTTAGTGGAACATCTTCAAAGGTTTTAGGCAATTTATCAAATGGAGGATCTGGTTGATGTAAAATAATCGAACCCTGAAGAATATGTGGGTATAGAGTTCTAGCTAATTCCACCTCATCCAGATTCATAATTACTGCCAAATGACGTAAACTAAAACCCTTCATCCAGGTAGTGATATTTTGCTGCAATTCTGGTAATTGTTTGTCATAAAATTTACTGTTAATTAACAGGTATGGACGCTGATAGGGAGAAGAGATTTGAGGAGCGAAAGACTGCCAATTCTGCAAGCGGTTTTGGCAGCGTTCCATGATATTCTCAGCATCCAGCTTGCAAATTTTAGGTAAGCTATTAACTGGTGCTGTTAATTCATAAGTTCCTTCTCCAATCAGTAAAAAAGACTCAATCACCTCTTTAACTAACTCTTGAATCACTAATGCTGCTTGGTGAGATAATAGATGTTTTTGGGTAATTAGCCAGTGAATAGCTTGATATTCTGGCGGTTGGCTGAGATAATGATGAGAACCTTCGCTTAACTGAGTTTGCCAATCAGGTTCAAAAGTCATCCGTAATTGTACACGAACCTCATTAGTCACCAGGGGAATTTGCTGACTCAGACGGCGAATATGCCGTTCTAGTCTATCAAAGGGTTCAACAGAATGAGTGGCATAAAGGATTTTTCCTTGTTCCAAGTATATGGACCATAACACTGAATTGTTCCAGACTTGTAAACAAGTAGTGTCATAAGAATTTGTTAATTGTCTTAATAAACTTTCAGGAGATAATTTGTTAAATGTGCCAGTATTATTCATAATTTTACAGTTTTTTCGGAAAATTTGACTTAGGATTGAGAGAGAATAAATTTCGGGATTAGATTAAATATGTATGTCGTTCTCATTCAGCTTTCCATATCAACTAATTCAACTAATTATGGATTAGTAAATATAAAATATCTATCGTCAGCTATATCCATTACTCCTTCGTAAGTTACATAATAATACTAGAATGTCAACTAGTTTGCTATGTTAAAGGTAAAGCGAATTATCAGTTTTCATTTTTACACTGTGTCCATTATCTAATGACTGCATTGATGATAATTACTGAGTGGTCGATGTTTAAGAAATTTTCCACATAAAATCTTTAAGTTTTTATTATTAACAATGTATATATTGAATATTATTATATTCTTAACTAGTTGAAAACAAATGATAGATGCAGCAAAATAAATAATGTTTACTCTAGATGTTTACCCCCGATTGCCTTACTTTAACTAAACTATATGGTAATTCAAGTTTCCTGAAATAGAGAATTTGATGAGAATAATTTGATAGATGAATTTTCATCTATCTATCGCCAAACACCATAATTGTAGTCGTAATAGTCTGGCAAACTATATACTTTGAGAAAAGGAAATTAAAGCGTTGGACTATAACATAACACAAAAGGTTATGCTGGATACACTAAAACTAGATGAAGTCGTAGAATTTGCAGAAAACCCCGAACCGCGTTGTCCGTGCGTGCTATTGCTGGATACGTCTGGTTCTATGCAAGGAGAACGGATTGAGGCATTAAATCAGGGACTACTGAGTTTTAAGGATGAACTGGTAAAAAATTCATTGGCAGCCAGGAGGGTAGAAGTAGCAATTGTTACTTTTGATAGTCATATCAATGTTGTGCAGGATTTTGTCACCGCAGACCAATTCAACCCACCCATTCTAACAGCCCAAGGGTTAACAACAATGGGGGCGGGAATTCATAAATCCTTAGAAATAATTCAAGAACGCAAATCCCAGTATCGTGCTAACGGCATTGCTTACTACCGTCCTTGGGTATTTATGATTACAGATGGTGAACCGCAAGGTGAGCTAGATAATGTCATTGAGCAAGCAGTACAGCGCCTACAAGGAGATGAAGCAAATAAACGTGTGGCATTTTTTACTGTAGGAGTAGAGGATGCGAACATGAGCCGTTTGCATCAAATGTCTGTGCGAACTCCCCTCAAACTAAAAGGATTAAACTTTATTGAAATGTTTGTTTGGCTATCAGCGAGTATGTCAGCCGTCTCCCATTCCAAGGTAGACGATCAAGTGGCACTACCACCCATCGGTTGGGGGTCTGTTTAACAGTTATTCAGTTATCAGTGAACAGTTATGGCAACAACTAAGGTGTTTAGGAAATCAACTGATAGCGTAGCGTGGTGTTAGCCATTGACAAAACTAAGATATATATAAACAGACATTCAACTCTGTCACCTGTCACCTGTCACCTGTCACCTGTTCCTGCTATAGCTGTGAAAACAAATTTATGAACACACCAAAACAAATTTCTCAATGGCGGATAGTAGCGGCTTCGGTATGTGGAACCAGTCATATCAAAAACCAACAGTTGTGTCAAGATGCTCACCATTGGCAGATACTGCCAAATGATGTATTAGTCATAGCAGCAGCAGATGGGGCAGGTTCTGCCAGCTTGGGAAAAGTGGGAGCGATGATTGCTGTAGAAACAGCCATAGAGCATATTTCAGATTGCGAAAACATCCCTAGTATTCTGGCTGAGGATGGGCTTTTACATGATTTGTTAACTGAGAGCATATTAGCCGCTAAAAAAGCAGTAGAAGATGAAGCAGATGTCTGCAAGCATCAGCCCGATGATTTGGCAAGTACCTTAATTATTGCGATCGCCACCCCAAAAGTTGTCGCCGTAGCTCAAATTGGTGATGGTTTAGCAGTAGCCAAGGACAGTACAGGTAACTTACAGGCGCTTACCATCCCTAACCACGGGGAATACATTAACGAAACCACATTTTTAACATCATCTGATGCCCTAACGACAACTCAAATAAAAATATTGCGTCATAACATAGTAAATATCGGCGTTCTTACTGATGGACTACAAATGCTGGCTTTGAATATGCTGATTGGTGAACCTCACAAACCATTCTTTTTTCCTTTATTCGACTTTGTGGCTAATGCTGAAGATAAAATTGTCGCTAAGGAGCAATTGGTAAAGTTTTTATGCTCCGATAAAATTACAAAGCGTACTGATGATGACTTAACTTTAGTAATTGCATCATTAAGCAACTAATAGAAAATGTTTATTGTGTAGGGTTTAGGGTGTAGGTTGTCAGTTTTCAAATCAGCTTTTTTCAATTTTCAACTCCGTATAAACGGCTCTCAGGTCGTCTGTACTTTCATCCCCAGTCCCTTTCAATAACCACTGTTAACCGTAATTCCAATATGCAGGTACTACGTTTTTTTCCCCAGCAGGAAATTCTCAATCTCACGGTCAATTTAGGGCGTGGAGGAGAAGCTTGTGTTTATGCAGTGCCATCAGATGAAAATTTAGTGGCCAAAATTTATCATAAGCCAATTCCTACCCATGTCCAGAAACTTCAGGCCATGATTGCCAACCCACCAGAAAATCCCACCGCTAATTTAGGGCATATTTCTATTGCTTGGCCACAGGAATTATTAAAAGCAGCCGATGGTAGTGATAGTATTATCGGTTTTTTAATGCCGCGTATTCGCGAAATGCGGCCGATCATGGACTTTTATAATCCGGGCAATCGTCGTCAAAATTGTCCTTTATTTAATTATCAGTATTTATTACGAACTGCCCGCAATTTAGCAGCGGCTTTTGCAGCTTTACACACTAGTCAATACTGCATTGGTGATGTGAATGAGTCCAATATTTTGGTTAGTGATACGGCATTAGTCACCTTAGTAGATACAGACTCATTTCAGGTTCGTGATCCAGAGCAAAATATTGTCTATCGTTGTGCAGTTGGTAAACCAGAGTATACGCCACCAGAACTGCAAAATAAAACTTTTGCGGAATATGATCGTGATAGTTCCCATGATTTATTTGGGTTAGCAGTGCTGATATTTCAATTATTAATGGAAGGCACTCACCCATTTTCAGGAATTTTTCAAGGTCTTTTTGATCCACCCACTTATGAAGCCAGAATAGTTGCTGGTCATTTTACTTACAGTCAAAAGCAACAAGTTCCCTATTTACCTACTCCCATAGCACCAGCTTGGGAAATGCTTCATCCTGGTTTACAGGAGTTGTTTGTGAGTTGTTTTGAGGATGGGCATCACAACCCCCACTTGCGTCCTGCTGCTCAAACTTGGTTATCAGCCCTGATTGCAGCTGAAGAGGATCTTGTGACTTGTGCTGTTAATCCCCAGCATCTTTACCATAATCATCTGCATCAATGCCCTTGGTGTGAACGTACCGCACGGTTAGGTGGACGTGATCCTTTTCCATCATTGGAGGCGATCGCTGCCAAGGAACATCTTAAACCCCGGCGCAAATCTAGAAAACGTCATACACAAAATCCACGTTTACGCAAACCAGCTATTCTCGCATCACCATTACATCACTGGCAACCAGTAGTTACTCAAAATTTTTCTGGTTATCAACCCCGCAAAAATGTAAACAAGTCAAAATTTTATACTGTTATGTTTTGCTTGTTAGGTGTTGGTTTATTAGGGTATTTGGATGTAATGATTAAATTTACTCGTCCGTTTGTTTCCCAAAATCCTTACACTCAACAAAGTTTGATGTCTCGTCAAGAACAGAATATTCGCCAAGATGAAAATATTACTTTTGTAGATTACTATGATCGTGGTAATACTGCTTATCAAAAGCAAGACTATGAGCAAGCAATTGAAAATTTTACCCAAGGTATCAAAAAAAATCCTCAATTTTCCAAACTGTATATTAATAGGGGTAATGCTCGCTACAATTTAAATGATTATCAAGGAGCATTGGCAGACTATAACCAAGCTTTAAAAATTAATCCCCAGGAAGTCAAAGCATTTGTGAATCGAGGCAATGCCTACTATATGCTTGCTAACTATAGTAGTGATCCTGACCAAGAGTATAATAAAGCTATCCAAAACTTTAACAATGCTATCAACATCAATGAACGTGACACAGAAGCTTATATCAGAAGAGGTATTGTTCGTTCTCAAATAGCCAAATATAGTAGTAATTTTCAACAAGAATACCGCAAATCAATTGCGGATTTTACCGAGGCGATTAAACTCAATACTTCCAAAGCAGAAGCTTACTTTCAGCGTGGACTTGCTCGTTATCAATTTGCTCAATATAGCAGTAATTATGCTCAAGAATATCAACAGGCGATCGTAGATTTTAACCAAGCCTTGAATATCAATCCTCAGATGGCTAAAGTTTACCTCAAACGGGGAATGGTTCATTATGAACTAGCCCAATACGGGGAAGGGAAAGTGAAAGAAAACCAGGCACGAGCTATTGAAGATTTAGAAAAATCTGCTCAAATTTACCTGGAACAAGAGGATCTTGATAATTACCAACAAGCACTCAGTAACATTTGTGTAATTGTATCTCAAAAATGTGACAGATTATTCCAAAGTTCAACTATTTTTGATTCCATCAAACCTTAGACTCCTATTAACCAAGAAGTAAAGATTAGCGCCCTCAATTTATTTATGGGTATACATAGTTATCTGATTTTTTCAGGCTTGTTAAGATGTTTATGATAACTGGCATTTTTGCTTTTTTTGGAGGATAAATTATACCTCTAAAATAAAGCAATATTTAATGCTAGTTATTTTATTTATATTATTTGCTTTTGTTATTGTATAAAACTACAATTTAACTATTGATATTCATCAATTTTTTACAGATAAAATATTTTAAATTTATCGTTTCTTTATAAATTTTCAGCATTTTGCAGTTACATTGTTTTTAGATTCTTTCTAGAGAAAAACATATAAAAAATCGTCAGGATTCAAAATCTAGTATGTATAACGCTTGTAACTATCGATCAAGATAATTTCCAGCAAATATATATTGTTGAGATTGTCAATCTTACACGCGTTACAATCTTTTAGATTTATTCCGGCGGCACATCTCTACAAACTTCTGAATTCTTGAAAAAATTGATTTTTTATCGTAAGTATTCAGTTGTAGCACTTGTTGATACTCAGATCCCCGACTTCTGCGATCAATTCACAATTTATTGACACGATAATCAAAGAAGTCGGGGATCTCATCACTCCATTCCTGAATGCTTACTTTTTCTCTATTTCCTGTGCATCCTCTTCATCCAGAAAGACATAAATAATCACCTACCGGCAAATCTTTGAGGTAATTGCATGAAAGCAGTAATTTTGGCTGGGGGTCTTGGTACACGCCTCAGTGAAGAAACCAGTGTCAGACCTAAGCCGATGGTTGAGATTGGAGGTAAGCCAATTCTTTGGCATATCATGAAAACATACTCGGCTCATGGTATTAATGAATTTATCATTTGTTGCGGGTACAAAGGTTACATTATTAAAGAGTATTTTGCTAACTACTTTTTACATATGTCAGATGTAACTTTTGATATGCGATTTAATCAAATGAGCATACATTCTGGATATGCAGAACCTTGGCGTGTGACCTTGGTCAATACTGGTGACAATACCATGACAGGTGGACGCTTAAAGAGAGTTAGAGAACATCTTGGTAATGACACTTTTTGCTTCACTTATGGTGATGGTGTGAGTGATATCAATATCACGGAATTAATTAAGTTTCATCAATCACAAAAAACCCTGGCGACACTGAGCGCAGTCCAACCAGCGGGACGCTTTGGTGCAATTTCTTTAGGACAAGAACAAACTAAAATTGCTAGTTTTCGAGAAAAACCTGAAGGCGATGGGGCTTGGATTAATGGCGGTTATTTTGTCCTAGAACCTGAAGTGATCAACTTTATTACGGATGACACTACTGTTTGGGAGAAAGAACCATTAGAGAAGTTAGCTGATATGCAAGAACTATCAGCTTTCAAACATAACGGTTTTTGGCAACCAATGGATACTTTAAGAGATAAAAACTACTTAGAGGATCTATGGAAAAATAATCAAGCTCCTTGGAAAGTTTGGTAATAGCAATTTTAGATTTTGGATTGGGAAAAAATTACTAATGTACGATTTTGCGATTATTGGTGGGGGAATAGTGGGACTTTCCACAGCGATGGCTTTAGGCTCACGCTATCCTGATGCACGAATCCTAGTATTAGAAAAAGAAAGTCAATGGGCATTTCATCAAACAGGCAATAATAGCGGTGTAATTCATTCAGGAATTTACTACAAACCGGGTAGCTTTAAAGCTAAATTTTGCCGTGATGGTAGTCTTTCAATGGTAGAATTCTGCCAAAAGTATGATATTGAGCATGACATTTGTGGTAAAGTAATTGTGGCCACAGAAGAACAGGAACTACCACGGTTAGAGAACCTCTATCAACGAGGTTTAGATAATGGCATAGCAGTACAAAGAATTAGTCCTGAAGAAGTCAAAGAAATTGAGCCTCATGTTAGATGTGTAGGTGGAATTCGGGTATTTTCGACAGGAATTGTTAATTACAAGCAAGTTTGTTTAAAATACGCTGAATTAATTCGTCAACAAGGGGGAGATTTACGCCTCAATACCAAAGTTTTGCAAATCTCCAAAAGTGGTAAAAATCAGGTATTAGAAACTAACCAGGGTAGTTTTGAAACAAAATTTGTGATCAATTGTGCCGGATTGCATAGCGATCGCATTGCAAAATTAGGTAAGGCTAACCCTGAAGCTAAAATCGTTCCCTTCCGGGGTGAATATTACGAACTCACACCCGAAAAACGCTATCTGGTCAAAACTCTCATTTATCCCGTTCCTAACCCAGATTTTCCGTTTCTAGGTGTCCACTTCACCCGCATGATTGATCATAGCGTTCATGCTGGTCCAAATGCAGTTCTCAGCCTCAAACGAGAAGGTTACAAAAAAACTGATTTTGATTTCAGAGATTTTGCAGAAGTAATCACCTATCCTGGTTTCTGGAAACTAGCAGCAAAACACGCCGATGAAGGTATTCAAGAAATCATTCGTTCCTTTAGTAAAGCTGCCTTTGTCAGAAGTTTACAAAAACTCATTCCTGAAGTCCAAGCCGAAGATTTAGTACCCACCCATGCAGGAGTTCGCGCCCAAGCATTAATGAACAATGGTGCATTGGTAGATGATTTTTTAATCATCCAAGGTGATAACTCAATTCATGTTTGTAATGCACCCTCACCTGCAGCAACTTCTTCTTTAGAAATTGGCAAAGCGATTATTAACAAAATTCCTCAGCAGTCACATTTACAAAGATTGGTAGCCTAAAGCAAATTTAGACTGGGAATTTGTAGAAAATTCCATCCGCGTTAATCTGCGGTTAATTAGTCATGTTCTATATCTGAAACAAAACGTAATTTTATCCCTTCAAACATTTAAGAATCATGAAAATATTAGTCACAGGAACAGAAGGATATTTAGGTTCTTTATTACCTCCTTTATTAATTGCTAGGGGTCACGAAGTTATTGGATTAGATACTGGTTTTTATAAAGTTGGTTGGCTATATAACGGAACTGACATCACAGCTAAAACCCTCAATAAAGATATTCGCAATATTACTCCTGAAGATTTAGAAGGTGTAGATGCAATAGTTCATAAAGCAGAACTTTCTAATGATCCCACCGGACAATTAGCACCCAATATTACCTATGATATTAATCATTTAGGTTCTGTGCGGTTAGCTAACTTAGCGAAAACAATGGGAGTGCGTCGCTTTATTTATATGTCTTCATGCAGTGTGTATGGAGTTGCGAGTGAAGGTGATGTCACCGAAGAATCACCTGTGAATCCTCAAACAGCTTACGCTGAATGTAAAACATTGGTAGAAAGAGATATTAAACCATTAGCTGATGATGATTTTTCTCCTACTTTCATGCGAAATGCTACCGCTTTTGGTGCTTCTCCCAGAATGAGATTTGATATTGTTTTAAACAATTTAGCCGGATTAGCATGGACTACTAAAGAAATTAAAATGACCAGCGATGGTACACCTTGGCGGCCATTAGTTCATGCTTTGGATATTTGCAAAGCCATTGTTTGTGCTTTAGAAGCACCCAGAGATATTATCCACAATCAAGTTTTTAATGTGGGAGATACACAGAATAACTATCGCGTTAAAGAAATCGCCGAAATTATTGCTGATACCTTCCCCGGTTGTAAATTAACTTTTGGTAATAACGGTTCAGATAACCGCAGCTATCGAGTATCTTTTGAGAAAATCAACACAATTTTGCCAGGATTTAAGTGTGATTGGAATGCTCAACTTGGCGCTCAACAGTTATTTGATTTATTTAATCAGATTGATATGACTGAAGATACTTTTTTGTTTAGAGGGTTCACAAGATTAAAGCAATTAGAGTACCTGATTCGTACTCAACAAATTGATAGAGATTTCTTTTGGACTAAATAATTTTCCAGAATGTAAATATTAATTAAAAGCAGTAAAAGCAAATTCTTTATACTGCTTTTAATCCGGCATTATTGATATGCCTTTTATCCCAAATGTTTAATTTATTCACTTATAACTTGATTGGTTTATATCAGTCACCCTATGAACAAATTACTGACCATTGCTATTCCTACTTATAATCGTGCAGATTTATTAGATCAGCAATTAGAGTGGTTGTCTAAAGCTATTAAAGGTTATGAATCTGATTGCGAAATATTAGTTTCTGATAATTGTTCTAGTGATAACACTCAAGAAATTATCAGAAAATGGCAAGCCATTCTCAAGAATATTACTTTCAAATGTAACAGAAATATTGAAAATTTAGGCGTAATGAAAAATATCATTTATTGCCTAAGTTCCGCGACCACAAAATATGTTTGGACAATTGGCGATGATGATCCAATTCAAGATCAAGCTATTACTTATGTAATAGATAAAATCAAAAAATATCAAGAATTATCATTATTATTTCTCAATTTTTCTGGTAAAAATAAAATCACTGGTGAACCAGTTCATCCACCGACAATAGTTGGTAATCGTTGGTTTGATGTTGATAGTGAAGATGGCAAAAGCGATGGTAAAGAAATATTTGAATATTGTTTTTCTAAAAGTGTTGGTGCAGTCATTTTCTTATCAGCTTCAATATACAGAACTGATTTAGTTAAACAGGCTCTAAAAATTTGGCCAGATGCTATTAATAATTGGATTTCTTTAGCATATTTAGCCGGTTATTGTGCTGCTAATGGCAAAGTAATTGTCAGCAAAGATATCTATTTAGAATGTATTGTTGGTGTTAGTTATTGGCAAAAAGAGCCAAAATCTGCGCTATTAATGCAATATAAACACATTCCAGAAGTAATTTTTAAGCTACAAGAAAATGCAGGATATTCTCAGCGATTTTATGCCCAAATGATGGTACATAACTTCCAACAAGTTAATTTGAAAGTTTTCTTAGGTGCTTTGAGAAGATGGCCAGTTTCTGCTATTCAAACAGTAGTTCCTTTTTTGGCTATAGTGGGTATTTCTGCTGTTGAAGTCATGGCTGCTCCCGAAGTTAAAATTGCCGAATCTCATCAGCCTTCAAACCAAATTGTCCGTCGGAATAGAGGATAAAAAAGGAAGGATAATTGCTATGATTGCAACTCTTAATGACAAAATTGATACCATAATTTCTGAGTTAGATTATCAAGTATCGCTAGTCCAACACAGAAAAAATTTACCTATATTATCTAATGAAGATCAATTAATTGCCCAAACTTTAAAAAAAGAAGGTGTTTACATTACTTCCTTAGAGAACTTAGGATTACCATCAACTGCACAAATGTTAGATAGTGCTAAAAATTATGCAGCAATGATGAAAAATCCCAGAAATATTGAATCAGGGTATAAATTACCCCAAATTTATACAGTTACAGATTTACCTGAATTCTTTACTTGGGGAATTGAAAAACGGCTGCAAAATATCATAGAACACTATATCAGATTACCTATAGCTTTTCATGGTGTTCATGTACGGAAAGACTTCCCCAATGAGCAGCAATTACAAACACTGCTATGGCATAAAGATTCTGAAGATCGGCGCATGATTAAAGTCATTATCTATTTAAATGATGTGACAGAAAAACATGGTTCTTTTGAATATATACCTCTACCTGATAATCTTGTAGACTGGTGGAAATATTATCAAGTTGATTATGCACTTTGGCAGTCTAATTATTTAGGAATCAACGATGAAAAAATGAAGAAAATAATTTCTAAATCAGCTTGGAAATCTTGTCCAGGAAAAGCTGGAACTGTGATTTTTGTAGATCCAAGAAATGTTTTACATCACGGTACTGTGAGAACAGAAGAACGGTCAACATTATTTTTTGTGTACACAGCTAACCCACCGAAAAGACCAGAGCTTTGTACACAATATCATGATGATACCTTTATCAAACCAACTCCACAATTAATCTCTGAAACCATATAAATTGGTAATTGGTAATTGGTAATTGGTAAAACCGCTTTTATATCAACTGTCATTTATTCCCCTAAAAATCATGATTTTTACTCAAACTAAACTCCCTGGTGCTTTTATTATCGACTTAGAAGAAAAACCAGATCATCGTGGTTTCTTTGCGCGGACATTCTGCGCTCAAGAATTTGCTGAACATGGTTTAAAGCCAACAGTTGCTCAATGTAACTTATCTTTTAATCATAAAAAAGGAACAATGCGGGGAATGCACTATCAAATTCTCCCAGCAGCAGAAACAAAATTAATTCGTTGTACTCAAGGAGCAATTTATGACGTAATTGTGGATATGCGTCCTGAATCTCCAACTTATCTGTCGCATATTGGTATAGAACTAACTGCGGAAAATCGCCGCGCTTTATATGTACCAGAAATGTTTGCTCATGGTTATCAAGCATTAACAGATGGTGCAGAAGTTGTTTATCAAGTGGGTGAATTTTACACTCCTGGTTATGAACGTGGTTTACGTTATGATGATCCACTTTTAGAAATTTCTTGGCCTTTAGCTGCAACTGAAATGTCTGATAAAGACCGCAATTGGCCTTTACTAGAATCTATTTTAATAGGAGTTTAATCATGATTATTGTTGATCAAGCCTTACAAGCTCGTGCTGCATTAGGTAAACCTGTAAAAGTAGCAATGATTGGTGCTGGTTTTATGGGTCGGGGTATTGCCAATCAAATTATCAATTCTGTGCCAGGAATGGAATTGGTTGCTATTTCTAACCGTCACATTGATGGAGCTAAAAGAGCTTATTTAGAAGCAGGAATTGAGGATTGCAATATTGTTTCTAGTGTAATTGATTTAGAAGATGCACTGATTCAAGGTAAATGTGCAATCACCGAAGATGCCATGTTGCTGTGTGAAGCTGATGGCATAGATGCGATTATTGAGGTCACAGGTACAATTGAATATGCTGCTCATTTAGTGATGAGAGCGATCGCCCATCAAAAGCACGTCATTCTCATGAATGCAGAACTTGATGGCACAATAGGACCTATTCTTAAAGTTTATGCAGACCGCGCTGGAGTCATTTTAACAGCTTGTGATGGTGATCAACCAGGGGTAGAAATGAACCTATATCGCTTTGTGAAAAGCATCGGTTTAACCCCCTTATTGTGTGGAAATATCAAAGGTTTACAAGACCCCTACCGCAACCCCACCACCCAAGCTGGTTTTGCTCAACGCTGGGGTCAAAATCCCGCCATGGTGACAAGTTTTGCTGATGGTACAAAAATTTCTTTTGAACAAGCAATAGTTGCCAATGGCACAGGAATGAAAGTAGCAAAAAGGGGAATGTTGGGCTACGAATATACAGGTCATGTTGACGAAATGACCAAAATGTATGATGTTGATCAACTTAAAGAATTAGGTGGCATTGTTGATTATGTAGTTGGCACAAAACCGGGACCAGGAGTGTTTGTTTTTGCTACCCATGAAGACCCCAAACAACGTCATTATCTCAATCTTTATAAACTAGGTGAAGGACCTCTTTATAGTTTCTATACTCCCTATCATCTTTGTCATTTTGAAGTTCCCCTTTCTGTAGCGCGTGCAGTGCTATTTCATGATGCTGTGCTTGCTCCTATAGCTGGTTCAATTGTTGATGTTGTCGCTACTGCCAAAATTGATTTAAAAGCTGGAGAAACTCTTGATGGCATCGGTTATTATATGACCTATGGACAATGTGAGAACTCAGAAATTGTCCAACAACAAAATTTACTACCAATGGGGATAGCAGAAGGATGTCGCTTAAAGCGTGATATTGATAAAGATCAAGTCCTGACCTACGATGATGTGGAATTACCTGAAGGTAGACTTTGCGACAAATTGCGATCCGAACAAACAGCTTATTTTGCTCCAGCTAAAACTTTAGTAGGTGTAAAATAGGGTAAAAATTAACAACTAAAACGTCAGTATTCAGTTATAGCAATTGGTCATATCCAGATCCCCGACTTCAGCAGATCAATTTATCATTTATGGGCAAAATAAATAAAAGAAGTCGGGGATCTTATCGCCTTACCTGAATTCTTACACTAAAACTGAAATTTAGCCCCCTTCTTAGGGGGTTTAAAAACTTTACCAATTTGGCAAAAATTTATCTTTCTGTTCAAGACAAGCAAATAAAGACGAATTTACCTGATATTCTGTTTCCACTTCTAGTTTACAGCTACTCATTAAAGGTTTATTCAGTAGTATCTACTTAGTCAAAAAAAACCAAAAGCAAAATATCAATATATCTAGAACAAAGATTTATCGCCGATTAACAATGGTATTTTTACATCTGTCTGGTTGTAATCATGACTATCACAACAAAGGGCTATTTTAGCCATGTAATTTAATCTACAAAAATGTAGTTTTTGAGTGAATTAAATCTGGCGTGTGATAGCTATAGTAAGCAAAGTTATCGCATATTTGCCTAACTTAATTTCCAATATGTAACTATCTAAAGACAGGTTTAGTACAGACATAATACTGCTATAAACAGAGAAATTATTAATATCTGTACAACCTGATGAAACAGCATCTAATTTAGTCAACACTTCTATGTAAGGCATCATCCATGAAAATTGCTCTCGTCCATGATTACTTAACCCAGCGCGGTGGGGCAGAGCGAGTGTTTGAATTGCTTTGTAAACGCTACCCCGAAGCCGACATTTTCACATCCTTATATGATCCACAAAAAACAATTGATTTGGGTGAACGTATAGTTAGAACAACTTTTTTACAAAACCTTCCCGGTGCAGCCAAGTATTTTCGCTTAATAGCTCCCCTGTACTTTCCTGCCTTTCGAGCCTTAGATTTACAAGACTATGATTTAATTATTAGTAGTAGCACAAGTTTTGCGAAAGCAGTACGTAAAAAACCACAAGCAAGACACATTTGTTTCTGTCATAATGTTACTCGCTTTTTATGGGATACAGAAACTTATTTACGGGAGTATGGAGACTATCGCTTTTTTGCACCCCTAATCGAAAGAATATTTGAAATGATGAGAAATGTAGACCTGAAATATTCTCAAGAACCAGACCTCTACATTGCTAATTCCAGCGTTGTTGGCCGGCGCATTCAAAAAATTTATGGTAAACAAGCAATTGTGATTAACTATCCAATTGATACCAACAACTTTGTTTTTTCTGATACCAAACAGGATTACTACTTGGCATCGGCGCGGATGATAAGTTATAAACGTCTTGATATCATAGTCGAGGCTTTTAATTGGTTAGGGTGGCATTTATTAATATCAGGTGACGGACCCGAACTAGAACGGTTAAAATCCAAGGCATTAGGAAATATTGAATTCTTAGGCCATGTTAGTGATAGTAAACGTAAAGACTTATTTTCTAGAGCTAAGTCCATTATTGTTGCAGCTTTAGAAGATTATGGATTAGTTCCAGTAGAAGCAAATGCTAGTGGAACTCCAGTTATTGCTTATGGTGCCGGTGGAGTATTAGATACTCAAATACCTGGTAAAACCGGAGTTTTTTTTAAGAGACAAACACCGGATTCTCTACAAGCTGCATTACTAGAAGCTAGAGGAATATCTTGGAATTACGAAAGTATTCGTAATCATGCTGTTAATAATTTTTCAGAACAAGCATTCTTTAGTAAGGTTGAGGAAATTCTAGTACAAGCTTCAGGTGTACATCACTCATTTATTTAACGTTTTGACCTTACCCCTACGGGGAAATAAACTACGCATAGCGTCTCCCAGAGAAGGATAATAAAAGTGGTTCAAACTAGTCTAAATCCCCATATAAATCCAATCGCAGATCAAGACCCAGGTTATGGACAAATGTTTGCTGTATTGGTCAGGAGATTTCCCTGGGTTATCTTAGTATTGCTAAGTTCTACGGCTCTTGCAGGTATCATCACTTTAAAGACACAGCCCACCTTTCAAAGTACGATGCAACTGTTAGTAGAACCTAATTATCAAGGGAAACAAGAAGGAGGAGATACAGTAGAAAATCAGTTTACAGACTCTAATGTTGTTATAGATACGGCGACACAGCTTAACTTGATGCGGAGTTCTGGACTAATCCAAAAAGCAGTTGATAAACTCAAGTCAGAATATCCAAGTATCACAGTTCAGGAAATTAAAAAATCCTTAGTATTAACCCAAATCAAGACTCCTGAAGATAATATAGCGACTAAAATTTTTCAAGTTGACTATAGCGATAGCGATCCAGAAAAAACGCAAAAAGTGCTAACTGCCATTCGCCAAGTTTATGTAGAATATAACAAACAACAACAGGATATACGTCTACAAAAAGGTCTGCAAGTGATCAGAGATCAGTTGCGAAAAGCTAGTGATGAGGTGAATTCATCGGAAGCTAATCTGCAAAGATTTCGCAGAAATCAGAATTTAATTGATCCCGAATTGCAAGCCAAAGCCATTGAAGAATCATTGAATAATATTCAGAAAGAGAGACAAACAACTCGTTCCGAATATGAAGAAGCTGTAGCCAAGCAAAAATCCCTGCAAGAACAATTGAATCGTTCTCCTCAAAATGCTTTAGTTTCTTCTCGGTTAAGTCAGTCTACGCGCTATCAAGGCTTACTCAACGAAATCCAGAAAACAGAACTAGCTTTAGCAGAAGAACGCTTACGTTTTACTGATGATACTCCCAGTGTACAGAAATTAACTGAACAGCTTCAGAGTCAAAAAGGACTTTTGCAAAAAGAAGTTAGTAGAACTTTAGGTAGACAGTCTAGCAGTGGATTCAGTTTTGGCGATAATCTTCTGGAACAAGGGCAGCTTGGGGAAATTGATCTTAACCTCACGGGTGAATTAGTCGAAACCCAAACTAATATAGTTTCTTTAAGCGCCCGTGATCAAACTTTAGCAAATAAAGAGAAAGAATTGCGATCGCAACTAAAACGCTTTCCCTCTCTCTTGGCTTATTACAATCGCATCCTGCCCCAATTAAAATTTAGTCGGGAAAGAATGGAGCAATTGTTAAGAGCAGAACAGCAATTGCGACAGGAACTTTCTAAAGGTGGATTTAATTGGGAAGTAGTAGAAGAACCGCAAGCAGGTCTAAAATTAGGACCAAACCTCAAACAAAATCTCTTATTGGGTACAGTAGTGGGATTAATGTTAGGTGGTATTGCCGCCTTTATTCGAGAAGCATCGGATGATTCAGTACATACCACTGCTGAATTAGAAAAACAATTTTCTCTACCTTTGTTGGGAACAACTCCCAAATTACCACCAGCTAAACCAAAAGAATCAATCATCAAATTACCTTTTGGTAAACCTGAAGTTCTTGCTCCTTGGACAATTCAAGTTTTACAATCTCCACCACGTTGGGAATCCCTTGATTTGATCTATAAAAATATAGAACTTCTCCACAATGTGACTGATTTGAAATCTTTGATGGTGACATCAGCATTACCAGATGATGGTAAGTCAGCTTTGACATTAGGTTTAGCAATGAGTGCGGCTCGGTTACATAAAAAAGTTTTGTTAATTGATGCCAACTTAAGAGATCCTAGCTTACACAAACAGCTAAATCTTCCCAATGAACAAGGTTTATCAACTCTATTAGCCAGTGATGTTAACCTTCCTCATCAAATTGGAGTTCAATACTCAGGTTCATCCTATATCGACATTTTAACTGCTGGTCCAATACCTATAGATCCGGCTCATCTTTTGAGTTCTCCACGCATGATTGAATTGATGACAGCATTTGAAGAAAATTATGATTTGGTACTCATAGATGCTCCCTCAGTTATCGGTATGGTAGATGCTATGCTCACAGCTTCATCTTGTCGGAGTGTGGTCATGGTCGCAAGTATTGGTAGGGTGACACGCAACCATTTAGCCCAAGCTACATCAATGTTGAGCAAGTTAAATCTGATTGGAGTTGTGGCTAATGGAGTATCTAATGCTGATAGCACTTATGTACCTTATGTCAAGCAACAAGAATTAGTGCTACAACAATTTGTAGAAAAATAACTAGATGTTTTCTGCTGCAAGATTTTGTTTTTGAACTCAGAATTTACTCAGGGAAAATAAAAAAGGGCATGGGTAAAGAAAATCAAGTTAATCAATGATTTTTATCTTTCCCATTACCCTTTAAAAATCAATAAAAAAGTCTTGATATTTGAGGTATTTACAAAAAAAAGAAATGATTGAATATTTTGGACTTATCTCTTGCTCACAGAGAATTGGTATTAGTTCTTAAGTCAATATAATGATGTATTAGGTTTAACATTTAAACTAATAATTCATCATAACTTAAAATTTTCTCCAAAAACACCTATTTATTTAAAGACTAAATAAAGAATTGATTTATTTATTAGTTAATGCTCCTCTTTCTTGTATTCTAGAAATTGAGAACAACACTGAAAGTTAAAAGGCTAAAATTGGAGTATTTTTGTTGTTTTACAGCAGAATCAAGTAGCTACAACTAAATTAATGTAGTGATTATTTCTCAAGGGAATCGCCCTCTACATATTTCCCAAAAAATACCAAGTTTCCCAACTCTCCCAACTCTCCATTTATCTTAATTGCTGCTTGCTTAACGTTTCTTGTTCCCTTCTGTACATCTTTACGTTTACAGAATGTTACAAAGCTTAATTTCTATCTTCAGGTCAGTAATTGGCTACTGTATAAATGCAAAGACCTATGACAACTTCAATTCTTACCAGTTTACAAGAAGCCCACAACACTACAGTTCAACAGCCCCAAAATTATCACTCGCAATACTGCACACTTCAATGGCGCAGAAATCAGTTGTTAGTGAAAGCTCCTAAAAATTTGCAACAACTATATTTACCTTCACTCAAGAACGAACAATTATTAATAGACTGTTTAAAACATTCTCCCATTAGTTTAGTAACCATAGATCCACAACTAGGTGAGGCGACGCTGCAATTTTGGGGAAATGCTTGTAAACAAGCTCATAAACCAATATTTCTCCGTCTACCTTTTAGGCACAAATTACCAAAACCCAGTCATCAAATATTCAGAACTATACAACGAGTAAGTGACTGGATTTTGGCATTAATTTTGCTTTTTTTTGTTAGTCCTTTAATGTTGGGATTAATTATCATGATGCAGTTTCAATCACCACAATCACTGTTTGCTTATGAATGGCATATTAGCGAAAAGGGTAAACTATTTCCAGCCTTCAAGTTTTGTACAACCAGAAAAAATAAGATCACTTCTTTGGGTTTATGGATGCGTAAATACCGTCTGGATAATTTGCCCAGGCTATTGAATATTTTACGGGGTGAAATGAGCTTGTTTGGAGATAATTCTTGGTCTTTAAAAGATGCAGTTAACCTCAGTCTGGGGGTAACAAAAGAAGAGTTAGATGAACAGCCACAAAAAATAAAAACTGATGAATCTATGGCGTTAAAGACTGAATTTAAATCTGTAACATTGTCATAAAGTTTCGGAAACATCAACTAGGATAATTAGCTATTTTTTATCCTAGTCTATGATTATTTCCTGTTTTTATATTTAAACACAGGAATTATGTACATAATCCCATGTAAAGATATTTAACTTACCTTTGGGGGTGAAAGTCCCCTGCTTCTACAAGCAGCGGGTTTTGCGTCGGGGTAAAATCCCCGTTGCAAATCTTCATTCTTCATTCTTCATTCTTCATTCTTCATTCTTCATTCTTTTAATTGTTGTTGATTACCTGCACTTAATTCTGAAAATTATCTTCCTAAATTTTTATGTATCTCAAATTTTCTACTTCCACTTTTAAAATCTTGAAAGCTACAAGTTTTTGGCAAAATAATAAGTTAATATTACGCGAGTTTAAACACTTTCGACTTGTTGCTATTTCTGCTGTAGTTTTTTCAGCTTTAGCTGCCAGTTGTGAAGGGTTTGGTTTAGGTTTCTTGTTGGTATTTCTACAAAGCTTAACTACTCCAAATGCTGAACCTGTAAAAACAGGAATTGACTGGTTTGATATTTTAATTTTAGGTATTAATGCCTCAGCGACCGAGCGATTATATCGGGTATCTGCTTTAATAGTTGCCATCACCTGTATGCGTGCAGCATTCAACTATATAGGAAATATTTGCATCCAGTTCAGTGAAATAAATTTAGTAGATAATCTCCGTAAACGCATCTTTGAACAATTAGCGGCTCAAAGTCTCAGTTATTTTGGAAAAAAAAGTTCTGGAGAATTGATGAATACTCTCACCAATGAAATGGAGAGGATTCGACAAATTTTTGGAGGAGTATCTTTTTTCACTACCAGATTATTAACAATAATAGTATATTCAATTTCATTGTTTGTCTTGTCATGGCAACTTTCAATAGTGTCTGTTTTGTTATTTAGTCTTTTAGCAGTAGGACTATCAACATTAAACAAACAAATTAGAGAACGTAGTTTTAAAATTACCAAAGCTAATGATCATTTTACTTCTAGGGCGCTAGAGTATATCGAAGGTATACGTACAGTTCATGCCTTTTCTACTCAAGAATTTGAACAGCAACGATATTATCAAGCCAGTGGCAATATAGTTAAGGCTTGGAAGAGAGTTTATTGGGTTTCTCTACTAGTTAGACCTCTAGCAGAGAGTTTATCAACTCTGATTTTAATCACGATGATTTGCGTGGCACTGGTGACAGGCTTAATGCAGCTTTCCTCCTTATTGACTTTCTTTTTTGTGCTGTTTCGGCTTGTGCCAATTACTCAGGATTTGAATGGGTCAATCGCTTTTTTAAGTAGCCAAGCCGGAGCGGTAGAAAATATCAAGAACTTATTAAAAACAGAGGATAAAAATTATTTCCAAAATGGTCATCTTCAATTTAAAGGATTACAACGAGCCATAGATATAATAGCTGTAAATTTTGGTTATGAGCCGAATAATTTGGTACTCAAAGATATTACATTGACAATTGAAAAAGGGACAATGGTTGCCTTGGTTGGTGCATCTGGAGGTGGTAAAACAACATTGGCTGATTTAATTGCTAGATTCTATGAAGCAAGAGACGGAAAAATTTGCATAGATGGTGTGAATTTGCGAAAATTTGAAATTAACTCACTGCGCCGTAAAATGGCAATAGTTAGCCAAAAAACATTTATTTTCAATACTTCCATTCGCAACAATATTTCCTATGGTGCATCAGCAGCAACTGAGGCAGAAATTATAGAAGCAGCACGTCTAGCAAATGCTCTAGAATTCATCGAAAAATTACCTCAAGGTTTTGATACCGTTATCGGTGCTGATGGTATTCAATTATCTGGAGGACAACAACAGCGAATTGCTATTGCTCGTGCTTTAGTAAGAAATCCAGAAATTTTGATTTTGGATGAACCAACAAGTGCTTTAGATTCAATTACAGAGCAGGTGATTCAAGAATTGTTAGATAAATTTACCATAGGTCGCACAGTAATTGTCATTGCCCATCGTCTTTCAACAATTTCTAAAGCAGATAAAGTTGTGGTGCTAGAACAGGGACATATAGTAGAACAGGGCAAATACCAAGAATTACTTGAACGCCAGGGTCAGTTTTGGAAATATCACAAAATTCAATATGAAATGGGTCAAACATGATGAACATTAATCCTGTTTATTTATCCCGAAATTCTGGGGAGCAGTAGGAATGTAGATTTAATATTCTCCTCCTGTATCGAAAACGTATCTACCAAAAATCTCACCTAAGTTTGGTGTTTTATATTTGAGTAGTCTTAGCAGTGCTTAAAATTCCCAAATATTACACACTTCTAAACATAATTTCATTACTTGATAACCAGGTTAACTATGAATACACAAGTACCAAAAATTGTAGTCATCACTCCTGTTAAAAACGAAGCATGGATTTTAGATCGTTTTTTATCAGTCACTAGTCAATTTGCAGATTACATCATTATTGCTGATCAAAATTCTACTGATGGCAGTCAGTCTATTTGCAAAAAATATCCCAAGGTGATTCTGATAGAAAATAAATCAGAAAAATTTAATGAAGCAGATAGACAATTATTGTTAATTCAGACAGCCAGAGATTTAGTCCAAGAACCTAAAATTTTATTGGCTTTAGATGCTGACGAAATACTAGCGGCTAATGCTACTAAAACAGCAAGCTGGCAAAAAATGCTGGAAGCAAAACCAGGAACAATATTGTTTTTTGAAAAGCCTGATTTATTTGTTACTACTCATCAATGTCTCAGAACCGGAATTCTTACACCTCTTGGTTATGTTGATGATGGTGCAGAACATCAACCACAAAAAATTCACAGCGTCAGAATTCCCATTCCTGAATATGCGACGAGATTGCATATCCATGATATTAAGGTTCTTCACTATGCCGTCACTCGTTTGGATGCCCATGCTTCCAAATTACGTATGTATACTGTCTTGGAGAATGTTTTGGGAGTTAGTAATGCCATAAGCAGACGATCTCGTTATTCTTCCAAACCAGATTATTTGAGTCTGGGTAAAGTAGGAACTGCGCCTGATGAGTGGTTTGCTAACTGGGAAGAGTTGGGAATTGATATGCACACAATTATTAAACAAAAATACTACTATTATGATTTTGAAGTGTTGCGTAATTTCCATAAATATGGATGGCGGCGCTTTTGGATGGAAGATATCTGGAAATACGATTGGGAAGCTTGTCGTCAATATGCAAAATCCCAGGGTATATCTGATATACCTGATTATAAAATACCTAAAAATTCCCCAATCGGGGAATTATTGCTGGATACGATTACCAAATTATATATCTATATTAATTTGCTAGTTAAACAGTTAATTAATATGGTTTAAAACCCTTCATATCTACTATAAACAAGAAAAGAGTAATGGTGTGTAGAATATGCCTGTGGATAATAAATTAAAAGAACCTCTGGTTAGCGTTATCATACCTACTTATAATCGCCCAGAATACTTAAAACAAGCAATCAAAAGTGCAGTTCAACAGAATTATCAAAACATGGAAATTATCGTTTCTGATAATTGCAGTTCTGAAAACCCTCAAGATTTAGTGGACTCTTTTGCTGATTCACGCATTAAATTCTGGCGACATCCAGAAAATGTAGGAATGCTAAATAATCAGATGAATGCCTTTAAAATGGCAGAAGGAAAATATGTGGCTAGTCTCCATGATGATGATATGTGGCATCAAGATTTTTTAGCCGAACTTGTTCCATCACTAGAAGCAAATCCTGATTTAATTCTGGCCTTCTGTGACCAATATATCATTGATTCCCAAGGTCAAATTAATGAAGTTGCTACGGAAACAAATTCACACAGTTATCAGCGTGATCAAATGCCTTCAGGAATTTATCAGGATTTCCAAAAAATTGGTTTAATTGATAAAAGTATAGCTACAGCAGCAGCTTGTGTAATTCGCAATGGTTTAATTGATTGGGATAGTATTCCTTCAGAAGTTGGGGGAATGTGGGATTTATATGTAACTTATCTTTGTTGTATATCAGACTATAGTGTTTACTATTGTCCAGAAAAATTGACCTATTATCGTGAGCATGATCAAACTGATACTATGCTCAGTGGAAGAAGCAATATACAAGCGAAAATTCGCAAAGCTAAAAGTGAAATTTTTTGTTACAAAGTCTTTATGGAAGATATGCGTTTACAACAGTTTCATTCACACTTTAGAAAGCTATGGTTAGAGTCACATACAACTTTAGGAATTGGCTTGATGTTAGATCGACAAACCAGAGCAGCACGTTCTTATTTTTGGCAAGCGTTACAGGAACAAAAATTTAATCTGCGGACTTTAACAGCACTCACTCTCAGTTTTACACCCCAGGTATTAACTAATAAAATACTGGGTGTTACCTAAACAGTGGATTAGTGGATTAATTTTTATATGTTATTAATTGCTAAATTGCGGGAGGTGGTGAGTGAAAATTTGCATTGTTACCCATAAAATTAGAAAAGGTGATGGTCAAGGACGAGTCAACTATGAAGTTGCTCTAGAAGCAATTCGTCATGGTCATCAATTGACATTATTAGCTAGTGAAATAGCCCCAGAACTAGAAGAAAATAGCCTGGTAAATTGGATTAATATTCCCGTTAATAGGTATCCGAGTGAATTTATTCGCAATTTCATATTTGCTAAAAAAAGCGGTGATTGGTTGCGTCAACACCGGAGGGAATTTGATTTAATTAAAGTCAATGGTGCGATTACTAAAGGTGCTAGTGATGTAAATGCTGTGCATTTTGTCCATAGTTCTTGGTGGCGATCACCCGTACATATTTCTCGTCAACATCGAGATTTATATGGTTTATATCAGTGGTTATATACTGCGCTCAATGCCTATGGAGAAAAACAAGCTTTCCAACAAGCTAAAGTTGTTGTTGCTGTATCTACAAAAGTAGCAGATGAATTAGTTAATATTGGTGTAGCCAGTGACAAAATTCGCGTTATTGTTAATGGAGTTGACTTACAAGAATTTTGTCCAGGTGCAACTTCTCGGCAAAAATTAGGTTTACCAGAAAATGTAACTTTAGCCCTGTTTGCTGGAGACATCCGCACAACTAGAAAAAATTTAGATACAGTCCTACAAGCTTTAGTAAAAGTTCCCAATTTACAATTAGCAGTAGTAGGAACAACAGAAGGTAGTCCCTTTCCAGAATTAGCAAATAGTTTGGGCATAAGTAAACGAGTGCATTTTCTGGGATATCGACGGGATATAGCCGAGATTATGCGGGCTGTAGATTTGTTTGTTTTTCCTTCCCGTTATGAAGCTTGCAGCCTTGTTTTGTTAGAAGCGATGGCTTCCGGCTTACCTGTCATTACTGCTACTGCTACAGGAGGTGCTGAATTAGTCACATCAGCAGCGGGAATTACTTTACCTGATACAGACAATGTAGATTCTTTAGCATCTGCATTGTTGTCTTTAAAAAATGATTTACTACGCCAGCAAATGGGTGCAGCGGCTCGCAGAATTGCTGAACAACATAGCTGGACAATCATGGCACAAACTTATTTAGATTTATTTGCAGAGTTAATTAAAAATGAGGAACACAGTTCTCATCCCCACCTATCGCCGTCCTCAAGACCTATCACGCTGCCTTACCGCACTGCAAGCCCAAACTAAAGCAGTTGACCAGTTAATTGTGGTAGTCCGGGATATAGATACAGAAACTTGGCAATTCTTGAGGGAATTTCACCCCCACAACCTACCATTGCAAATTGTCACAGTCACACAACCGGGAGTAGTAGCGGCTCTCAACGCCGGATTAGCAGTAGTAGAGGGAGACATTCTTTCCATTACTGATGATGATGCCGCCCCCCATCCTGACTGGCTAGAAAAAATTACTGCACACTTTCAAAGCGATGGTTGCATAGGTGGTGTGGGTGGACGTGACTGGATACACCAAGGGGAAAAGATAGAAGACGGCTCATGCTCAATTGTGGGACGTTTACAGTGGTTTGGGCGAGTAATTGGCAACCATCACTTGGGAGTAGGAAAACCTCGCGAAGTTGATGTTCTCAAGGGTGTAAACATGAGTTTTCGCACCCAAGCAATGGGGAATTTACGATTTGATGAAAGGATGCGAGGTACTGGCGCACAGGTACATTTTGAAATGGCATTTACCTTGACTCTCAAGCGAGCAGGTTGGAAAATTATTTATGATCCTAGTGTTGCCGTAGACCACTATCCAGCCCAACGTTTTGATGAAGATCAGCGCCAAAAGTTTAATGAAATTGCCTTTACTAACTTAGTTCATAATGAAACTCTAGTTTTATTAGAACATTTACCTCCATTGCGCCGAATTGTGTTTTTATTGTGGGCAATCTTTATAGGTACAAGGGAAAGTTTAGGAGTAGTGCAATGGTTGAGATTTTTACCCAGTCAAGGCACAATTATGAACAAAAAATTGCAAGCATCTTTACGGGGACGTTGGCAAGGATGGCAAACAAATCAATTCACAATGCACAATTCATAATTCAGCATAATTTCTAGTTTTTGCATTCAATTACCAATTACCAAAAAAGTGATTTCTCAACAAATACTTTTCAATAGTTTTTTACAATCAAACTATTCTCCTGAAAAAAGAGCAGCACAGAGTTGGATAGTCATTTTGGGCTATATCTTGCTCATAGCAGCTTGCTATTTTGGCGGTGCTGCTGGCTTGTTACGCTTAGTTTTTCCCGCTACATCTTTACTGGTAGCGATATTTTTATACTTGCGTCATCCCATTCTTTACATCGGCTTCACTTGGTGGATTTGGTTTCTCACACCCTTACTGACTCGGTTAGTTGACTATCGCATTGGTTGGGACCCCACTCGTCAAATGCTGGTTGCGCCTTATTTAGTGGTATTTGTCACTATTGCTACTTTTATCAAACATTTACCCCGTGCTATTCGGCAAGGTGGCTTACCTTTTGTTTTAGGTTCTATTGGGGTTTTCTATGGGTTTTTAATCGGTTTAATTTATAATCCACCTGTTTCTGTGATTCGCGGATTTTTAGATTGGTTGAGTCCTATTATATTTGCTTTTCACCTATTTATGAATTGGCGAGATTATCCTAGTTATCGTCAGCACATTCAGCGGGTTTTTTTATGGTGTGTTTTCCTATTGGGAGCCTATGGTATCTATCAATTTGTAGTAGCTCCTGAGTGGGATAGATATTGGTTAATAGAATCAAAAATGTTTAGTAGTGCAGGAGATCCTGTACCTTTTGGTATGAGGGTTTGGAGTACGCTGCATTCATCTGGTCCATTTGGTTCGGTTATGCAAGCTGGTTTGTTGTTATTGTTTACCAGTTCAGGTCCATTAATTTTTCCCGCCTCAGCAACTGGGTATTTGTCATTTTTACTTTCACAGGTTCGTACTAATTGGGGTGGCTGGTTATTAGGGATAATTATAATTTTGGGTTCGGTTAAAGCCCGGATTCAAATGCGCCTAATTATGATCATTTTAGTCATGGCTATGTGTGTAGTACCATTGGTAACTATTGAACCTATCTCTAAAGTCGTGACTACTCGTTTAGAAAGTTTTTCTAATCTGGAAAAAGATAGTAGTTTTCAGGATAGATCAAAAACTTATGATCGAAGTCTCAATTTAGCCCTTTCTACTGGTCTTGGTAGTGGTTTAGGCAATATTTGGAAGGTGAATGAAAAAACTGGACAAATTGAAGTTATTGTCATTGACAGTGGCATTTTAGATATGTTTTTTACTTTGGGTTGGTTTGGTGCTATACCTTATATTGGTGGGTTGATTTTGATGCTTGTTAGTGTGAGTCAGTATACTGAAGGTCGGTTTGATAGTTTTGTTAGTGCGGCTCGTGCTATTGGTATTAGTTCCTGCGCTCAGTTAATTATCTATAGTGGGATGTTAAGTGTGGCAGGTATGATTATGTGGGGCTTTTTGGCTATGGCTATGGC
Organism: Anabaena sp. UHCC 0451; assembly: GCF_034931405.1. Taxonomy (NCBI): domain Bacteria; kingdom Bacillati; phylum Cyanobacteriota; class Cyanophyceae; order Nostocales; family Nostocaceae; genus Anabaena; species Anabaena sp. UHCC 0451. The sequence goes on along the minus strand of NZ_JAYGHA010000002.1, from coordinate 180,926 downwards.
TGCACATAAATACTATCAGCATCAGGCAATGAAGATGTAGTTAATTCGATGAAAATTCAGCAGTCAACAAAGCAGAAAATACAAAATTCCCGATTTCTTAGAGAAGTCGGGAATAATCATCTTTATGTTTTTTTAACAAAATTATCGTTTTTAACTAAGATTATTATGGTTAATTACTTATAATACAATACGGTTCAGTGCAATCGTAAGTATTCAGCTATAACAATGGTTCATGTCCAGATCCCCGACTTCTGAAATCAATTTATCATTTATGGACACAATAAATAAAAGAAGTCGGGGATCTTATGGCCTTACCTGAATTCTTACGTGAAATCTTAAATTTTTTTTGTTTATATAGTTGAGGTAATTATGAATCAAATCAACCGGTTGGCAATTGTCGGGGGAAGTCATGGGAATGAATTAATTGGAGTTTATTTAGTCAAAAAGTTTCAAAAATATCCAGATTTAATCAAAAGAGCAAACTTTGAAACTTTGTCGTTACTAGGTAATCCCCAAGCGATCGCCGCAGGGAGAAGATACATTGACAAAGATTTAAATCGCTGTTTTACTGAAAACAATTTACCAACTGACAAAACTTCTATTTATGAAGAATTAAGAGCCAAAGAAATTCAACAGATATTGCAACCACAAAACCAGGAATTTGTTGATGCAATTATTGATTTACATACGACTACTGCCAACATGGGATTATGTATTATTTTGGGTAATATGCACCCCTTATTATTGCGTTTGGCGGCTAATTTGAGTGCGATTAATCCTTTGGTAAAAGTCTATAGTCATCAGCAGCCTAGAAACAGTGGTTTTCTCCGTTCTTTAAGTGAATTAGGTTTTGCTATAGAAGTTGGTGCTGTAGCACAAGGTATTTTAAATGCGGAATTATTTCAACAAACAGAGCAGCTTATTTATGCTGTGTTGGACTATTTTGAAGAGTTTAACCAAGGTAAAATTAAGTCAAATAATCACACGCTGACAGTTTATCAATTTATTGGTGTGGTTGATTACCCTAGAAATGAAGATGGGGAAATTCAAGCGATGATTCACCCCCAACTTCAATTTAGAGATTATGAACCTCTGCATCCCGGTGATCCAATTTTTCTAACTTTTGAAAACAAAGAAATTTTTTATGAGGGAGAGTCTACTGTTTATCCTATTTTTATCAATGAAGCAGCTTACTATGAGAAAGGAATTGCTATGTATCTCAGCCAAAAGGAAATGATTCATTTATAAGCACTTAGCCATTAGCCCACCGCTTATGGCTAGACCAAGTTAATACCTATTTACCTACTACAAATTCTCTGTTTTTTATAGTATTGATAGCGTTATATTTCCTGGTCAATTCACGATATATAGTCAATGTTTCCTCACTGACTCGCGTGGCACTAAATCTTTCTAGGTTTTGTTTAGCGCGGAATTTCCAGTTTTGCAATTGTTTGCGATCGCTAAGTAATTGTGCTAAAGCATTAGCTAAAGTTTGGCTGTCTTTGGCTGGTACTAAAATTCCCGCCTGGCGATGATCTAAAGTTTCAGGAATGCCGTCTACATCACTAGCGACAATTGCACAACCGGCTTCTCGTGCTTCTGTTAATACCAAACCAAATGATTCACAATGTGAGGCGAGAACAAAAATATCTGTTGATAACATATACCGTTGGGGTTCTGGTTGGAAACCTTCAAAATGAATGCGTTGGCGTATTCTTCCAGAGTTTTGAACCATTGTTTCAAATATAGCCCGATCTGGTCCATCTCCGACTAAATAAAGATGAGCTTGGGGAAAATCTTGTGCAATAAGTCGAAAGGCTTCAATTAACTCTCCAATACCTTTGCGGGTATACATTCCTGCTACTGTGGTGATGGCTGGATGATGTAGTTTGAGAGGTTGATAATCTTCCATTTTTCTATGTCGAGGACTGCCTAAAGTGCCGTTAGCAACTACCCGTATTTTTTTAGCTGGGATACCACGACGGATCATGGAATCAGCGACTGCATGACTAACAGCAATTACCCGATCTGCTAATCCCATGAAAATCGCACTACGTTGAAATTCATTATGTACGGTGGAAACTAAACTATATTCATGATTATTTCTGAGAATTCCGGCTAGTAAAACTCCTGTCATCATGTGGCCATGAACAATATCTGGTTGAAATTCTTTGATAATTTCTCGATAACGCCAAGCTGCTTTAAGGATGCTTACTGGTGTGCGTGATTGATTTAGTTGAAAGTGGTGAATACCATGATTTGCTAATAATGTTTCGTATTCTCCCCCGGCTGAAGCAACAGCAACATCAAGACCTTTTTTTGCTTGTAAACAAGCTAAGTCTACTGCCACATTGACAATGCCGTTACCAATTTTTTGGACATGATTTGTAATATGTAGAATACGCATTCTTTTTCTCCACGGCTTTTTTTAGTAAATAAATTTCAGCTTAAAGTATCAGGAAAATAGATGATTTATCAGTAACTATAATTCAGCTTTAAAGAAAATTTCGTCGGACTGTAAGAATCGCTTGATAAACCCAATAGGTAGGTTTTGCATTTGGGAAGGATAGGCGGCGATCGCTCTTTTTTTCTTTGCTTTTACTGATGTAATTGATAACCGATAAGCTGAACTAATATCCTTGATTTTTAAGAGGATAAATAATGGCGCTCTCCAGAATACCCAGATAGGATACTGTAGTAGTTCTACTTTAATTCCGCTTTGGGCGATCGCCTCTTTAACTAAGTAATATGTAGCTTCATGATCTTTATGACAATCTTTACGATGAGGAACATAAACTTCTCCTGGTTGATAATGCTTTAAAAGTTGAGCAATCTGATCAATTGTTTGTTGTTTTTCTTCTATGTTTAAATCTGGTAAACCACCATCTAGCTTATCTAAAAAGTGAATTTCTGAAGGTTCAACTCCTAAAATACCTAATGCTTTTAAGGATTCTTGTTTACGAATTTGAATGATTTGATTTTGAATATTTGGATCTGTACCATGCGAACCACGTCCATCCGTTAAAAATGTGACAGCTACTGTGATTCCTTGTTCCCGTTTCCGAGCAATCATGCCACCACAACCCAAGGTTTCATCATCTTGATGGGGAGAAAAAACCATTGCTGAGGTTTCACTAAATTTTAGTGGTTGACTTCCCCAACGTAAAATCCATTTGGAAACTAAACTGGCATGGATATATTGAATTTGATTTAACAAATTTGTGGGAATTAGTTTTTGTAATTTCTGCAACTTTCTTTTTAGCATTATTTTCTACTCCTTATATAGTGATCCAATTTGATTCATGTCCGCGTAGCGTGGCGTTCGCGTTAGCGTGCCGGAGGCATCAGCCATATTTTTCGTTGAGGCGAGGAACAGTGAACAGGGAAGAAAGCTTTCAGTATGTACTGAGTTCTGTATGGCTACGCCACGCAAGCTATCAAAAATCAAATAGGAGTCCTATATCTATATTCAACTGTTAGCTTGAATGTTTAGCGTTACTGATTTGATGTTTTTAAAAATCAATTTCTTATACAAAAAGCGGGTTTTAAACTGACTTTAGGTATTTTGAATTGGCTCACATCTTGCACCAGGCGACTGAAGTTAGTAATCAACTTCCAGAATGCTTAGAAAACTGCTGTTAACTTGGCAAACGATAGATAATCACTTTTCCATATAAATTCTCTTCCACAAACACTAAATATTCACCATTAGCACGGCGAAAAGCTCGGATACCGTGGGGGATATCAACCCAACCACTTTTTCCACCGACTTCAGGACCTGGACCAAATTTGTGTACAAGTTTGCCAGTAGCAGCATTGTAAACATAAACCTCTGCGGTTTTTACTGTCACTGCAAACACATAATCCCCAGCTACACTCATGGCTGCGGTAGAAACTTCTCGTTTACCAGTGGTGTCATAAGGAACTACAGTTCGCCATCTAGGATTGCGATTTCCTTGACTCCAATTATCAAACCGGGCAATTTCTGAGCCGACAACCCCCCAATCATCACCAGAAGCAGGATGATCTACAGTGAAACCGGATAAATACATAGTATCTGTTTCGGGAAAATATTCAATTCTTCGCAAATCTCTAAAGATGCTAGGAGTCTTTTCCTTTTGCATAGAACGATAGGTATAAATCGGGTTTCCTTTGCTATCTAATCCCTGTAAAGGATAATGACGAATACCATCTTGAGTTCGCAAAGTTTTCCAAACATCACCTTTAGTATCTACCCACCAACCACCTATGTAGGGATAATCTTGACTGTTATCATATTCATTTTGATCAAATGCACCATTACCATTTTTATCTCGCCAGATCCATTCTCCTTTGGCTGGTTGATGTGGAGGCCAATTACCGTTTATTGCTTTACCTTGATCACTAGTTCCTACAAACATTCCCGCAGGAATAGCAATTTTACCATCTGTTGTTGGTTGAAAACGATAAATTTGCAGAAAACTGCTAAACATATCTGTGAGAAATAAAAATGGTTTTCCCTGAATACGGCGGAAAATTGGACCATCCGGGGATGTGTGTAAACGCGGATCTTGAGGATATTTGAAAGGATTTAAAGTGTAGGCTTTATAAGTCCACTGTTTACCAGCAGGTTTACTATAATCCATCAGATATTCTTCATGTTTGGTGAAGAGATTTACACCATCACTTTTAGGATCAGTATCGGCATTATCAACAAATATTAAACCGAGTAATTGCCATTGTAGTTTCCCAGATGAAGAAAATTTTCTTAAATCTGTTCCTGATCTATTAAAACCATTATTATTGATATACAAATTCCCGGCGCTATCTGCACCAACGCCTGTAATACCATAGAGTTTTAAATTGTTAACTTCCCCAGGAACACCACTATAAATACCGTTTTTAGTTCCGAATGTTCCTACCTGTACAGGTTTGTTTTTGATGTTGTAAATTAGTACCTGTTGACGAATGCCATTTTCTGCCACTAATAATCTGTCTTGTTGGTAAATGGCGATCGCTGTAGGATCAACAACATCTACAATTTGTTGAGGTAATTTTTTACCTGTTTGATCATAATGGAATATTTTACCAGATGTGCTGCCTTTTTTATTTTGAATAATCCATAAAGTTCCCCGTGGATCAACAGCTATACCTCCAGGATTGGTAACAGCAAATTTGCCCATTTCCTGCATTGTTTCTGTATTGAAAATCCGCACAATGTTGGCATCTGCATTACTGACAAATAACTTATTACCTACAGTTGCTAAACCAGTGACTTCACCTTTTTCACTGATAATGAACATACTTTGATCCCAGCCATTTCCACCAGCAAAAGGTACAGGTTTTCCCGCTAAATTATAGCGTCTCACACAATACCAAGTTTTACCATCTGGAGGATAACCTTCTTTTTCCCCACTCATTGATCCTTGACTCATAGCAACATAAATATATTTGCTATTGGCTGTCACCGCTTTCCCACCAAGCCGATACCAACCGTGAAGGTCTTCCAGGATACCAATTACTTGACCATCTTTATATATTCCCGCTTCTAGACCATCTTCATCCCAGATACTATTAGTATAAATCTGACCATTTGCTGTGACATACATTGCCTCTATATTGTTTTGTACCCGCAATCTACCCTTACCAATAGTATTACCAAGCCAAGAAGTTTTATAATTAAATGCAGAGGCTGTAGCCGTTTGTGTTGGGGCTTTGTCTATTGTCATTCCAGCAAAGATGACAACTAAGACACAAGTTAAACTGAGTAAAATTTTGAAAACTATATTTTGTCGCCAATACCTACTCTTAACTACATTATTAATAACTTGATGAAGCTGATTTTGGCTTTTTTTAATTTGTGAAGTGAGTCTGTTTTTCATGGAATTGCTATGGTTGCATACTGGCAATTAACATTTCTTGCTAAGTAGGTGGGCGTTAAAAATTGTCGTTGGGGCAAGGGAACAGGAAGAGAGTTTTGAGCGATTTTACTTTTCTTCACATACCTTTAAATTTTCTTGTTCACCTACTTAAATTATGCTTTGGCTATGTTGATATGTTGCACCATGTCCAATAAACGTAGAGTAGACAATGCACACCATAATCATTGGCACTGAACATCAATAACCTAACAAACAAATGTTGTTTTTCAGATAGTTTCATCAAAACTTTATCAAAAAAATATATTTTTGATATTTTCTTTTCTGTTAGTAGTTGTATTTACAGAAAACCTATTTTATATTCAATGGCAAACGAGTTAATTATGATACCTAATCGTTGAATTTATACGTCTGTGGATAGATATAAAAATCCATGAAATCCTGAATTATTCAGAGGTACATATTTCAGGGGAGATTAATTATTAAAAGTAAGATTTATAATAGGTAGAAATTCCTTAGACTGCTGATCAAGTAAAATTTTTCACCCTTAGCCTAGTAACAATGATAGATATAAAAACAAGTTATTAAAAATAATAACCTGATTGATGCTTTTTTAACCGGATTTCCATCTGAGGTCATTGATGTTTGTGATCATCACTTTTAATCAAAAGTATCGGTTCAAACTTAGATATTCAAGATGATGTTGAGAATTGGCGCTTCTCAGTATCACTCATAATAATTAACGACTGCGTACAAAAAGTTTCATCTTGTGTGGAAGTCAAGGAGATAATTAGGTGGAAGGTAAAAAAACTTTGGAAAAAGCATCTGCATCTATCCTCACTTTGGGAACAGGTTGGTTTCCTCAAACACCTGGAGGATTGGAAAGGTATATTTATGAACTAACTCATAAATTAGCTATCAACAAAGACAGAATAGAATTATGTGGAGTTGGTTTACCAGATGAAAAAAATGCACCCATTAAATTAAATAATTTAGCATCTCCAGATAGTCGTATTTGGGAAAGATTATGGTCAATTCGCACTAACTTCCAAAAAACGAGATTAGATCAACCTGACGCAATTAATCTACATTTCGCATTATATAGTTTTCCCATTTTGGATCTTTTACCAAAAGAAGTACCCATTACTTTCAATTTTCATGGTCCTTGGGCTTCTGAAAGTCAGGAAGAAGTAATAGATAAAAAACTAAGTATTTGGATGAAGCAGCAGTTGATAGAAAAGAACACTTATAATCGTTGCGATCGCTTCATAGTTCTCAGCAAAGCTTTCGGTAATATCTTACATCAAAAATATCAAATTCCTTGGCATAAAATCCATATTATCCCCGGTGGAGTAGATATTAATCACTTTCAAAATAATTTATCCCGTCTCGAAGCGAGAAAACAACTAGGTTGGCCAACTGACCGACCAATATTATTTACATCCCGTCGTTTAGTTTATCGCATGGGAATTGACAAATTACTGCAAGCAATAGCCACAATTAAACCCCAAATTACAGATATTTGGTTAGCTATCGCTGGACGTGGACATATTCAAACTTTACTGCAACAACAAGTTAGAGAATTAGGACTAGAAAACAACGTTAAATTCTTAGGTTTTCTACCGGATGAACAGTTACCAATTGCTTACCAAGCTGCTAATTTAACAGTAATGCCTAGTCAATCTTTTGAAGGTTTTGGATTAGCAATTATTGAATCTTTAGCCTGTGGTACTCCAGTTTTATGTACTCCTGTAGGGGGAATGCCAGAAATTTTACAAGGATTTACACCAGACTTAATTACTAATTCTACCACTGCTGAAAGCATTGCTGAAAAATTAGAACAAGTCATGTTAAGAAAAATTGCTTTACCTTCTAGAGAAAAATGTCGTAATTACACAGTTCAAAATTATGACTGGACTAATATCGCTCAACAAGTAAGGCAAGTTATTTTAGCTGAAAAGAATTGATAAATTAAACGCAGATAAACGCAGATTCAGGAAGATATTTATGAAGGTTTTGTTTTTGGATCAAAGTGGTAAACCCGGTGGTGCTGAGTTATGTCTGTTAGATATTGCTAAACCCTACGCTAATACTTCTTTGATTGGTTTATTTGCAGATGGTGATTTTAGGAAATTACTGGAAACTAATCATATTCCTGTGGAAGTTTTAGCAACTCAAGCTATTAAAGTTAGAAAACAAAGTAGTCTATTCTCAGCATTAGCTAGTTTAGGAAAACTCACACCTTTAATTAATAAAGTTATACACCGCGCTAGGGAATATGATTTAATTTACGCTAATACTCAAAAAGCTTTGGTTGTCGGTGCAGTAGCGAGTTTCTTCGCTCGTCGTCCTTTGGTTTATCATTTACATGATATTCTATCTACAGAACATTTTAGTAAAACTAATCTACAAGTTGCTATTACTTTAATTAATCGTTTTGTATCTTTAGTCATTGCTAATTCCCAAGCTAGTAAAACCGCCTTTATCCAAGCAGGAGGAAAATCAGATATTGTTGAAGTTGTCTATAACGGTTTTGAAACTAAAAATTATCAAATTTCTGAAGTTGCTGTTAAAAATTTAAGGCAAAAATTGGGTTTAGCAGAAAAATTTATAGTTGGACATTTTAGCCGTCTTTCTCCCTGGAAAGGTCAACATATTTTAATCAATTCCCTTGCGGAATGTCCAGAAAATATCACTGTCATTTTAGTTGGTGATGCTTTATTTGGTGAAGATGAGTATGTCCAAGAATTACACCAAAAGGTAACTGCATTAGGTTTAGAAAACCGAGTAAAATTTTTGGGTTTTCGTGATGATATTCCCCAATTAATGTCAGCTTGTGATTTAGTGGCACATACTTCAATTGCACCTGAACCTTTTGGTAGAGTTATTGTTGAAGCGATGCTGTGCGGTAAACCTGTGATTGCTGCTAAAGCTGGAGGTGCAATGGAATTAGTTGAAGATGGTATTAATGGTTTTTTAGTGACACCAAATAACCCCCAAGAATTAGCGCAGGTAATTAATACTTGTTGTCAGGAAAAAGACAAGATTAAAAAAATCGCTAATCATGCTAAAATAACGGCTAGTCAGCGTTTTGATGTGAATATTATTAATCAACAAATTCAAGAATTGCTAGAAAGGTAATCAGATCCCCGACTTCTTAGAGGATGTTTGAAAAGTCTAACTTGGGTGATTATAAATCACATCTACACAGACAAAACCTGCCTACGCAGGTTTGAAACCCCTAATTTTTCGTTAGTCCACGCAGGTGGACTTTGCTTGTGTAGTAGCGAATTATATTCGCCATAAACTTTTAAAACAACCTCTTAAGTATATCTATTATGTATTGAGATTAAATACGAGAGAAGTCGGGGATCTTTAATCATCTACGCTGCTTCCCGCATTTGCGAAGGTATACTCACTTCTGGAAAGGGAAGGGAAAGTTGTTCATTTTGAGGTATTGCAGCTTCCTCCAAGACTGTGACTTGAATATTGACACTGACTAAATAACTACCTGTATCCGCACCTACCGCTTCAGCTATTAATTTAGCTATGTCTGGACGTTTTGCGGTCAGAGGATCACGTAAAATAGAACGATCCCATTCATGCTTGGCAGTTGGATTAAGATTGAGAATATAATGCTTCATCATAGGAATATCCTTGAATCCATCTTCCAGAGGTCTTTTACAGGTCGGACGCGATGAATTTATCATAGTACCTTTGTACTATAATGTCAAGATGGTCAGTAATACTCAAAATGATTGATTTTTGGACTTTTGCCAGGGCTAGAAAAGGTAAAAGCCCTGACATCAAAAAGCGGTTTATTGATATATTTGCGTAGCTTTGAGCATATGATAGGTAATGATTAACTGTGTCAGTGCCAATGGGTAACTTTGTAGAGTTTCTCCAGTTGTACCAGCTATTTTACCTAGTTCGGGATTAATTTCGCGATCGCACACATTTTTTAAATAAGGCATATCATTACACATAATATGCTCGATCTTATTCACCTGTTCCAAGGTAGCGTGTCCATCAACTTCCAGCACATCCACAGGTTTACCCATATCTCGGTCTAATCCCAGACGCACCGCTGATTCCAAATTATCATTACCACCTTGGATAATCTCCGTAAAATCTGGGTGGGGAACTGTTGGCCGTAGTACCAAACGCACATTTAAATGACCATTACTTTCATCCTCGTTTTCATTGGGAGGATAGAAACTAACAACAATATCAGACCATTGACGCTGGGGACGGATAAACTGTTCTGAATCTGGTTCGCGTTTTTCTAATTCTGCTAATACCTGTTCTGGAGTATAACCGCGTTTTTGCGTATCCCGTTTGACTTTCCAAGTAGCGCGGAGTTTTTCAGGAGGGGCAAGATAAACTTTAACATCATAAGCATCACGGGCTGCACGGGTAGAATAACCAAGTAAACCTTCAATAATCACAAATTTATTGGGTTTAATGTACTTTGGAGCTTCAAATGTCCCAGTTGAGTGGCTGTAAACTGGCTTGAGAATTGGTTGACCTGTGCGTAGCAGCGATAGATGTTGCTGCATAATATCTAAATGATTGCAATCAGGATGAAGGGCTGTAATGCCAATTTCCGCCCGTTGTGTCCGATCATAACGATGGTAATCATCTGTACAAATAAGGGTAACATTTTCTGGACCAAGTACCTGGGCAATACCCTTTGTCAGCGTAGTTTTTCCAGCTGCGCTATCACCGACAATACCAAGAATAATTGGACGACTCATCTTACCCCCTTTAACACAAACTGGTTGCGTAATAATGTTGCTAGAGAACAGTTTTGATTAATTTACTAATTTTAGAGGCAATTTAGTGAATAAATTCAAGTTTGAACTGTCGTCGCAACATCTCTCAACATCAAGGCTTGAGCAGGTGCTATTAGCTAGTACCACAGGGCGGAAGTCAAAAGTCAAAACGACTACAGCATAAGCTCTTACAATATTTATAATGGTTGGTTTATTTACGCCAAGCTGTACTAATGTATTGCGATCGCATAATCGCTATCATGTTTTTCTACCTGCTCAAGGAGACTAGCAGACAAAACATTTCATAATATCTTTAGCTAGTAAATTTCCAAAGTAGCTATGGAGAATTAATCACAAAAAAGTATGCCATCTTGTTGTTTAAAATCATGTTTGAATACTGGATAAACTGTATGACTTGTACTGTAAATATATAATTCTTGATATTAAAAATTCCTAGTTATTTAAGGGTTATGATAGAAGCTCTGGTGGGTCTAAGGATGAAGTGATATGGAACCGATTCGTATTTTTTACTTTTCCGATGTTCTCTGCATTTGGGCTTATATTGCTCAGACTCGTCTGGATGAGTTAAAAACAACCTTTGAAGACAAGATTGCCATCGCACAGCACTTTGTCCCCGTCTTTGGTGTTGCTCATGAAAAACTGGAGAACCTATGGCGCGAACGCGGGGGATTGCAAGGATACAGCCATCATGTCCAGGAGGTGGCGAAAAAGTTCGCTCACATCACCGTTCATCCTGATATTTGGACTAAGGTTACACCGCCTTCATCCACATCCTGTCATTTGTTTCTCCATGCCATTCAATTACTAGAAACGAAGGATTTAGTAGAGCGAAATCAACAGGTATTTGAAAAAATAACCTGGGCATTTCGGGAGGCGTTTTTTACCCAACTGGCCAACGTTTCTGACCGCAAGGTACAATTTGAAATTGCGGATAATTTAGGACTCCCAATTGCTGCTATCCAAGCTCAGATTGATAGTGGTGAGGCTTATGCTCAACTATCCAAGGATTTTGAATTAGTTAAAGAGCATACAGTTACAGTCAGTCCGACTCTAATTTTTAATGAAGGACGGCAAAGACTTAACGGTAATGTGGGTTATCGGGTGATTGAAACCAATATTCGGGAGTTACTGCACAATCCTCCGGGAGAACAATCCTGGTGTTAAGCAATTCAATTAATTTTGCTCAGGTACTTATTAACCTTGAGCAAGCTAATTTGTACATCAATTATTGTGCATAATTTACGAATCTATGTCCAATTATAGGTGATATTATAATCAAAGCTATTTCTAGCTATAGATTATATTTATTTTTTCTTATTATAGCATTCATAACAATGAATACACGGCAAAATATGCGGAGATAAAAAATACTCCTCGCATATTCTCGCATATTTATTAAATTGTATTGTATTCAATCAATTCATTCAGAAAATCAAGCGATCGCCTGTCACATTAATATCAGAAACCAGAGTTATTAATCTGACCCTGGTAAGCAGTTCTCAAATTTAATCAGGAGCATACATCATGAGTTTCACGAAAACTATTGCTGAAGTTACAATCAAAAGCACTTTGAGTAGCGGAATCTTCTTTGCGGGATTGACAATTGCTACTCATCCAGTTTTAGCAGCTACATTGACTGTCGGATGTGCAGCAACGGATTTGTGTACTCTAACCGAGCTTTTTCATGGTGGTTCTATTCAGGTAGGACAAGAACTTCTAAGTGACTGGTCTCTAGTAAATAGTAGTGTAATTGGAACAGCTACCAACTTTGACTTTAATAATATCGTAGTACAAGAAGAAGACCCGATATCCTTTGGTAATGGAGCAGCTTATTATGCTAACAATCGGGAACTAAGTGTTTTTGGTTCAGGCAGTAAAAGCTTCAGTTATAATTTCAAAGTTACAAGCTTAGGGAATAATATCACAGAGATAAAATCGCCTTTGCGATTTCGTCAGGTAGCCAACGGTAGTCAACTTGTTGGAAGTATTAACGTTGGAACAGTCCCAGGAAGCAACGACATTGGTAATGCTACTTCAGTGTATAGCGTATTTCAAAATATCAATGGGATTCCCGTTTCTGTTCCAAATCTTTCTAGTTTTTGGGTAAATACTGCTATTTCTGTTTTTTCTGATAGTCAAGCTGAATTAGGATGGATAGATGGATCACAGGGACGGGCATACCAGCAACTTTTTCAACTTGCTCCTGCTTCTGTTCCCGAACCCTCATCAATTCTTGGTCTCCTTGCCTTCAGCACACTAGGAGCAGGTGTAATTCTCAAGCGTAAACTGAAACAATCTCAGCAAACGCATATACCCCAAAAGTACGATTCTTTAATCACAGCAATTTAGAAAATTAAATTAACTTACTTGGGATTGTGCAACAAAATATGCGGGGATAAAAATTATTCCTCGCATATTTATCAAATTGTATCGTATTCAATCAATTCATTCAGGAAATCAAGCGATCGCTTGTCACATTAATATCAGAAGTCAGAATTGTGAACTACGACTCAGGTAAATCACAACATTGTAGGGGCAATTCATGAATTGCCCCTACATAAATTCAAGGATTTGGTGATTTTTTGAGTAAGTCGTGGTTACAGACAAATTTTGTATGAATCCTCCTATCTAGAAGGCAAAACCATGTTAAAAAAAATTAAAATTTTAGTCCCATTAGATGATTCTGATATCCCCGATGCTACCCATAAAGACGCACCCGACTATAGACTGGTTTTTGAAGAAAGCATGAATCTGGCAGAGGCGCTCAATGCTGAAGTTGTGCTGTTGCATATCGCAAGTCTTGAAGATGAGATGTCTATTCGTCCCAGCCATGAACCGGGAAGCGATCGCTTCTATAGCCCAGAGGACTTGAAAGGTTTGAGAGAGACCGGGTATGTAGCTGAAATTGAGGATTTAATAGAGAGGCATTTACCTAGACTTGATCTTAGTGCTGGTGCAGGGGCTGAACTCAAAGATTGGGAAGAGGGGCGTTTACATGAACTTGAACTTCATGATGAGCCGAAGGATACCTTGTATGCTTTGCGTGCCTGGGCTATGCCACTGACATACAAACTGCAAAAACCGATTCAAGATTTGCTTGCCAGAGCTAGGGATGAAGGCATCCAGACTCGCGCTATGAGTATGCTGGATAGTCAAAGTCTGATCATTTGCGAATCTGCTCAGGAATGGGATGCGGATCTGATTGTGATGGGACGTGGTGGAGCATCGGAATGGCGCAGTCTGTACTTTGATAGCGTCAGCACCTATGTGTTACACCATACGCCCTGTTCGGTTGCTTTGGTGGATTGGCATTTGAAAGAAGTGCAGAAAATTCGCAAAATCTTGGTTGCCCTCGACGACTCCCCCACTAGCCTAGATATCTTCCTCCAAGCCATGAACCTGGCTGAACGAATTCGTGCGGCAAAGCAGTCTCTCAGCCCCAACATTACCGACAAGGATGCAACACCGACCCTGTTCCTACTGCACGTTACATCGCCATTTGAGCATGGCTATTCCCAGATGTTAACAGCTTTTGCTACTTGGGCAGAACAGCGTAATATTCCTGTCCAACCTTTACAAAAGCCCGCCCCAAAAGTGCAGGAACACTTCACTGAATCCATGCTGCAACCTGATGCTCTGCCAGGTCAGGTAATCTGTGAAATGGCTACGGAGTCGGGAGCAGACCTGATTGTGTTGGGCTACCGCCGTGAATGGGAACTGAAAAAGCTGGTGTTGGGCAGCGTTTGCAACTACGTTACTCGTCATGCACCCTGTTCGGTCTTTGTAGTCAGAGCCTTCAAACCCCTCGACATCGAACCCAGTTCTGGCAAAACAGAACTGACACACATCGAACCAGCAAAAGATGCCGACCAATTATTTAACAGGTGCATTATGAATGGGTATCGACTTCTTATGGAAGGACAACTTACAGGGAGAAGATTGCAACCTGTAAATGATTCAGCCTACGTGAGGATGAATCCTGGTCTGCTTTACCCTACTCCTCTTAATCCCATCGGTCAAGATGTTAGTAAAACCAATTGGAATGAGATCAATTTCAGTGGACAAAATCTCATTGGTCAAGATTTTAGTGGAAATAATTTGAATGGGAGGAATTTTAGTAATGCTAACCTGAGTAAGGCAAACTTGAACGGAGCGAGCCTAATCAATGCGGACTTGAGCAATGCGAATTTAGAGGGTGCAAACCTGAGTCATGCAAATTTAAGTCATGCCAATCTCAGCAATGCGAATTTAGTTGGTGCTATCCTCATTGAGGCTACATTAGATGGAGTAGATTTGTGCCATGCTGACCTGAATCGTGCAAATTTAAGCCTAGCCCTCTTTAGAGATGAGCCAGATTTGTGTAACGCCAACTTTGCAAATGCCAACTTAACAGAGGCTCAATTTAACGGTGCCAATTTGGTGGGTGCAGATTTTCATGGAGCTATTTTGATTGCTGCAACAATGGAAAACTCCAGCAATTTAGATGAGGCTAATCTATGCAATGCGAATTTACACCGAGCTATCTTCACAAATGTCACAATGCGCGGTGCTGATCTTCGTCGTGCTGATTTGAGTAGAGCAACTCTAAACAAAGTTAATCTTGAGGATGCTAACTTTGTTGATGTAAAAGTAGATGGCGCGAAATTTACGAACGTTTCCGGTCTTTCTATGGAAATACAGAAAGAACTCGAAAAGCAAGGGGTATAGTGAATGATTAATCATTCATCTCAAGGGATGCAGTCAGGATCACTAGACATCTCCGTTAATTGGTTTAGGCGGAAATCCTGGACTCATGTATTTTAAATACGTTTCATAACATCTTCAATCAATTCATACAGGAAATCAAGCGATCGCTTGTCACATTAATATCAGAAGCCAGAATTATTAATCTGACTCTAGTAAACAGGTCTCAAATTTAATCAGGAGCGCATCATGAGTTTACAAAATAAAGCCAAGAAAACTGTCAGGAATATTTACTCTGAAATAGACTTGTCTTCTATCGAAACAATTTTTAAAAGTATTCCTAAAGTCAATGGGCAAATCTTGACCCGAAATAATACATCTTTATCTTCTCTCCTTAATTCTTCTCTCAATACCCCCTCACTGAAGGCTAATAAGCCTGATACCGAATCGAAGAGTTTGCTAACTTATAATCCATCATCTTTCACTCCTCAAGGAAATCAGGGTTCTTCTTTTTTAAGTGTTATCTCAACTAATAATGGTTTATCTGGCTTTGTCTATGGGTTTCACCAACTTGATCAAACAGGAGTGGGGCAAACTATCTTCATTGATACCAATAGCCTCTTCGACATAGATCTAATACCCTATCAACCCATTGGATGGGACGGGCCTATCGTCATTTCAACTGTAGCAGGAACTCATACTAACGCTCAAACAATTACGACGGCTGATACGCTTTATATCGACTTTGCTATACTCAATAACGGACCTGACTACGTGTTATTTGAGAATTTCAAGTATACTCTCTCATTGGATGGAGTACTGTGGGGGTCTGTAACTAAATATCCGCCATTTTACACATATCCGCCTATTCTTAATCAGGACAGTATATTCGCTCCGCTGTCAGCAGGAACTCACGAAATTACCTTGACAGTAGATTCCGAAAATACCGTACAGGAAACCAACGAAAACAACAACGTCTTTAGTAAACGCTTTACTGTTTTGGGGACAACTCCACCCCCAACTCTGTCCATAAACGATATCAGCATCAATGAAGGTAGTAGCGGAGTTAGTATAGCAACTTTCACTGTTACCCTCTCCACTGTCGCTACATCCAATGTTACAGTCAACTATGCCACAGCCAATGGCACAGGCTCCGCAGCAGCAGTGGCTCCCGATGACTACACTTCTAGCAGTGGCAGCTTAACCTTCACCCCAGGTGAAACCAGCAAAACCATTTCTGTAACCATTATTAGCGATACTGTAGTAGAAGCTAATGAAACCTTCTTTGTCAATCTCAGTAGTGCCACTAACGCCATCATTGCTGATAATCAGGGTGTAGGAACAATTCTTGATGATGATAGTACACCAATCATTCCCACTCTAGCGATCGCTGCCACCAATGCCAATCTAACAGAAGGAAATAATAGTGGGACAAACCCCTTTACCTTTACTGTCAAGCGTGATGTGAATACGACTGGTGCGAATGCGGTTAACTGGGCGGTAATCGGTTCGGGAACTAATCTGGCTAATGACTCTGACTTTGTGGGTGGAGTATTCCCTTCTGGGATATTGAATTTTGCGGCAGGTCAAACCTCAAAGAAAATTACAGTAAATGTTCAAGGTGATACGACTGTTGAAGCCGATGAGAACTTTACCGTTACTCTCTCTAATCCTACTAATGGAGCGACAATTACAACTGCTACAGCAATAGGTACTATTCAAAATGATGATAGTACAGTAACCACTCCCACTCTAGCGATCGCTGCCACCAAAGCTAATCAAATAGAAAAAAATAGTGGGACAAACCCCTTTACCTTTACTGTCAAGCGTGATGTGAATACGACTGGTGCGAATGCGGTTAACTGGGCGGTAATCGGTTCGGGAACTAATCTGGCTAATGACTCTGACTACAGTAAATGTTCAAGGTGATACGACTGTTGAAGCCGATGAGAACTTTACCGTTACTCTCTCTAATCCTACTAATGGAGCGACAATTACAACTGCTACAGCAATAGGTACTATTCAAAATGATGACACTTCCACATTAGCAACCATCACTTTAGCCTCAAACTATAGCGGTGTCAGTGAAAATGGTAAAGCAGACATTGTCTATACCTTCACTCGCACAGGAGCAACCACGAGTCCTCTGACGGTTAATTTCGGAATAGATGGTAGCGCTACACAGATTACGGATTACGTTGCCTATAATGGACTCTTTCCTAGTGCTAAACAGGGAAACATTACTTTTAACATTGGGTCAACAACAGCCAAGTTGATTCTTGTCACCGTTGGTGATCAGCTTAAAGAAGCCAATAAGACGATTAATTTAACCCTTGCTAGTGGTGTTGGTTATCAAGTTGGCACAACTGCTGCGGTTTCCAGCACGATCATTAATGATGATGGCACTCTCAATCAACAAGGTACTTCTGGTTCGGACTATATAGAAGTGGGTTCAACTCGAATTCTCAGTGGACTTGGGGGTAACGATATTTTAATCGGTTCCCAATCTAGTGAAATTTTAGTTGGAGGACAAGGGTCTGACACCTTGACAGGCGGCGATAATTTTGACACTTTTCTATTTAGTAATAGTTTTGAGGGAGTGGATAAGATAACCGACTTTAATGTTGATCAAGACTTAATTCAGGTATCTGCGGCTGGCTTTGGTGGAGGACTCATAGCTGGTACAAATATTGCTTCAGACCAGTTTAGTCTAGGGATAGCAACCGCTTCTACCAGGTTTATTTTCAATAAACCAAGTGGAGGACTCTACTTTGACATTGATGGTAGTGGTAGTACTGCCGCAGTTCAAATAGCGTCCTTGACGGCCAACTTAAACTTGACGGGTGATAATATTTTTGTTGGCTAGATTAATAATAGTTTGATTGTTTAATCCTCCGGGAGAACAATCTTGGTATTAGGAATGCAAGCATTAATTGAAAGACGCGATCGCAATTCAACAGACCTGATCATCAATAGGACTTATGCACAGGTTAAGAAAAACGAACCACAGAGGACACAGAGGTCACAGAGGTCACAGAGGAATGAGAGTTTGAGAGGGTTTTTGCGTAAGTCCTAATCAAAATTAATTTTCAATCAACAAATTCACCCTGATCTCAAACATCAGAATGACAGAACTTTTTAACTTTTTATTCAGATTAGAAAAAGTCTGAAAACCATCATGAGTATCTCAACCGATCATCAAACATTTCACCTAAAAAACTCGACTTTTGCAGGGAAGTTAGTGTGTCCATATTGCCACAATTCTTTTCCCTTGACTTGGCATCAATACTGGTCAGCACCGTTTGGAAATCACCACTGTCCTCAATGCAGAAATGTGTCCTATCTTAAAGATAATTCTTTTTGGGTATGGCCAATCCGAATAGCGGGAATAATGGTCGGTGGAATATCATCATTTGTTTTAGCATCATACCTTTTCAATAATTTATTGATAGGAACACTCTTCTTGATTATTGGTAGTTTTGGAATTGGATTCCTAACTGACAAATGGATAGATGGGCATTTAAGACAACTTCAAATTCGTTCATCATAAAATGTACCCATGAAAAAGACACTTTTATTTGATAAACGCTTGGTTCTATTGGGAATATCTCTGTTGCTCTACATAATAGCACTTAGCTTGCCAGCACTTGCTTTTGAGATAGTTGACAACCAGGCAAAGCAGACAAGTTCTATTTCTGTTATGAAGGGGGCTGAAGTTACAATTTGGGGACTACTGGGATTGTTATTTCTTCAAATTCCAGCTATTGGCTGGTTAGCCAATCCGCTTTATTGGTTTTCCTGTAAATTGTTTGTACAGAAAAAATACAAATTCTCAATAGTTTCTGCTTGTATTGCAATTATAGTCGGTTTTACAGGAACAATATCAGCATACTGGCTGGTGTTACCCAATGGTAGTAATCCCTATAGTCATCTTCTATTAACTAAGTTACTTCCTGGTTTCTGGTTATGGCTTGCATCTCCAGGATTTCTGATAATTATTGCTAGTTATTTTGCTTATACGAAATACAAGAATCGCCTCGTGTTAAGCCAGAAGCTTTCCAGAAATCTTTTGAATGAAAAGTGAATGAATAAGGATTTATATAGCAGGTAAAACAATGAGATCGAAGAGATCGAATCTATACGGTTTGGTTGCGTGCTTTGCAACTTTGAGCCTATTAACAGGCTGCTTTATTAACTTAGGCGGGCTGAGAGGCTCTGGAATAGCGAAGACTGAATCTAGAAAGGTGGCTGGATTTTCATCTATTTCTAGTAAATCTATCGGCAAAATTACGATACAGCAAACAGGAAAAGAGTCTCTAACGATTACCGCTGACGACAACATTCTGCCGTTGCTAAAAAGTCGTGTAGCTGACAATGTGCTGTATCTCACCATCATGAAAGATACCAGTATGAATCCCTCCAAGCACATTGAGTTCGTTGTGGAGGTGAAGAGCCTAGAGAGCTTGAATATAGATGGTGTCGGTAGTGTTGAGGTAACGGATATCCAAGGTAAACAGTTGTCGATTTCCCTTGATGGGGTGGGTAGTATGACAATCGCCGGAAGTGTCGATGTGCTGGAACTCAATCTTTCCGGGGTTGGAAGTTTCCAAGGTGAGAATTTGAAGACTAAGCAGGCGACGGTTCGCCATAGCGGCGTGGGGAGTGCTGTGGTTAATGTGAGTGAGCAGTTGGATGCGACTGTATCCGGCGTGGGTTCAATAGAGTATATTGGTTCTCCTCAAGTTCGGGAATCTCGGCAGGGCATGGGGTCAGTCAAGAAACGTTAGCTAATAGTTACTAAAAATATAATCAAATATTTCTAGCTTGGTAAGGTTTGCACCGTTCGGCTGATGCTCACGGCCAAGCCTTACTGGGCTAACTACAAGCCGCACTATTCGGTTTCTATCAAAGATAGAGTTCCGAACTACTTTTACCGTTAAATGTATGGTGCGTCAGATGTTTAAAATTAGTTAAATGTTAACGAATTATCGAGTCTGACACACCCTACTCATAGGACAGTTGCGTAATTCCTATATCTGAAATTAAGCCGGATAAATCCTTAACCGCCGATTAGGTTCTTCCCCAAAACTATCAGACTTGAGCCGATAATGTTCTACCAACTCATGCTGCATTTTCCGCACCTGGGGAGAACGGGGTAATAACTCCACCGGCTGACCTTTAGGAATGACGATTTGCTCAACCGCAAGTCTCGCTTCCTCTAAAGCGTCCATCTCGTCATCACCGCCTCTGTGTAGAAATAACTGCAATTCCTTATCATCGGCAAGTTCTGGCTCTTCAATATTCAGTAACCGC
This sequence comes from Anabaena sp. UHCC 0451, assembly GCF_034931405.1. Lineage (NCBI taxonomy): Bacteria > Bacillati > Cyanobacteriota > Cyanophyceae > Nostocales > Nostocaceae > Anabaena > Anabaena sp. UHCC 0451. The sequence goes on along the minus strand of NZ_JAYGHA010000002.1, from coordinate 160,276 downwards.
CGCAAACCACGAGTAATTTGAGGAATGGTACTGGACTTAATCACATGAATTGGTAGATGACGAGCTTTTGCCATTTGTCTTAACTTAGCATGGTTCTTGACGTGCGATCGCAATGCCAAAATAGCATCAGCACTATCTATGTCTTTTGTCAAGACCACAGGCAAAGTTAACACACTAATTACCTGTTCCAGTTGATGACGACTCACCCCATAAGGATAAATGTGCAGAGGTAAATCTTCCCCATTCGGACCTGCTGATTTAGTATGACTAAAATCAATAGTTTCCGAATAATTGAAAGATTCATCTAACAAGCGGTCAAACTCACTGCGTCCCGTCACCCGTTCCACAGGTAAAGCTGGTAAAGCGACCATTTGACCAGAAGCACGCCAGCCATTAACCTGCTGAACTGCGGGGAAAGATTCTTGCTCACTAGCTAAATTACCACCCCGACCATTAACCACAGATAACTGTCTGGTAATCGCCACTTTGCCCTTTTCGTCCACACTGCGCGTTTGCGGGTTAGGTTGACGACCCCGTAACAAAGTATCCACAGTATCAGCTACACATTCATGCACTACCCAGCGTTGTCTCTCCAACATTTCCACAGCAATCTCGAAAGTAGGCGGTGCTTTGCGTTCCAAAACTGTCTTTTGCGAACCTCGTCTTCTGGCTTCGTCATCTCCTAGCGTCACCGCTTGAATACCCCCAACCAAATCAGAAAGGGTAGGATTTTTAATCAAATTCTCAATTTGGTTTCCGTGAGCCGTACCAACTAATTGTACACCCCTCTCAGCAATAGTACGGGCTGCCAAAGCTTCCAATTCTGTGCCGATTTCATCAATGACAATCACTTCGGGCATATGGTTTTCCACAGCCTCAATCATCACCTGATGCTGTAATTCCGGCTTGGCTACTTGCATCCGCCGAGCGCGACCGATAGCCGGGTGAGCAATATCGCCATCTCCAGCAATTTCATTAGAGGTGTCAATAATTACCACTCGTTTATTCAGGTCATCTGCCAACACACGGGCAATTTCCCTTAAAGCGGTGGTTTTACCCACACCCGGACGACCTAACATGAGAATTGATTTACCAGTTTCCACCAAATCGCGGATCATGCCAATTGTGCCAAACACAGCCCGACCGACACGACAAGTCAAACCAATAATCTTGCCTGTGCGGTTACGGATGGCGCTGATGCGATGCAAAGTTTGCTCAATTCCTGCCCGATTATCTCCACCAAAGGTTCCGACTCTTTGAATGCAATCATCTATCTGTGCTTGAGTAACGGGGGTTTCGCTCAGATACTCAGCATTGTCAGCAAAGCGAGCTTCTGGGCGACGACCTAAATCCAAGACCACCTCAACTAAATTATCTCTTTGGGGATGATGCTCTAATTTTTGTCGTAGGTCTTGAGGCAAAATGTCCAGTAACTTTTGGAGATCTTCTGTAATCGTCATGCTTTCTATGGTAGTGACGTTTTTAGAGATAACGAAGGAGCAATTAACGCTCTTACTGTGACTTAATCTGAGAAACGAGAGAATGAGCAAGTTCTACAGCTTGCCAAAGTATTGCCGGTTCATCTTCAAGGCGGGGATTAGCCTGAAAACCAGTGGAATTCACCTCCTTATGCTCTAACGGCTCGAGAACTGATGACAGCAACACACGGGCATAGCTACCGTAAGCAACGCCGGCAATAGATGGGGTGGTAGGGTGGTAGGGTGGTGGGGTGATTTTTTCTCCCCATCTCCCCATCTCCCCATCTCCCCATCCTTGTAAAAGTCCCATCGTCTTTAATTTAGGGACGGTGTAGCTATTAGTACCACCTGCTAACTGCACATATCCCGGTAGGTTTGCTGCCAAAACTTTTTGCCCTAATTTTATAGCTGCTATGGTTGTGCCATCGCCGATGTCACCACTCATAGAGCGCCCGTCTGTTTGCCAAATTAAAACTTGGGGACGGGGGGCAATTACATCATAAATTGCTTGCAGGTAATCAATCAGCCCTTCAGCATCATTGCAGCTGATAGCTATTAACTTTAATTTATCTGCCCAAGGAGCGATAGCTGTCCACAAACGCTGGAACTCTGCCAAACGCCCTACTTTTGTATGAATTTCTATGGCATCTATTCCCGTTGACATAATCAATGGTGCAATCGCTCCCGGCGTTGATACATCAGACGCTGTATCAATCATCTCATAAGGACAAACTGGAAGGCAACGCCCACAGCCATAACATTTTTTCGCAATAATTCCTGAAAAGCTATCTTTTATATTGTTAAACACAATAGCTTGTGCTGGACAAATTTTTTCACAGGGTCTAGGACAATCTAGAGGACAATTATGAGCATCAAATTTTGCTTTTCTAAAATGGGGGTCTTCTCCATCGTTGAGGCTGACCATTAACAAGGGTAAATCCCCTTTAAAGCCAAAGCCACGCTCCTCAGCATTCTTAGCTAGGGTTTTGGCAACTACTAAAGCTTCTTGAGCAGCAAAAATAACCGCTGGATCAGCTGCGACATCTATGCAGTCAGCACCCGCCAAAGTGTAGGCTAAAGTTAAACTTCTGACCGCAGGTAGATGTTGGTAACTGGCTCCACAAATCAGTTTGAACCAGTGACCTTGTTTTAGGGATTGTAAAGGGGCTAACAGATTAGTCACACTTCTATTATGCTTTCATCGGCGTGAAAATTGCAGCCCACAATCAGGAAAAAATCTAGATTTCTTTTAGCTGTCGTTTTTAGTAAATCCTGAACGGCAGTTACAACCTATTCCTGATTCTCTATTCCCTTAGAAGATGGATACAAAGGTGTCTTATCGAGACCGCCAATTTTATTGACAGGCCAGAAACGAATTACAGCCCGACCAATAATATTTTCTCGTGGTACTAGCCCCCAGCAGCGTCCATCATAACTGCTAGCACGATTGTCACCCAATACTAAGTATGAGTTTGGTGGTATGGTTTCGGGTTTAGCCAAGAAAGGGGGTTGCCCTCCTGATTGGCAAACATCAACAACTGTACGCGCAGAGGGAAATAAATATTTATCTTCCGCAAGAGGATGGTTATTAATATAGACTTTGCCATCTTTAATTTCTACTTTTTCTCCTGGTAAACCTATAATTCGTTTAATAAAGGCATCATGGTATTGTTCTTTCTTTAACTCATCTGTAGGTGAAAATACAACTATATCCCCCCGTTCTGGGTTAGCAAATTTATACTTCACCTTATCAACGATGATCTTATCTGCCTTCCACTGGTCTTGTACACCATGCAGCGTCGGTTCCATAGAGCCAGTCGGAATCCAGCGGGCTTCAGCGACAAAAGTACGAATTCCCAGGGCTAGAAAAACGCTCAAGACAATTGTTTTCACTAGCTCGACGATCCAGGAATTATCAGGCTGTTGGCTCGAGTTTTTATCAGACACTTGATTTTGCATGAAATTACTTAAATTTTAGGGTAAGAGGCAAGCATTGAAATCATTAGGGGAGATTTTGTTTATTATCTTAACTAGATCAGCAAGTTTTACAGATCAAGATAGGGGTTGCAGAATTTGTGTTCTCACATAAATTAATTTTTATAAATCTCTTACGATGAAACTATTCACTGATAACTGATCACTGATAAATCCATGTCATCTCCAAAAAGTTTACTGATTCGCCAAGCACGCCTGATTTTACCCAATGGGGAGTTTATGATTGGGGATGTTTTGACGGATAGAGGGCAAATAGTCGAGGTAGGTTCAGAAATAGCTAATGCTACAGCGACTCAAGAAATTGACGCACAAGGTTTAACTTTGTTGCCAGGAGTTATTGACCCCCAGGTGCATTTCCGCGAACCAGGGCTAGAATATAAGGAAGACCTGTTTACTGCCAGTTGTGCTTGCGCTAAAGGGGGTGTCACCTCCTTTCTGGAAATGCCGAATACAAGACCTTTGACAACTAGCCAGTCAGCTTTGGATGACAAACTCCAAAGGGCTGCCAATAAGTGCTTAGTTAATTATGGCTTTTTTATTGGGGCAACGGCAGATAATTTAACAGAATTACTTTCAGCCCAGCCGACACCGGGAATTAAGATTTTTATGGGGTCGATGCACGGTGAGTTGTTGGTTGACCAGGAAACTGTGTTGGAGAGTATTTTTGCTCAGGGAAGCCGCTTAATTGCTGTTCATGCCGAAGACCAGGAGAGAATTAAACAACGACGACAGGAGTTTGCTGGTATTCATGATCCGGCTGTGCATTCCCAAATTCAAGATAATCAAGCGGCTTTGAATGCCACAAAATTAGCATTAAAACTTTCTAAAAAATATCAACGTCGGTTACATATTCTGCATCTTTCAACAGCCCAAGAAGCCGAGTTACTGCGTGAGGATAAACCAAGTTGGGTGACAGCGGAGGTGACACCACAACATTTGTTGTTAAATACCAGTGCTTATGAAACTATTGGCACATTGGCACAAATGAATCCACCTTTGCGATCGCCCCATGATAATGAGGTGCTTTGGCAAGCTTTACGAGATGGTGTCATTGATTTTATCGCTACTGACCATGCACCACACACTTTAGAAGAAAAAGGGCAAACTTACCCAAATACCCCTTCAGGAATGCCTGGTGTTGAAACTTCCTTGCCTTTAATGTTAACTGCTGCAATGGAGGGAAAATGCACCGTTCCCCAGGTTGTGAAATGGATGTCTAAGGCGGTAGCTATTGCTTATGGTATTCCTAACAAGGGAGAAATTACTCCTGGTTACGATGCGGATTTGGTTTTAGTAGATTTAAATACCTACAAACCTGTAAAGCGGGAAGAAGTTGTCAGCAAATGTGGTTGGAATTCCTTTGAAGGTTGGAATTTAACTGGCTGGCCTGTAACAACCATTGTCGGTGGTGAAATTGTCTATGACAAAGGGCAGGTAAATACGCAAATTCGCGGAAAAGCTTTAACATTCTCGTAAAAAATTTATCGTACAATTCACAGTAATAATTTCCGCTTGACGAGTGCCATTTTCACCAGATGTTAAACATACTTTTAAATAACTATCTGGTAAATAAGGCATTCGTTCCGCCCATTCAATGGCAACAATTCCCGGTATAACTTCCATCCCTTCCCAGTAACTTTCTAAATTCAGGCCAGTCACTTCTTGAGGTTCTAGACGATACAAATCTAGATGGTAAAGGGGGATGCGTCCTTCTGTGTATTCATTAATGAGGGTAAAAGTAGGACTAACGATAGAGTCAGTAATACCCAAACCCTTACCAATACCTTGAACCAAGGTTGTTTTACCAGCACCTAAATCACCTTCTAGTAAAATCACACTACCAGCAGTCAGATTTTCGCCCAGAAAAATACCTAACTGTTGTGTTGCTTCTGTATCAGGAAGGAAAAGTTTAGTCATTGGTCATTAGTCATTAGTTATTGGTCATTAGTCATTAGTCATTAGTCATTAGTCATTAGTCATTAGTTATTGGGCATTGGGCATTAGTTATTGGGCATTAGTTATTGGGCATTGGGCATTGGGCATTGGGCATTGGGCATTGGGCATTGGGTTATTAATCTTCCCCCTGCCTCCCCTGCCTCCCCTGCCTCCCCTGCCTCCCCTGCTCCCCCTGCTCCTCAGTCCCCAGTCCCCAATCCCCAATCCCCATTACTTCCCATGCTGTGCTACACTGTACCACTTTAATAGAAACTTAGCTAATTTTTGTGGGTCATGGCGGACAAAACCGATTTCATCTTCATACAAGATGTTAGAAGGGACTATTCGCCGTCCTAGATTGATGACAGCTTCTCGGTCTAAGAAAACGGGATGGGAATTTTGTTGGGCGTAGCGGATGAGGGCTTGGGCTGATGGGGTTTTTTTATTTACTAATACAGCATCAAACAGTTTTCTATCACCACAAGCTTCATCAATGGCTTCGATGTGTTCAGCAACGGTGTATCCTTCTGTTTCTCCTGGTTGGGTCATAATATTGCAGATATAGATACGGGGTACTTTTTTCTCTGCGATCGCATCGGCAATTTCTGGTACTAATAAATTAGGGATTAAACTAGTATACAAACTTCCAGGACCAATAATAATGTAATCAGCCTCTTTAATGGCCTTAATCGCAGAGGGTAAAGCAGGTGGATTTTCAGGAATACAACCAATTTTAAGAATTTTTCCCCCAGCTTTGGGAATACTAGACTCACCCTCAATGCGGCGTCCATCTTCTAATTCTGCCCAGAGACGCACATCACTAAGGGTTGCGGGTAAAACTTGTCCTCTGACAGCTAGAACTTTGGAACTAGCTGCAACAGCCCTTTCTAAGTCTCCAGTAATATCAGTCATGGCAGTTAAAAACAAGTTACCAAAACTGTGGCCTGTCAAACCGTCTCCAGCGCGAAAACGATATTGAAATAATTCTGTTAATAATTTTTCTTCATCCGCTAGTGCAGCCAAACAATTACGAATATCCCCAGGAGGTAAAACGCCAAATTCCTGACGTAACCTGCCCGAAGAACCACCATCATCGGCTACGGTGACAATAGCAGTAATATTAGCACTGTAAGTTTTTAAGCCTCTGAGTAAAGTAGAAAGTCCAGTACCGCCACCAATGACGACAATTTTTGGACCTCGGTACAAACGGCGATGGGCGAGGAGAACATCTATCAGTTCTTCCTCATCCCCTTGGGGTCTTAACACTTCAGTAATTGAACCGACAGTGCGAGATTGTCCCCACAGCACCAATAGTACACCCAATACTAACACCAATGGTCCGCTGATATAGTTGGGTAGGATGTCGGTAAGGAAACCCAGTAAACCACGCAGAAATTCTAATATCCAAAAAATTGGGGTTAGCTTAATCCAAATAGCCAACCCCAAACTTGCCAACAAAACACCGCCAACACTGACAAAAAACCAGCGTTTTACCGATATTCCAGGGGATAACCACTTAAACCACTGGTTAACCCTATGGGAAGTGCGGCTGTGTGACTGGAGTTGGATGGCGTTGAGGGCTTGTCTAAGAAAACCGATTGACATACCTAATAGGGAACGGTGGTACAAACAATGTTTAACAGAAAATGTACACTACCTGGTTTAAAGACCAAGAGTAAAATCAATTTAAAATGCCAACAAGGTGCAAGGATAATCAAGATGAAGAAAAAACCTTGACCCAAACCAAGTTACAACTTGAAGAGGGAAAACCCGGAACAGTGTTAATACGAATGTACCTTTAATTGATAATCTGAGTTACGCACCTTGACTCAGTAAAAATGAATTTTATAAACAATTTATCCAAAATTTATGGAAAAGCGAATTTTAGGCTTAGACCCTGGACTAGCAATTGTGGGATTTGGCGTAATTACATGGCAGCAAAATCAAGGTAAATTACAAGATACTACGGTAAAGATGCTGGATTTTGGGGTAATTCGGACTTCATCTGATATGGAAATGAGTCAGCGTCTATGTACTTTGTTTGACGATTTACACACACTGATGGATGAGTTTCAACCTGATTTAGTAGCAATTGAAAAATTATTTTTCTATCGTATGGCAAATACTATTTTTGTTGCACAGGCTAGGGGTGTATTAATGTTGGTTTTGGGACAACGCAAACTTCCTTATGTGGAATTTGCCCCTCCCCAAATCAAGCAAGCTTTGACAAATTATGGCAGAGCGGATAAAGCAGAAGTGCAGGAAGCGGTGATGCGCGAGTTGGATTTAGAGGAACTTCCTAAGCCTGATGATGCGGCGGATGCTTTGGCTGTAGCTTTAACTGCTTCGTTTCAGTTGTAGGCGATGATATCCGATACAAAAAAGCTAACTAATGCTAACAAAAGTCGGCTTTTTCTTCCTGTTTCACCCTAGAAGTGTCGGCACTATCTAGTCCACAGGCTAACACGATCAATCTGACCGCTTCTTGTTTTAAATTAATCGCAGCGTTTAAATCTCTGTCACTCTCAAAACCACAGCTATCACATTGCCCTCACAGATAACTTTTTCAGCAAACCCTACTTATAGTTACACAATCAAAGCAGGTGCTAGGGCTAAAGTTTTCGTTATATTACTCAGGAGAAAGCGATCGCACACATTAAACAATTCTACCTCAGTCTGCGCCTGTCGCATCAATCGCAGAAACTCACCCTCAGTATCCACACTCAAAGCAATGTATTTCAGGAACATTTTCAGGTAGCCTACCCGCGCCCGTTCTGGTACGGTTGATGCTACAGGAGTTTGTGACAAACGGTCAATATATTTACGTACCTCTAATAAAGGAACAGGTGTAATATCTTCTCCTCGCAAAGCCTGACGAATTTGATTAAAAATCCAAGGATTCCCAATTGCCCAACGTCCCACCATTACACCCGCTGCACCCGTTTGCGAAAGCACTTCTAGGGCTGTTTTTGCCGAGTTGATATTACCATTGGCCAGCACTGGACAATCTAACCTTTTCACAGCTTCCGCAATCAAATCATATTTAACTTCTCCGTGATACATATCTTTCACTGTGCGACCGTGCAAACTCAGTAAATCAATATTGTGGCGATTGATAATATCTAGTATTTGGTAAAAGTTATCTGTATTTTCAAAGCCTACGCGCATTTTCACGGTTAAAGGTTTATCATTCACCGCAGCACGCAATTCTCCCAAAATCTGGTCTATTTTTTCTGGTTCTCGCAGCAACCCACCGCCAACATTTTTGCGATAGATGCGAGGCGCAGGACAGCCCATGTTTAAATCTACCCCTGCGATATTATATTTACAGAGTTCTTTTGCTGTTCTGACTAAGTTGGGAATGCTTTCGCCAATCATTTGGGCAAAAACGGGGCGACCTGTATCATTTTCGGTAATTGCTGAGAGAATGTTCCGATTGAGCCGTGAGTTATCATAAACGCGGAAATACTCGGTAAAGAAGTAATCAGGACTGCCATAATGGGCAATGACTTTCATAAACCAGAGGTTTGTTACATCTTGCATGGGTGCAAGTGCAGTGAGGGGAAGCGATACCTGGGACATAGAGAATTTGATAAGGGACTTCCAAGAAATAAATTATCCAGATTAACGAACCGCAGAGGCGCAGAGAACACAGAGGAATAAGGGTTTGAGAGATTTTTGCGTTAGGTGGTTGAGTATTTTTTTATTTGGAAGTCCCTAAATAGAAAAACCAAACATGATTAACAATTTTGTATTTTATTCAAAAGTTGTACAACTATATTGTAAAATATACACTTTGTCTTGTCAAAATTACGTTTAATTGATACTATAAGTAATAAGTGTGCTAAAAATATAACCAGACTTAATCCTATGGACTTTGACAAAAAAGCCCTCAGTGAACGCGACATCTGTACCAAATACATCACCCCTGCGATAGTGCAAACAGCAGGATGGGATTTACATACCCAAATCCGTGAAGAAGTCACTTTTACCGCAGGACGGGTTTATGTGAGAGGTAAATTAGTCACAAGAGGAGAAAGTAAACGCGCTGATTATATTCTTTATTACAAACCTAATATCAAAATTGCTGTCATTGAAGCTAAAGATAATAACCACAGTGTTGCTAGTGGAATGCAGCAAGCACTCAACTATGCAGAAATATTAGATATACCTTTTGTTTACAGTTCCAATGGTGACGCATTTTTAGAACATGATAAAACTGTGACATCAGGAATCATAGAAAGAGAAATTCCTTTAGATAAATTTCCCACACCGGCAGAATTATGGCAACGTTATTGTCAATGGAAAAATATTGATGATGAACTACAGCCTATTATTACCCAAAGTTATTATGATGATGGCAGTGGTAAATCACCTCGTTATTATCAACAAATTGCTATTAATAAAACTGTAGAAGCCATTGCCAAAGGTGAAAACAGGATATTATTAGTTATGGCTACAGGCACGGGTAAAACCTTCACAGCTTTTCAAATTATTTGGCGGTTATGGAAATCTAAAACCAAGACGAGAATCTTATTTTTAGCAGATAGAAATATTCTCATAGACCAAACTAAAACCAACGATTTTAAACCCTTTGGTTCTGCTATGACGAAAATCACTAAACGTCAGGTAGATAAATCCTATGAAATTTATTTAGCCCTTTATCAAGGTGTATCAGGAACAGAAGAAGCTAAAAATATCTATAAACAATTCTCTAGAGGATTTTTTGATTTAATTGTGATTGATGAATGTCACCGGGGTAGCGCGGCTGATGATTCCGCATGGCGAGAAATTTTAGAATACTTTTCTGCTGCTACCCAAATCGGTTTAACAGCTACACCCAAAGAAACTAAAGAAGTTTCTAATATAGATTATTTTGGCGAACCTATTTATATTTATTCTCTCAAACAAGGCATAGAAGATGGATTTTTAGCCCCTTCTAAAGTTGTGAGAATTGATATTGATAAGGATTTAGAAGGTTGGCAACCAGCACCAGGAGAATTAGATAAATATAATCAATTAATTGAAGATAAAATTTACATCCAAAAAGATATTAACCGCACATTGGTATTAGAAAATCGAGATATTTTAGTTGCTAAAAAGATTACCGAATTCCTGAAAGCTACTAACCGATTTGATAAAACTATTGTTTTCTGTGAAGATATAGACCACGCGGAAAGAATGCGCTGTGCGTTAATTAATGAAAATAGTGATTTAGTTTCCCAAAATCGTAAATATATTATGCGAATTACGGGAGATGATGAACAGGGAAAAGCAGAATTAGATAATTTTATATTACCAGAAAGTACCTATCCAGTGATTGTGACGACATCTAAGTTAATGACTACAGGAATAGATGCCCAAACCTGTAAATTAATTGTTTTAGATAAAAATATTGGTTCAATGACAGAGTTTAAACAAATCATTGGCAGAGGGACAAGAATTAATGAAGAATTTGATAAAAAATATTTCACAATTATAGATTTCAAAAAAGCGACTAAAAAGTTTAATGATGAAGATTTTGATGGCGAACCTGTACAAATATATGAACCAAAAACGGGGGAGTCTCCTGTACCTCCAGATGATGATAATGGTAGTGCAGATAGTAGAGATAATATTGATGATTTACCTGAAAAAACAGGGCAAAAGCGAGTTAAATTTGTACCTGTAGATGTGGATGCTGCAATAATTTCTGAAAGGACTCTTTATTATGGTAAAGATGGTAAATTAATTACCGAATCTATTAAAGACTATACCCGGAAAACTGTCCAACAAGAATTTACGACTTTAGATAAATTTCTGCGTCGTTGGAATGCAGCAGCACAGAAACAAGCTATTATTCAAGAATTAAATGAACAGGGTATTTTATTAGAAGCATTAGCGGAGGAAGTTGGCAAAGATTTTGATCCTTTTGACTTAATTTGTCATGTGGCTTTTGACCAACCTGCTTTAAGTCGCAAAGAACGGGCTAAAAAGGTGCGTCAGCGTGATTATTTTCATAAATACAGCGAAAAAGCCCGTGCGGTTATAGATGGACTTTTAGATAAATATGCAGATGAAGGAATTGAAAATATTGAAAATATAAATGATTTAAAAGTGCAACCGTTTGATAAAATAGGTACACCTATAGAAATTGTCAATAAAATATTTGGCAGTAAACAAAAGTATTTAGAGGCATTACAAGAGTTAAAAAATCAACTTTATATGGCATCATAATTCTGTCTGATAGCGTAGCGTAGCCATATCAGTATTTGTAGGGTGTGTTAGGCAAAGCCGTAACGCACCATTAGTCGAATTTGCGGTGCGTTACGCTATCACTAACGCACCCTACGTATCTACTACCAAATAATAGCCCAATTTTCATATTCTAAATTAGGGATATTTTGAAAATGTTTAATATTAGCAGTAATTAAAACACATTGATGATGAATAGCTGATGCTGCAATCAGTAAATCAATGGGAGTAATTAATAAACCTCTTTGACGTAAATCTTGATAAATAATACTTGCAACATTAGAAGTATCTATATCAAGGGGTAAAATCTCGCTACTATTAGCAAGAAGTTCAAATTGTTGTAAAAGATTTTTAGCATCTTTATACAGCAATCCACTTTTTATTTCATAGTAGGTAAGAACAGAAAAAGTTAGATAATTGTGAAATGTTTGATATTCACGGAATTTTTGAACAACTTGTGTGTCACCTCTAAGAAAATATGAGATGATGTTAGTGTCTAATAGAGCCTTTTTCACACTTCAATCTGCCTTTCTAAGTCTAGTAATCTTTGTTCTTCTACCTCACGTTCTAGTTTTTGTAAAAGTATGCTTTCTTCTTCATTAGCAATACCAGCAAATTGCATGAAATCTATATTTTTTGAATCTGATAATTTTTGGGGTACTTTCTGGGATATTTTTTGAAAAATTAGTTTAGCAATCTCATTTTGTTCTGTTTCCGGTAGCTGTGACACTACACTAAATGCTTGTTGTAAGAGACTATTCATAGGTTTTGTAAATGATTTCTTACTTAATACTACTCTATGATAACATGATGATAAAATCTTTAATGATCTTTAGTAGGTTGGGTTGAGAAAACCCAACATAAACTACTTGTTGAACGAAACCCAACACCTCAATAGGTTGTTTATGTTGGGTTTCACTTTGTTCTACCCAACCTACGTATATAATACAAAAACTCTAACTTTATCAACAAATGTCAATCAGTACCACAATTAAAACTATCCAAGACATCATGCGTAAAGATGCTGGTGTGGATGGTGATGCCCAGCGTATTAGTCAATTAGTATGGATGATTTTTCTGAAGATTTTTGACGATAGGGAAGCGGAATATGAACTTTTAGATGATAATTACCGTTCTCCCATTCCAGAGGCTTTAAGGTGGCGGAATTGGGCTACAAACCCAGAAGGAGACACAGGGGAGGATTTACTTAATTTTGTGGATAATGTTTTATTCAAAACTTTAAAAGAATTTCATACAAATCAGCATGGAAATCCCGTTCGTAAAATGATTGGTGATGTGTTTGAGGATGCCTATAATTATATGAAAAATGGCACTCTTATCCGGCAAGTAATTAATAAATTAAACGAAATTGATTTTAATAGTTCCCAAGATAGGCATTTATTTGGCGATATTTATGAACAAATTCTCCGTGATTTACAAAGTGCGGGGAATGCAGGAGAATATTACACTCCCCGCGCTGTAACTCAGTTTATGGTGGATATGATAGATCCTAAATTGGGTGAAAGAATTTTAGATCCGGCTTGCGGTACGGGAGGTTTTTTAACTTGTGCTTTGGAACATATTAAAAATAAATATGTAAAAACTTCAGAAGATAGTGAAAAATTACATAAATTAATTAGAGGTGTGGAGAAAAAACCCTTACCTCATTTATTGTGTATGACGAATATGTTATTGCATGGTGTGGAAGTTCCAGCGATAAGTCATGATAATACTTTATCTCGACCTTTAAGGGATTATAAACCTAGTGATAGAGTGAATGTCATTATTACTAATCCGCCTTTTGGTGGTATGGAAGAAGATGGAATTGAGTCTGGTTTTCCGGCTACTTTTCGGACTAAAGAAACGGCTGATTTATTTTTATTATTGATTAGCCATTTATTACAAGATGGGGGACGGGGTGGTATTGTTTTACCAGATGGGACTTTATTTGGTGAAGGTGTGAAAACCCGCATTAAAGAAAAGTTGTTGGAGGATTGTAATTTACATACTATTGTCCGTTTACCGAATGGGGTTTTTAGTCCTTATACTGGCATTAAAACTAATTTATTATTCTTTACTAAAGGTGAACCAACTCAAGAGATTTGGTATTATGAACACCCCTATCCACCGGGGTATAAGTCCTACTCGAAAACTAAACCGATTAGGATTGAAGAATTTGCACCGGAGAAGGCTTGGTGGGACGATAGAATCGAATCTGAATTTGCTTGGAAAGTTCCTATTCAGGTGATTAAGGATAATGGATATAATTTAGATGTCAAAAATCCCCACACGGTTGATTTTGAACATCGAGATGTGGAGGAAATGTTGGAAGAATATGCAAGTCTTTTAGGTGATTTAGGTGATACTCGCAATAGTTTGAAACGGGAATTGATGACGGCTTTAGGGGGTGAATTTGTATGAAGTTAGAAACGTTTTTTGAGCATTTTGATTTGTTGGCTGAAGCGCCTAATGGTGTGCAGAAGTTACGAGAATTGATTTTAGATTTAGCGGTGAGGGGTAAGTTAGTTTCGCAGGATGCAAATGATGAACCTGCGGCGGTTTTGTTGGAGAGAATTAAAGCTGAAAAGGAACGGTTAGTTAAAGGAAAGATTCAAAAGGTTCGCACTACTAGCAAAATAGATGATAGTAAAATTCCTTTTGAATTACCAAAAAACTGGATGTGGGTTAATTTAGATAGTTATGTATTAATAGTAATGGGACAATCTCCAGATTCAACATACTATAATAATCATAAAAAAGGCTTACCTTTTTATCAAGGTAAATCCGATTTCAATAATTTATATCCTACCCCAAGAGTCTGGTGTGAAATTCCGCTAAAGATTGCTGAAGAAAATGATATTTTAATTTCAGTACGTGCGCCTGTAGGTTCAACTAATATATGTCAAGAAAAATCTTGTATTGGTCGCGGATTAGCAGCTTTAAGAAGTCTTGATAATACTAATAATTTCTACCTACTTTATTTCCTCAGAGCATTTGAAAAAAAAATATCAGAAATGGGGGTTGGTTCAACTTTTAAAGCTATATCAAAAACAAATTTAGAAACTTTTAAAATAGCAGTTCCCCCACTTGCAGAACAAAAACGCATTGTTATCAAAGTAGATGAATTAATGAAACTGTGCGACGAATTAGAAGCACGTCAAAAAAAGAAACGGGAAACCCGCATATTAATCAATAATGCAGCATTAAACAAACTCCTCACTGCTGACACACCAGAGACATTCACCAAAAATTGGCAGCGCATTGGCGATAATTTTGACATTCTCTACAGTGCGCCAGAAAATATTGGTAAATTGCGTCAAGCTATTCTCCAACTGGCTGTTATGGGTAAGCTAGTTCCGCAAAATGCAAATGATGAACCTGCGGCGGTTTTGTTGGAGAGAATTAAGAAGGAAAAGGAACGGTTAATTAAGGAAGGGAAGGTTAGTAAATCAAAGTTAGTATCTCCACTAGAAACAGATGAATTACTGTTTGAATTACCATCTGGGTGGGAGTGGGTACGTATTGATGATTTTTATGAAGTTGTAGGTGGAATTCAGAAGACTCCAAAAAGAACACCAATCTCTAACTATTATCCCTATTTACGAGTAGCTAACGTTTATAGAGGAAGGTTAGATTTATCAGAAATTATGTACTTTGAACTTTTTGAAAATGACCTACAAAAATGGAATTTATTCCCTGGAGATTTACTTATTGTTGAGGGTAATGGTAGTGAAAATGAAATAGGTAGATGTGCTGTTTGGAATGGAGAGATAAAAAATTGTGTTCATCAAAATCATTTAATTCGTTGCAGACCACTTGGACATACTGGAAGTCTTTTTACACTTCTATTTTTAAATTCTCCTGCTGGAATAACAGAAATAAAAAAATTAGCCATTACCACTAGCGGACTTTATAGCTTAAGCGTAGGTAAAATTAGAGGTATAGTTGTACCTTTACCACCATATCAAGAACAAAAACGCATAGTTGCCAAAGTAGATAAATTAATGAAACTATGTGATGAACTAGAAACCAAACTAACACAAACTCAAACAGAGAGCGAAAAAATCATCAACGCTGCTGTCAAACAATTAAGTAATAGTGCAAAATAAATTGAACATTTTAAAAATCCCTAAACCAATCAATTTTGTAGGGGTAAACCCCCTGTGGTTGCCCCAAATACCGGGGTAGGCACGGGGGCGCTACCCCTACTTTTGACTTTTGACTTCTGCGAAGCGGTACTAGCTATTTGACCCAATAAGGTTTTAAATTTTAGCAATATCTTTGGTCAGCTTTGCTATCGCACTTGCTCCAATTTCTTTTTAGAGAGTAAAATTTTAAATAGATAATCTTTAAATAAACCAAATATAACTGCTATGATTTCTCCCGCCAAACCCAGCAAATTACCAACCCAAGCTATAGCCGCTAGAATATTCCACGCGCTCAATATTATTAGCCTATTTTTAATGATTACCAGCGGATTGCAAATTTACAACGCTAATCCCGTTTTTGGTGGCCGTGCAGGTTTACATATTCCCCCAATTTTCACATTAGGCGCTTGGTTAGCTGGAGGTAGACACTGGCATTTTGCTGCTATGTGGCTATTTTCTCTCAATCTTTTATTTTATGGAATTTACATTTTAATTACCCGACGTTGGCGACATAAATTTGTAGGAAATAATGACATTAAAGCCTTACAAAAAACGCAAAATCCCAAACGTCTAACCTATGCTTGGCATCGAATTATTTATACATCTATTATTCCCATATTGTTCTTAGCCATATTAACAGGAATAGGAATGTATAAACCTGCCCAATTTCCTTGGATAGTCGATATGTTTGGCGATTGGACAGCATTAAGAATTGTGCATTTTGCCTCTGTGCCATTGGTGGTATTATTTGTAATAATTCATTGGCGTTTAGGACAAAAAGCCGGAGGAGAAAAACTAATAGAATCAATGTTTTGGTAACTCAAAAAATATCCTTATCTAAATTTCTTAACTCTGCGTTCTCTGCGCCTCTGCGGTTAGTAAAAAAAAATAAAAACCTAGAATCAAAACCGTGAAAAACACCAACAAAAAACAACTAATTCATATCCCTAAACCCCAACTAACACGCCGTAAATTCTTACAAATTTCGGGAATTTCCAGCATAGGTGGTTTACTTGGTGGTTGTGGTACACCAGCATTAGAAGATTTAGTAGGTAAACTGTCAGAACCATTAAATCAAAAAGTTGAACAATTAATTTTTCAACCGCAAAAACTTGTCCCAGAATTTACTGCTAGTGAAATTCAACCAGAAGCTTTAATAATTAATACTTTCCGTGGTACACCAATTATTGATGTAGATAAATTCCGGTTAATTATTGATGGTGAAGTCAATAATCCCCTGAGTTTGAGTATGGCAGAAATTCAAAATTTACCTTTAACTTCTATGATTATTCGTCATGTTTGTGTGGAAGGTTGGGCTGCAATTGTCCAATGGGGTGGTATTCGTTTACGTGATTTAATTACTTTAGCTCAACCGCAAGAAAATGTTAAATATGCTTTTTTTGAATCAGCTGATGGTTATTATGAAAGTTGGGATTTAGCTTCTGCTACCCATCCGCAAACTTTGTTAGCTTATCAAAAAAATGGGGAAAAATTGCCTGTGGAAAATGGCGCACCTTTGCGTTTAGCTTCTCCTATTAAATTAGGTTATAAACAAAGTAAATGGGTGACAAGAATTACTGTAACTAGTCATTTATCAGCTTTTAAAGGTTATTGGGAAGATCAGGGTTATGAATGGTTTGCAGGGTTGTAGAGCAAATTTAAGTTTACAGAGATTATGGATTTGAGTGATGATTTCCCTAAACTTATGTTAATGTGTAACTTTATTTTTCAAACTTGCGATACTCCTGGTAATAGTTATACTAAACACGGTTGAGACATGGACTTTTACAAAATTACGAAAAACCCAGATTTGTAGGGGTAAAGCATGAGCTAAACCCCTACCCACAGAATCAAATGATTAAGCCGTGTTGAGTATAGATGATTTAGGTGTAAAAGATAATCCTTTACACCCTATAAAAATTTAAGATTTTTGAATTTCTTGTTGTAAAGTTTGCACTTCCTCAACAGATAATTCTGTGACTTCAGCAATTTGTTCTAAACTCATTATTCCCATTCTTAACAAGTTTAAAGCTAACTTTCTGGTTGTTTCCGCTTTACCTTCGGCTTTACCTTCGGCTTTACCTTCGGCTTTACCTTCGGCTTTACCTTCGGCTTTACCTTCGGCTTTACCTTCTTCTAGGATTTCTTGATAAATGACTGATTCGCGCATAATCTCACTCCTGAATATTTTCCTAATTACATCTTTGTTTAACACCAGACCGGCTAAAACGCTACTAGCCGCAGCTATATTTCTTTGTAACCTTTTTTCTGTGATTCTTTCTACTGCTTGTGCTACTTTGGTTAATACTATTGTAGGATCATTTGTCTGACTCAGCACCGCGAAGGGTAATAAACCGGGAACTGTCAAAAATTGCTCTGTCGGTTGTTCCCATAACCGGATAACCTCAAATTGATGGTAGGTGTTTTCTAATTTGAAATTGTTTTCATAGACTAATTCTGACCCTGTTTTTCGCAAATAGATGACTATTTGACGCATTTTTTTATGAGGAAACCGACGATATCCCCTAATTCGATAATCTAACGTCCGAAAAGGCATATCTTTTATCTATGTCGGTTTGAAATTCGATATGTAGAACTAATTCATCTGATTGTAATAAGATTAATGAATCAGCGCGAATTGGTTCATTTGATAATTCTGTGGGGCTAAGTTCTGTTAATTTAACTGGTGAACCTAGTAACCATGTTGCTAAGTCATCTTTGAAGTTTTCGGCTAAGAATTTGCAGATGTTGTCATACATGAGAATTTTAAACCCATTTGATGAGCGATATTTTTCCTATTTACTTTCCCAACCTCATTCTATGTCATTTTGGATAGGTGATTTTGGTTTTTTGTGTCAATCTAACCTACAAACTAATTCTCGAAAATATTCACTAACGAACAAAGATTAATTAAACGGTTGGGTGTTCTGGAATCAGTCACAATAGAACGGTAGATAGAGCAAAATTTTTCAAATGCTTGTTTATTATCCCTAATTTCTTGTATAATTCCTTGATGAATTTCCATATTTCCCTGATCTAAAAAAAAGTTTGCAACTTGAGTGTAGTCAGTTGTTGCTCCTTCTTTTTTACTTGTTTGATACCTATACTTAGTAAGTAGGTTGGTTTGAGGTAACGTTCACGCAGTGTGCCGAAGGCATAACCCAACATTTATTATTTTCCATTTATCTAGGTTGGTAAAACTCGATTAATAATCAGATAAAATAAAGAAATAAACCCCTAAAAAACTTTAACATGAACTTTTTCGACAAGTTAAATACAGCAACATCCCAAAATCAAAGTTTACTATTTGTGGGACTTGATCCAAATCCTGAGATGATTCCTAACCGTTATCAATCTTCAGATATGATGACTGGTTTGGACAATTGGCTGCAATTTATGATTGCAGAAACGGCTGATTTTGTTTGTGCTTATAAACCAACTTTGGGATTTTATGAAGCTTTGGGTGTTCGTGGTTTAGAACTTTTAATTAAAACATTAAGTTCTATTCCCGCCCATATTCCTATTATTTTAGATGCTAAACATAGTGATTTAAATACTAGCAGCGTTTTTGCTCATACTATATTTACAGAATGGCAGGTAGACGCGGTTACTCTTAGTCCCTATACTGGACAGGATCATGTTGCACCTTTTTTAGTTTATCCTGATAAAGCTGTGTTTATTTTGTGTTGTACTTCTAATCCTGGTGCTGCGAATTTACAGCAATATCCTAATAATAATTCACCGCTTTATTTACAGGTAGTACAGGAATCAAAAACCTGGGGAACTCCCGAACAATTAGCTTTAGAAGTAGGAACTACAAATGTTGAAATTTTAAAATCTATTCGTTCAATTGCGCCGGAAAGAATGATTATGGCGCGGAGTATTTGGGCTGGTGATGGAAACCTAAAACCAATTTTAGCCGCAGGTTTAAATAATAATGGTGATGGTTTGTTGATTCCTGTTCCTCAAGATATGTTGAGTCGTGCCAATTTATCTCAACAAATTCAATCTTTACGTACAGAAATCAATCAATTTAGAAGTGAATTTATCCATGATGCTTCTAGTTGTGATGTTTGGTTTTCTGATGTTGATCTTAAAGATAAACATCCTCATCAAGATTTGATTTTACAACTTTTTGATATTGGTTGTATTATGTTTGGGGAATTTGTCCAAGCATCAGGGGCAACTTTTCCTTATTATATTGATTTGCGGAAAATTATTTCTAATCCGCAAGTTTTTAATCAGGTTCTTACTGCTTATGAGGAAATTTTAAAAACCCTCACTTTTGATAGGTTGGCTGGTATTCCCTACGGTTCTTTACCTACAGCAACTGGTTTATCTTTACGGTTACATTGTCCGATGATTTTTCCCCGTAAAGAGGTAAAAGCACATGGTACACGCAAAGTAATTGAGGGTAATTTTCATCCTGGTGAAACAGTTGCAGTAGTTGATGATATTCTCATCAGTGGTAAAAGTGTGATGGAAGGTGCAGAAAAGATCAAATCTGTGGGATTAAAAGTTAATGATATTGTGGTTTTTATAGACCATGAACAAGGTGTAAAAGATAGGTTAAAAGACAATGGTTATTGTGGTCATTCTGTGTTAACTATTTCGGAAATTGTGACTACTCTACATCAAACAAGGAGAATAACTGATCAGCAACTCTTGGCTTTTCAGGAAATAATGTAGGGGTAGCGCCCCCGTGCCTACCCCGGTATTTGGGGCAACCACAGGGGGATTGGTTTAGGGATTTTTAAAATGTTCAATTTATTTTGCACTAGTACTTACCTGCTATCTGCTGTAGGTTTGCACAGGTTTCTAATAAGCGATAATGAAGCCCTACTTTGTAATCGCTTAGTTCAGTAATTCAAACCCTAAAGTTCATTCAAAATCCCATCGCTTCAGCTACAGCTTTCAAGTCTGCGGGAATACCCTGCTTAAACTGAGCATGACTATGTTTAATTGCTGTATCTGGGTCTTTCAAACCATTACCAGTGAGGACACAAACCACAGTTGCACCTGTAGGAACTTGGTCTTTTACCTTTAATAACCCAGCCACAGAAGCCGCACTAGCAGGTTCACAGAAAATCCCTTCTGATGACGCTAACAACCGATAAGCGTCGAGAATTTCCTCGTCTGTGACAGCATTAAAACAACCTTGACTAGCGGTTTGAGCAGCGATCGCTTTATCCCAACTCGCAGGATTACCAATTCTAATTGCAGTCGCTAAAGTCTCAGGATTTGCTACCGGTTGACCATTTACCAAAGGTGCAGCACCAGCAGCTTGAAAACCCATCATTTTTGGCAAGCGATCGCATTTACCATCTTGATGGTATTGACAAAAACCCATCCAATATGCTGTGATGTTTCCCGCATTCCCCACCGGAATACATAACCAATCGGGAGCATTACCCAAAGCATCCACCACTTCAAAAGCGCCAGTTTTCTGACCTTCCAAGCGGTAAGGATTGACAGAATTCACCAAAGTGATGGGATAGTGTTCCGCCATTTCTCGGACAATTTCTAAAGCCCGGTCAAAATTTCCCTTAATGGCTAATACTTCAGCCCCATACAGTAAAGCTTGTGCCAACTTACCTAAAGCCACATAACCATCGGGAATTAACACAAAAGGTTTCATTCCCCCACGTTGAGCATAAGCGGCAGCCGCAGCGGAAGTATTGCCTGTACTAGCGCAAATCACCGCCTTAGCCCCAGCTTCCTTGGCCTTAGTAATAGCCATAGTCATACCCCGGTCTTTAAAACTACCAGTGGGGTTAAGACCATCATATTTAACAAATACCTTCACCTGTTTACCAATGCGTTCTGCGATCGCTGGCACTGGAATTAAAGGTGTGTTACCCTCCAGAAGAGTAACAACTGGAGTGCTGGCGCTGACAGGCAAGTATTCACGATAGGCTTCTATCAGTCCGGGCCAAGGTTGGCGATGAGATTTAGCAACAGACAAACTCAAAGTCACAGGATTCTAAACTTCTTAACTAGGGATTTGGGATAGGAAAATTGGATTTTTTGATGGTGTCAATCACTTTACCATGCAAATGGCGATGTGATCTCAGGAACAGAGTCTCTATCATCGCAGTCTCTTATCACTAAACAGGAAACCTATCAGAGTATGTGATGAAAAGTTTACAATGTTTTAAGAAAGTTTAATATTACATTATTATAATATCTCAAATGGTGTGAGCCAATTTTGCAAATGAGTATAACTATGTCTACCTTGTCATCCAGTGTTGCCAGTTGCGAATCCCATAGTGAATTGGTCAAAAAGCTTACAAAAGCTTATTATGGGGACGAGCAACAAGAAAAATTTATTGACCTGCAAGCGGAAGTAGATTCCCTGCTACAACAGTTACAAAACCTCAAGAGCCAAAAACTAGAATCTTCTAGCAACGAAGAATAAACCCAAGAATTTAATTTGGTCACTATTCTAGGCGCTGATTGGTGGCTGACCAGCGCCTCAAGCTATATTTATTATTATTTTCTACCAATAAAGCTAGAGATTGGTCACTTTTCAGTTTAGCGATCGCTGTTAGTGTTTGTTGTGAATTGATAGCAAAATCAGTATAAATCACCTGACCATTAGCTGCAAAAATCACAGTCCGGGGACGTTTCTGTTCTTCTTCATTTCCCAAATCTGGATTTTTAGCCTCAGTCAAAGACGCTATAGCCGAACTAGAAATACTCAAAACCACATCAACATTACCGTCATTAGTAACATCAATCATCTGCACCGGCCAATCACTCATTTTTTCCTTAATTTCCTCAAAGCTGGGAACTTCACCAGGAGAAATATCACCGGACTGCTGGAAAGAACGCCACAAAGTTGGGAGAATTTCCTGTGTAACTTGAGGATTTTGTTGAGAAAGTGCTTGAATACTAATAGGCGATGGTTGTACCCATTCCAAAGCAGCAGCAGTTAAAGCTAGATGTTTAGGTTGAAGAGAATTATCCTGATTTTCCAGCACAAAATCACCAGCAGCTAAAAGTTGTAAAACCCCATTCCGCATTTGAACCGCTTTAATAGTAACAGTATTGATTTG
Source organism: Anabaena sp. UHCC 0451 (assembly GCF_034931405.1). NCBI lineage: Bacteria > Bacillati > Cyanobacteriota > Cyanophyceae > Nostocales > Nostocaceae > Anabaena > Anabaena sp. UHCC 0451. The sequence continues at coordinate 137,428 of NZ_JAYGHA010000002.1, read as the reverse complement.
CTGTTCTCCATTAGGTAGCCAAACAACTATTTGCATGGTGGAATCAACACTAATTCCCAAAATTTTCGCCCAAAATTGGCTAGTTTGAATTTTTGGTAATGGGAAATTAGCAAATGGGTAACTTAACCAACTTGTACCATCATGAAATGCACCCACATCTACCTGATACCAAGTTTGGTTATCTGTAATTTTTACCTCTGCTTGACCATCTACTGGCAGCCAATTAGTATTATTAATCTTGGTGATTGTTTGTACTCCACCAATAATTTGACTTTGATGAGGATTTGTTACTTCGTCATTGAGTTTTGCTAACAAACCTTGAAGATAAACTAGAGTTTCTTCATTAATGTTAGGCTGTCCCTGCAACCAAGTATTAGCTTTTTGTTCTCCCCTTTGTACAGTTAAGATGAGATATGCCCAAGCTAACACGGCCTTTCTACTGGGGTTGAGTCGTAAAGCCACCGTTGTCCGATTCCATAATCTACCTCTATCACTTTTAAGTAGATTAGAAATTTCTTGACCGTTATTATAAGATGTTGTCAAAACCTGTAAAGCTCGTTCCCAACGACCATCAATTAAAGCTGTCTGCACTTGTTGACTAGGACTAGCCCAATTTTTATCAGCTTGAATTTTAGTAAATTGAGAATGCAAACCAATTAAGTCAATTTGTCCCTGAACAGAATCTGGGAAAGGTCTTTTTTGCTGTTTTTGTAGAGATGTTAACCAAGCATCAGCGGGTGTCCACAGTCCATTTCTAGCCAATAATAGAGATTTTTGATAACCAAAATCTTCATAGGATGGTTTTAAGTTAATAGCTTCCAGTAATACAGAATTATTAACTAATTTGCTTTCTTCGACTTGGTAAACTTGTAAATTTGGTTCTAAATCTATTGTTTTATCTATAACTAATTCTTTTGCGCCACCACCAGTTACCTGTTGCCATTTTGGTAATTGCCCATTGGGATTTTGCCAAGATAACATTAGCTTTAAGCTACGAAGTTGGGGATTATAGTGAATAATTTGCCCATAAATAATCTGACTATCTCCTTGTTTATGTTCACCCAGCAAATTAAACCATAATCCTGGTGATAATGTAGGATCATTAAAAGCTTGGATTTTATTTAAAGGTAAGTAGTTTTTTCCTCCTTGATTTTCTGACTCGGCAGTATTTTTCACCAAGGGAGATTCCACAACAGATTTTGTCAGTCCAGTAATAGGTAGTTTTGTAATCAGATCGTAGTATGTTTCTGCTTGAAATTGAAACTCTAAATCTCTTGAGCGTTGATAAACTCTTAGTTCTACTAATTCTTGACAATCAGATTGACAATTATTGCGTTTTTGGAAAATTGGCAGTAAAAATAATTTTGGGTTTTGATTATTGTTGTTATTTGCAGATTCTAAAGACAGACGTTCCCCGTCGATACGATTTTGTTTATTTAAGGCCAGTTGAATTTCTGCGATGCTTTGAGGTATATCTTTTTTGTTGATAGGGATTTGTATCCCTGCGGGTAAAAATTCATTTAACCAGCTAACCTGTTGCGGATTAAGTATGAAGAGAATGCTAATCCAGCCAAAAGCGATAATTACACCACTACTAGCCAACAAAATAGCCAAGGACAAGGTTGACAATAACCAACTACGCCATTGAGACTGTTTTTGAGATTTTTTAGCTCTCCTGGTGATTGCACTAGTACGAGGCTGACTAATTCGAGTCGCTTTTCGGTTCAGCTTGCGCGATTGCTTGGCCATTATAGTTTTCAGTCAATGCAGAGAATCTTTTTGGGCTGAGTATATTTGCTTTTATACTCCTGATTTGAGCAGTTGCCCATAATTATGAAGTTTAAATTTTTACATTTTACAAAAAAAATACAATTTATATATGGTAAGTATTCAGCTAGAGCAAATCGTTCATATCCAGATCCCCGACTTCACCAGATCAATTTATCATTTATGGACACAATAAAAGAAGTCGGGGATCTTATCGCCTTATTAATTAAGTTAAAAAGTGTTTATACTTGAAATAATATAGTTATATGATTATAATTAAATATATGTTTTATTTCAAGAAATATTAATACATCTGTCACTTGCGATAAAAAAGGTTTGGCGGTTAACCAAACCTCAATATAAATCCAGTGCATAACAACATCCCAAACTAATTTAGCCTGTCTGGTTTTGTGGCTGCATCTTCCTAGAGGATGTATGCAAATATGTGAAAACCTGATAATAGATGATACGGTTGCTAAAAATTTATCCCAATTTAGATCATCCACTGAAATAGCGATCGCAAAACTGATCACTATCTAAAGTCTTGTATTATAGCAGGTGACTGGGGACTGGGGACTGGGGACTGGGGACTGGGTTGAAAGTCTGTTTGTATTTGAGTTTGATCATTAGTTAATGTCCTAACCACCCTGTCCATTGCTATAACTCCCGGATCAAAGGTAGACTTTCCTGATTAAATTGATATGGTTTGGAGGGTTACAAACCATAATCATGATAGTCTGAAAGCTTTTCAGTGGTGTGATAGGAGTGAACAGCAACAATGTTAAGTAGCAAACAAACCCCTAGTTTTGCTGATAATCAAGAACGGGATACTTACGCTTGGTTTTCTCAACGTGCTTGGGTAGAAATTGATTTAGGAGCATTGTCTGATAATATCAAGCAGTTAGTAATATTTTTATCGCCTAATACCCAGTTGATGGCAGTGGTAAAAGCTGATGCCTATGGACATGGATCGGTGACAGTTGCTCAAACTGCCATTGAAGCGGGTGCGAGTTGGTTAGGAGTAGCGACAGTTCCCGAAGGTATTCAGTTACGGGAAGCTGGGATTAAAGCCCCGATTTTAATATTAGGAGCAACTCATACACCAGAACAAATTCAGGCGATCGCTCACTGGAAACTGCAACCGACACTATGCAACCCTAAACAAGCTTTCATATTTTCTAATACACTTGAAGCTATTAACTATAATTATCCTCTACCTGTACACATAAAATTAGATACAGGAATGTCAAGGTTAGGCACAAATTGGCAAGAAGCCGCCGATTTTGTCCAATTAGTACAGGGATTACCGCATCTGCATATTGCCAGCATTTATTCTCACCTAGCTACCGCAGATAGTCCAGATCCGGCGATTATGCAAGTACAGCATCGAAGATTTGAGGAAGCAGTAACCCAAATCAAAGCCAGAGGAATCAAAATTCCCAGCTTACATTTAGCCAACTCGGCCGCTACCCTAGCAGATCCCAGCTTACACTATGACATGGTACGTGCAGGTTTAGCCATTTATGGACTTTATCCCGCTCCTCATTTAAAAAATGAAATTCAACTACAAACTGTTTTACAACTCAAAGCCAGAGTTACCCATGTCAAAACAATTGCTGCGGGAACTGGTGTCAGCTATGGTCATCAGTTTATCGCACCCAGAGAAATGCGGATTGCCGTTGTCGGTATTGGTTATGCAGACGGAGTTCCCCGGAGTCTTTCCCATCAAATGGAAGTATTAATTCGTGGTCAGCGCACACCACAAATTGGCACAATTACTATGGATCAATTGATGATAGACGTAAGTTCTATTCCCGATGTGCAGGAAGGCGAAATAGTCACCTTACTGGGAGAACAGGGAGCAGAAAAAATCACAGCTGATGATTGGGCAAATCAATTAAACACCATTTCTTGGGAAATTCTTTGCGGATTCAAACACCGTCTACCTCGTGTAGCTGTGATGTAGAGGTCTGGGGATTGGGGATTGGGGATTGGGGATTGGGGATTGGGGATTGGGGATTGGAGTTAATTTCAGGAAAATACCAAATCCCAAATTGAATTACCCATTACCTCTTGCCATCTATAATTTGTTATGTTACTATAAGTAACTGATGCGGATGTGGCGAAATTGGCAGACGCGCTAGATTTAGGTTCTAGTTCCGAAAGGAGTGAAGGTTCAAGTCCTTTCATCCGCATTTACAAACAATATTATTATATTTTATGTTTACTGATGTTGAATTATTCACATCAGCATGATTAGATAAATCTAGTTTGGGTGAAGCAGAGCGTTACCGCAAACGAACAGAGATATTAAGTCTATTTTTCAATATAAGAGAAATTTTGGCAAATACCGTGAAAAGCCAGCTAAAAAGAAAATCACGGTAACTTATAGTAATTCAACACACAGAATATCATTTATCATTGACATTTTTGGCGTGATTCAGCAAAAATGTTTGGTAACAGCAGTTACAGTAAGTTATTGAAACCCGACAAATTGACTAAGATTTGATAATCTTTCATTAACACTGTTATTGTTGAGTCTTCACACAAAATAAAACATCAATTTTTGTATTTAAGATTACTAAATTTTTGATGTTTTATACTTGGTTGGTTGTAATTATCATGTATTGTATCTGCTATGCAAATTAATTTAGCTCAAGTAAAAGCAAAATGATAACAACTCCTTTAGGTAGCTACAGGTTGTTTCACCAACTGCATCCACTGTCACTGCTGGCACAGTTAAGCACAAGGAAAGTCACGGGTTGTTTAAGTGTATTTACCGAAATTGTTTCTTGGTCAATTTATTTAGAAGAAGGTAAATTAACTTATGCGACTTATTCGGAGAAAGTATTTGAACGTCTGGAAAGTAACTTACAACGCTTAAATCAGGAAATTCCTGCTTTCAACAATGCAACTTATGAACTAATGGGTTTGATGTTGGAGGATGAAAATCAAAGTAAGTTGATACAGAATGCTGACTATCATGCTATTTGCTGGCTAGTAAATCAAAACTATATTACCCGTAAACAAGCGGAGATAGTGATAGAAGAACTGGCTAAAGAGGTACTAGAATCATTTATTTCCTTAAAAGAAGGCAACTATAAACTAAATTCTGATATTTTCTTAAATGAACTACCAAAATTCTGCCATTTGGATTTGCAATTAATAGTAGAACATTGTCAAAAACAGTTACGTTATCGCCAACATCTTCAGTCAAAAACATTATCAAATAGGAATTTTCAAGCTCAGAAAAAATATGAACAGCAAATAGAAGATAAGTTAGACAAAGTGGCGATGATTGAACGCAAGTTAAACAAAAATTTGCCATCCGGTTTTAGTGAAAGAAAATATACAATTGCCTGTATTGATGATAGTCAAGCTATTTTGAATTCTATTAACCATTTTCTAGATGAGAAAACATTTGCAGTTGTGATGATTAATGACCCGATTAAAGCTTTAATGCAAATTATCAGAAGTAACCCTGACTTGATTTTATTAGATGTGGAAATGCCAAATTTAGATGGTTATGAACTATGTTCATTACTGAGGAGACATTCCACATTTAAAAATACACCTATTATTATGGTAACTGGGAGGACAGGATTTGTGGATAAAGCAAAAGCTAAACTTGTGAGGTCATCAGGCTATTTAACTAAGCCTTTCACAAGAGCCGACTTGCTGAGAATGGTGTCTAAATACATTGGCTGATTTAATAAGTGAGCATAAATTTCCAATTTTTTGATTTAAATAAATGACAAATTCTAAACTAAGTCTTTATTATCAACCTAGTCAAAAATCCTTAGAAGATAGCTATCTTCAGTTTCAAATCAATCAACAAACTACTGCTGTATTATCAGTTATTCATACCCAAGAAGCGATTATTTTACCTGTTGAATCTGTAACATCTATGCCTAATATGCCTACTTATATATTAGGGTTAATGAATTGGCGTAGTCGCGTTATTTGGGTAATTGATTTACCAAAAATGTTTAATTTAGAAGGGCTAGATCATCATTTGAGGCAGTATAATATTATCGTTCTCAAAGTGGAATCAAAGCTTTTAGGCTTAGTTGTGCAAGAAATTAAAGGGACAACTAAATTGAAACCTGATGATATTCATTCCCCTGTAGGACAAGTAGCTACTAGTTTAGTACCTTATTTATGTGGCTGCGTGGAGCAAAAAGAAGAAATATTGCTGGTTTTAGATGCACATAATATTGTAAATTATTCTCATTCAGATAGTGATTAGACAATCAAGATCAAAAAAATCAGTTTTTACTGTTATTATTACAGAGATTCCAGGGCATTAATTTATGTTTAATAAAACTGACACTGCTCAAACTGATGATACCAATAGCAAAGCATCTATTAAGGCATCATCATCAACTAATGATAAGAAAAGGAAAAATTTTAGACAGCCGCATATAAAAAAAAATGATACTTATTCTGGTAGTAATGTAATTAAATATTTACAGCGACTGAAATTAAGTACAAAAGCGGTAATTTTTGCTATTGCTATTGGCACTTTGCCAGTAGTAGGAATTGGCATGATTTCCTATAGCTTTGGTAGCAAATCAATTCATAAACAAATTATCAAGACTCAGGAAAATCAAGTAATTAGCTTAGGTGAGATTATCAATCGATTTCTGTTAGCCAGATATGGAGATATTCAAATTCTCTCAAATCTCCCATTTTTAACTAATGCTGAAATTAGTAAAATCACGAGTATTGCTGACAAAAAAGCAGTCTTAAACAGCTTTATTGCAGCCTATCAAGGCTATGATCATTTAGCAGTTTTTGATCTAAATGGCCAGATAATTATTCAATCTAAAGGTGGAACTAGTAGTCAGGAAAGAAACCTGAAATATTTTCAAGAGGTGCTGCAAAAAAATGCTCCGGTTATTAGTGAACCAGAAACATTAAAAAATAATGCAGTAGTGATTTATATTGCTGCACCTATTAAAGATGTAGCCACAGGAAAAACGATTGCTGTAGTCCGAACGCGTATATCTATGCAATTGTTAATAGAGACAATCAAAAATTATGTAGATCATAATGATGACTATTATTTAGTTGATAGTCAGGGTAAGTTTTTTCTCAGTCTCCAGCAGGATTTATTAGGTCAAGCAGCTACAGTAATATATCCTGGGTTAGCTAAATTGATGGACAGAGAAAAGGTTGATATTTTGACAGGAGTTCAGACAATTTATCAAGTTCCGCAACTAGTTAGTTATGCACCATTGAGAAAATTAGCAGGTTTACCAAACCTGAATTGGCAATTAATTCTGGCTACAGATGCAGCAATTGCTTTACAGCCGCAAAGACAATTTTTGAAGAATATTGTTAATCTAACAACACTAATAGCATTATTGATGACATTGGTTGCTGCTTGGTTAGCTAAGAGTATAACAAAGCAAAATTCCCCTGATGATGAAATTAAAATTTCTCTAGGAAATCAAAAAGATGAAGAATTACTGACTGGGGTTAAAGAAGGGAATATTCAGGTTGCTGGGTTGGAAACAGTAGCTGAGAATAAATTATCTATTGCGTTTCCAGAAAGGGCTATTCAAGATAGTAGAGAAACTAAAAATGGGCAGGAATGGCAACAAAAAGAGCCGCTACAGTTGCAACTTCTGCAATTAATCAAGCAAGTAGAAAATGCTGCTAAAGGTGATTTGACAGTACAGGCTGAGGTTAAAGATGGAGAAATAGGTAATATTGCCAATGTTTTCAACTCAATTTTAGCAAGTCTCCGGGATATTGTTAACAACATCAAACAAAATACTCATCAAATTAATAGAGATATTGGCTCGAATCAAGATGCTATTAATTGCTTAACAGAGACAGCAATTACACAAGTTGAGGAAATTAACCGCACTTTAGCAAAAGTTGAGCAAATGACCAAGTCTATGCAAGCTTTAGTAGATGATGCTCAAGAAATTACTGCTATGGCTAACAATGCTAACTACATCGCCAACAAAAGTGGAAAAGCGCTGGATTTGACAGTAGAAAATATTTTGTTTTTGCAAGAAACTGTGGGTGAAACTGCTAAAAAAGTGCAACATTTAGGAGAATCTTCTCAACAAATTTCCCGCGTGGTGTCTTTAATTAACCAAATTGCGGTGCAGACTAATTTGTTGGCGATTAATGCCGGAATTGAAGCAGCGCGTGCAGGAGAAGAAGGACAAGGTTTTGCTGTTGTCGCTGAAGAGGTAGGTGAGTTAGCGGCGCGTAGTGCTGCTGCTACTCAAGAAATTGAGCAAATTGTTGAGAAAATTAAACGAGATACAACTGAAGTCGTAAAAGCAATGGAGGTAGGCACAAATCAGGTAATTGAGAGTACGCAAATAGCCGCAGATGCCCAACATAGTTTAAGTGAGATTGTTGATATTTCGCAGCAAATTAACGATTTTATCAATTCAATTTCTACGGCTTCTATTTCTCAGGTGGAAACATCACAAGCTATCAACCAATTAATGAAAAATATTGTGTCTATTTCAGAACACACTGGCGATTCTTCCCGACAAATTTCTGCATCTTTACAAAAAATTGCTGAAATTTCCCAGCAGCTAGAAAATCAGGTTAATACTTTTAAAATCAATTAATTCAGTAGTGTATTCTGGGCTAATAATGATTAATAACTAACTAACTAACTAACGACTAAGGAATAATAATTTATGACCAATGACAAAGAACTGGAAATTCAGATGCAGTTTTTGGAAGAAGCCACTGATTATTTGAATACTTTAGAACATATCTTGCTGGAAATAGATACTAGTAAACATCTCGATTTAGACAAGATTAATGCCGCCATGCGAACCGCACATTCAATTAAAGGTGGTGCGGCCATGATGGGGTTTAAGGTGTTAAGTAATTTGGCTCATCGTTTAGAAGATTCTTTTAAGGTTTTAAAAACGCGCAAAAAATCTCTAGAAATTGATACTCATTTACAGAGTTTATTATTATCTGGAGTTGACTGGTTACGGCAGATTGTAGAGTTATTAGCAGAAAGAAAATCTCTAGATGATAAATGGTTAAAAACGTTTTGTTATCCAATTTTTGATGAACTACATGAACGTTTGGGTGATCCCTCACCAGAGGATATTACCACCATGCTATCACCCGAAGATGGTCAAGAAATCATTCCTTTGTTGTTTGAAACAGAAGTAGAAGAATGTTTACAGAATTTAGAATCTTTAGTGACAAATAGTTCTGTCAATGATTTACAATCACAAGTGGGAGTGATGGCTTTAGAGTTGGGTGGGTTGGGAGAAATGCTTCAGTTACCTGCTTTTATTCAGCTTTGTGAATCAATTCGTGATCATTTAGAAAGTCAGCCTCATCGCTCTGTAGAAATTGCTCAGTTAGCATTGCAAGCATGGAGGCGATCGCAAGCTTTAGTGCTGACAAATCAACGGGATAGATTACCAAAAAAAATTGAGTTAGGGGAAATAGTTGTTAGTTATACTCAGCCGCAGGTTGATGATACTAATACAGCTACAAATCAGGAAAATACCTTGGCAGGATCGGCAATAGTTGCTGATTCTGACTCTTTAGAAATAGAATTACCACCAGAAATTAATGCTGTGGAGTTTCCTGAGCCAAATATAGCATTTACTCAAGAAATTCCTGCGATAGATTATAAACATATTGAACGCAAAGGCGAAATTACTGGAGTTGCTAAAGACAAAGAAATTCATGAAAACACTGTCCGAGTTCCTAGTAAGCAATTGGAAGAAATTAATGATTTATTTGGGGAAATAATTATTCAGCGGAATGGATTAAATTCCCAGTTAGAAAGATTACGCAAACTGGTTTTGGGACTAAGCCAAAGAGTGCAAACGCTTCATCAAGAAAATCAAGAAGTGCGTTCTGTCTATGAAAAAATTATTACTCAAAATATATCGTCAGAAATAGTCAAAGAATCTGAGGTGAATAGTTTAGAAATAGCACGCTATCAAAAATTAAACTTGCTATCTCAAGATGTGATGGAAACTATTGTTCAGGTAGCAGAAGTTGCTAGTGATATTCAACTTAGTGTTGATGATACAGATCAAATTGCTAGGAATTTCAATAAAACATCCAAGCAAGTGCAGAGAAAATTAACACAAGTGCGGATGCGTCCTTTATCGGATTTAGTTGAGCGTTTTCCTCGAGCAATTCGGGATTTAAATGTTGAGTATGGTAAAAATGTCCAGCTAAAAATTGAGGGTGGTAAAACTTTAATTGAACGCAGTATTTTAGAGGCTTTGAATGAGCCGTTAATGCACTTATTACGTAATGCTTTTGATCATGGAATTGAAGATTCGGCTACCCGTCGCGCTTTAGGAAAAACAGAACAGGCATGGATTGAAATTAAAGGATTTCATCGTAGCGATCGCACAATTATTAGCATCAGTGATGATGGTCGAGGTATTTCTTTAGAAAAAATTCGCCAACGTGCTATAGCTATGGGTTTAGATACAGCCTTAATAGCTGCCGCTAGTGAAGAAGAACTATTATCATTGATTTTTGAGCCTGGATTTACCACTTCTGAAAAAGTTACGGCTTTATCTGGTCGTGGCGTGGGAATGGATATAGTTCGTAATAATCTGCAACTAGTGCGGGGTGATATTCAAGTTGATACACAGGCAGGAATTGGCACTACTTTTACTTTATCAGTCCCATTTACACTTTCAGTTGCACGAGTTTTGTTAGTAGAGAGCGATACTGCTAAAGGTTTAAACCACCGCATGGTTTTAGCATTTCCGACAGATGTAGTTGCGGAAATATTTTTACTAGATAATGATCAAGTTTTCTCAATGGATGGTGGGGAATTTCTCAAATGGCAAGATACCATGCTACCTTTAATGCGTTTGGGTAATTACTTTGAGTTTAATTGTTCTCACTACAATCATTTAGAGATAGAAAGTCTCACGGGAATCAATGTTAGTAGTGTATTAATTATCAAAAATGATTATCAACCCATAGCGGTGCAAATCGACCGTTGTTGGGGTGAGCAAGAAGTCGCAATTCGTCAAGTTGAAGGAAATATACCTTTACCTGATGGTTTTAGTAACTGCACAATGCTTGGTGATGGTCGCGTAGTGCCGCTAGTAAATACTAATGAATTAGTATCTTGGGTAGCAAATAATCAACGTCCTCATAAGACTAATAAATCACCTGCAACTAAATTAAAAACTGCTTTTCTTAAACCACAAAAGCCGAAACCTATAGCTAGACAGGTTCATCAAAAAGGCATGATTTTAATTGTCGACGATTCTATTAATGTCCGGCGTTATTTAGCTTTAACTCTGGAAAAGGGAGGCTATCAGGTTGAACAGGCTAAAGATGGTCAAGATGCTTGGGAAAAGTTAGAGAATGGCTTAAAAGTGCAAGCTGTAATTTGTGATATTGAAATGCCCCGTCTTGATGGTTATAGTTTTTTAGAACGGGTTAAATCTCATACTGATTTGAAAAGTATTCCTGTCGCCATGTTGACTTCTCGTAGTAGTAATAAACATCGTCAATTAGCAATGCAATTAGGAGCTAGAGCTTATTTTTCTAAACCTTATAATGAACAAGATTTGTTGAGAACATTGGAAGAAATAATTTTTATCATGACGGAACCTGGGTCTGCTAATAACTAAAATAGTCAGAATTCAGTTCAGAGGGAACAGGGAACAGCAAAAAACTCATGTTTAAAAACATGATATTGAAATAATGACACTGTTTTTTTCGTGCTACGCATTTTGTAAAAACATCTACGAATCTACTGGAATTATCAGTATTTAGTAAAAATGAAATCTTTGAGTAGCCCAACGCTTAATACCTTTAGCCAGTAGAATTGGTTGACGATGATCAAAAATTCGATATGCAGCAATTTTCACTCTGTCTTCGATCAAAAACCCTAGCAAAGCATATCCCCACACAAATAAAGCTAAACCCCAACCCAAGGGGGCAACAAATAGGCCATACACAGAAATTAAAGTTGCTAATAGTTGGGCAATACCGACAGCACCTAGTAATAATGGTGCGGGTTTAATTGACCAGAATAGTCCACGAGTACGAGTTACAAAAATTGTCAATTGTCCGGCTACAGATAACTTCAGATAGATAAAAGTTTGAATAGTTTCTCTACTCAATTGAAAAATGGTTTCACCAATATAAAATAAACCAAAAGATTCAATTACTCCAGCCATGCCTAACACTGTCGCTAGACCTAAAACTATGGGCATATTCCATGCTTCTGGATGGGGAGAATAACGAGTTTTATCATAGGCAATAGTGAGAATTGCACCATCATTAAGTAATGCTAAAAGTACAATCATGATGGCTGTAACTGGATAAAAATTAAATACTATAATTGATAAAGTCATGAATAATAAAATGCGGATAGTTTCAGCGATGCGATAGGTAGCATAGTTGTTCATACGCTGAAATATTTGGCGACTGGTTTTGATGGCATCAACTATTACAGAAAGTCCAGGATTAAGTAATACTATATCAGCCGCCGCTCTAGCTGCATCGGTAGCACCAGAAACTGCTATACCTGCATCTGCTTTTTTCAATGCTGGGGCATCATTAACACCATCACCAGTCATACCCACAATGTGATTTTGTTGTTGTAATACTTCCACAATGTGGTATTTGTGTTCTGGAAAAACTTGAGCAAAGCCATCAGCATTTTCTATAGTTTGGGCTAATTGACCGATTTTATGAGGTTCAGTTTTGGCAAAAATACTAGCATCAACAATGTTTTTTCCTAGTCCTAATTGTTGGGAAGTTTCTTGAGCGATCGCCATTTGATCTCCGGTTAACATTTTAATATCTACTCCTAGTTCCCTTGTTTCATCAATGGTGATTTGGGAATCAGGACGTGGGGGATCAAATAACGGTAAAATGCCGATAAATTGCCATTGATTTTGTTCATTAGTTCGCGCTACACCCAAAGAACGAAAACCCCTATGGGCAAATTCATTGATAACTTGGTCTACTTGAGTTTGAATTTCTGCGGTATTAGTAGCCAATTTCATAATTACTTGAGGTGCGCCTTTGCTAACTTTAAAAATTTGTGCATTTGCTGTTTTAATTGTTGCTTCTGTCCGTTTGTTTACTGGATCAAAAGGTTGGAAATGTAGAACTTGGTAATTTTGCAAATTTTGCTCAGGTTTTAAACCAGTTAATACTGCTAAATCAATAGGATCTTGATTGTCACTATGAGAGGCTAAAGCAGCCATGAGAATAACTTCTTCATCTGTCGTAATGCTGAAAGGTTCACCTAAAGTCAACTGATTTAAAGTTAATGTTCCGGTTTTATCAGAACATAAAATATCCATTCCTGCTAACTCTTCAATAGCAGCTAAACGACTCACAATAGCTTGTTTTTTAGCTAAAATTTGCGCTCCTACTGCCATTGTTACAGAAAGGACAGTAGGCATAGCTACGGGAATAGAGGCAACAGTTAAAACTAAAGCAAATTTCAGGGTAGTAACTAAACTATCGCCCCGGAATAATGCCACAGCTAAAATGAGAATTACGAGTACGATCGCAATAACAATTAAATAATCACCAATTTTTAATACTGCTTGTTGAAAATGACTGACAGTGTGGGCGCTTTCCACTAAATGCGCCGTTTTTCCAAAGTATGTATTTTGCCCTGTTGCATAAACTAAACCATCAATTTCTCCTCGTTTGAGAATAGAACCAGAGTAAACCACATCGCCAGAATTACGAGTTACTGGTAAAGATTCTCCCGTCAAAGCTGATTGATCTACCTCTAGAGATTCTCCTGATAATAATCTGACATCTGCGGGGATAATATCACCAATTTGTAAATGAATAATATCTCCAGGAACAATTTCACGGGCGGGTATCAGTTGCCAATTTTGATCTCGCTTGACACGAGCGTGTAATGCTAATTTAGCCTTTAAAGCTGCAATGGCATTTCCCGCTTGATATTCTTCCCAAAAACCAACCACCGCATTACCAATTAACAAAATCATAATAATGGTAAAGTCAGTCCAATCACCTACCAAAGCCGAAAGAAAAACAGCCACTTCAATCATCCAAGGAATTGGTCCCCAAAAATAGGAAAGAAACTCAATTAATGGATTTTTAGTTTCTTCTGGTAATTCGTTATAACCATATTGATTTATCCGGTTTTTCGCTTCTGTTTGACTTAAACCATTTTCCGAAGTTTGCAATTGCGTCTGCAATTCTGATACTGTTAAATTACTATCTGTAGATGGAGGTAATGTCGCTGTTAATTTTCTAGGTTGACGTTGTTTTTTCATATTTCAATGCAGTCTTAAAAAAAATAATTTTACTTTGTGTTTTCATCACCCAGCATTTGCAATAATTTTCTTGCAGCGAGAACCCCCACAACTGCACCACCTACTAACTAACTCTATTGCTTGTAATGCCGTTTTACCTGTATCTTTAGTAGCAAGATGATGTTCAAAAATTTCTTCATTTAGCCATTCTGCGGTAGCTTTAAAGTTATGTATTGGTATTGGTAAAAGTTCTAAATAAGTACCTTGGCGAATTAAATGCCCGATTTCACCGTTAATTTCAAACAGATTATAAATATTAGCTATTGCATTATTTAATTCTAATTTAAGTAAAGTTCCCCGAATTTTAACTTCAGCATTTTTTAACCTTTTTTAAACAACCATAAAAAAAACAATTAAAATCACACTAAGAGTTAAAGAAAAAATCAAAGCATATTCAAATCTACGACTAAAAAATCCGATAATAGTGATTAGTCCTACTAATAAAATAGCAATACCAATATATTGTTCTTTTTGCCAACCTTTAGCAATTAATGAATCATGAGGTCGGGAAGGAGTTTCTTCAATATTGTTATTGTTTATTGATAGGTATTTATCCGAATTTATCTCACTTAAAGACACAGAGTTGCAGAGAGTAATATTTAATAAAACTTGGTGTTTTGTGAATTTCATAAATGCTATTGCCAAATATAGATGAGAGAAAAAAAAACTAACCAAATTCCATCTACAAAGTGCCAAACTAGGGTAGTTGTATTCAGCCCAAAATGGCATTTTTTGTAATTACCTGCAATAAAAGCACGATATATTTTCCTATTGTGACGATAAATTTAAAACAAGTAACTCTATCTTGAGATTGAGATAGCAATGAATTTTTATTCAGATAAATTACACATCTATTGAAAATATGGTTAATATTATCTTGAAGATAGATTAGGTAGGGTTTGGTAATACCATGACATTACTTTATTTACTTCTAGGATTTATATGTGGAGGTTTTATAGGAGGAAAGATTGCCACTAGTATACCTACAGTGATTTTAGAAAAAATCTTTGGAGTTGTCTTGCTATTACTTTCTTTAAAAATGCTATTTAGCCAACTAGTAAAATAGTCATCAATTACTATTTCTTTAGAGAGAGTGATTATTCTCTCAATAGCAAGAAGTAATTAATTCTGTGATTATTTAAGATTTCATAAATCCATCAAAAAATAATCCTAGAAATAATCCTATTAGCAATTATGACCACCCAAGAACAACTACATCAATGGCAAGAACTCGCACAACAGTTGCGTGTTGATAGTATTCGCGCTACAACTACTGCTGGTTCAGGTCATCCTACTTCTTCTATGTCTCCCGCTGATTTGATGGCGGTTTTACTATCTAAATATCTGCACTACGATTTCAATCATCCAGATAATCCTAATAATGATCGCTTTATTCTTTCTAAAGGACACGCTGCGCCTTTGCTATATTCTATGTATAAAGCCGCAGGTGTAATTTCTGATCAAGAATTACTATCTTTGCGTCAGTTTGGCAGTCGTTTAGAAGGTCATCCCACCCCTGTTTTGCCTTGGGTGGATGTGGCCACAGGTTCTTTAGGACAAGGTTTACCCATTGGTGTAGGTGTGGCTTTAGCAGGTAAATATTTAGACCAATTACCTTACAATGTTTGGGTATTATTGGGGGATAGCGAAACGTCAGAAGGTTCGATTTGGGAAGCTTTTGATCATGCTTCTCACTATACTTTAGATAATCTAATTGCGATTATTGATGTCAATCGTCTTGGTCAACGAGGTCAAACAGAATTAGGTTGGAATACACAAGCTTATGCTAACCGTGCTAAGGCTTTTGGTTGGCAAGCAATAGAAATTGATGGTCATAATCTCACTGAAATTGACCAGGCTTTTAGTGCTGCTGTAGCTGTAAATGACCGTCCGACGGTGATTATTGCCCGCACAAAGAAAGGTAAAGGCGTGGCATCTTTAGAAGATATAGGCGGTTGGCATGGAAAAGCGTTGAAACAAGAACAAGAACAACAAGCAATCTCAGAATTAGGTGGAGAACGTCACATTAGGATTACAGTTGATCAACCAGAATCAGAAAGCCAACCCGCTGTACTAGGAGTACCTCACCCCTTAGAACTTCCCAGCTATCAAAAAGGTCAAAAAGTTGCTACCCGTCGCGCTTACGGTGATGCTTTATTAGCTTTGGGAAAATCACAACCTGATGTAGTTGTTCTTGATGCTGAGGTAAGTAATTCAACTTACGCAGAAGATTTCGCCGAAGCCTTTCCAGAACGCTATTTTGAGATGTATATTGCTGAACAGCAGATGATAGGAGCTTCAGTAGGTTTACAGGTGCGAAAATACAAACCTTTTGCATCTACATTTGCAGCTTTTTTAACTCGTGCTTACGACTTTGTACGGATGGCTGCGGTATCTCATGCTAACATCAAATTAGTCGGTTCTCATGCCAGTGTATCCATCGGTCAAGATGGTGCTTCCCAAATGGGATTAGAAGATTTAGCCGCTTTTCGTGCTGTATGGAATAGCACCTTATTGTATCCTAGTGATGCCAATCAGACCGCTAAACTAGTAGCACAAATGAGTAATTTACCTGGTATTATTTATCTTCGCACTACTAGAGAAAGCACGCCTGTAATTTATAGTTCTGAAGAGAAATTTTCCATTGGTGGCAGTAAAGTTATACACTGTTCTCATCGAGATCAAGCTACAGTTATTGGTGCAGGTATTACTTGTACATGAAGCCCTCAAAGCTTACGAAAGATTGAAAAATGAAGGTATCACAGTTCGCGTCATTGATGCCTATTCCGTTAAACCCATTGATGTGCAAACATTACATCAAGCTGCAAAAGATACAAACGGTAACTTAGTAGTTGTAGAGGATCATTGGTTAGAAGGTGGTTTAGGTGATGCTGTTTTAGATGCCTTTGCGGGGAATATAGGGAT
>NZ_JAYGHA010000002.1:101961-120351 GCF_034931405.1 Anabaena sp. UHCC 0451 | reverse complement strand
GATTTTTTCAAAATTCAAATATGAGTCCTATATTACTACCGCTGCATACAAATTACCGCAACTACAAATTATTAAACTTGCAGTGAGAAATATGCCCACTTCTGGCACTCCTGAAGAACTACTTCATGCTGCTAAAATTGATGCTGATGCCATTATAGAAGCTGTAAAATCGCAAGTTAGGCAACTTGTTGGAGTATCTTAAAAATTCAGGACTTACGCAAAACAGAACGGAAGTAGGGGTAATTCATGAATTACCCCTACTACACAAGAATCAGGTTTTGAGTTCAATCTTGCGTAAGTCCTAAAATTGATGATTTAGAATGCAGGAACAAGTTCCTCGTTCCCAGTCTGAGACTGGGAATGCTATCAAGAGTCTCTGACTCGTTTGTAACATTTTAGTGATATTTATCAAGGCAGAGCCTTGAGAATTCATTACCATACAGAGCATGGGAAAGAGAAATATAGGAATCCGGTTTGGTTTCTGAATTTACTTGTGTAGGCAGGCAAAAGGCACTCATGCAAGAGGCAAAAGGGTTTTATAGAATTTAGGTGTACTGAGTTTTGTTCAAAAATCAAATAGTAGTCCTATATCTTCTTATCAATTAGTTTTTGATGGTATCTATCATTAGATATATTTCCATCAGCAACATCACTACTAAATATTGCCTTAGATTTCACTCAAAGTATGAGATAGAAGCTATTGCATAGCTTACTGTAATTCAGTCATCAGCAGGAGGAAAAGTAGCTAACTTATTTCTAACATTGTGAATAGATATTCAATAAATTGGAAATAGGATATGCCTCTTTATAAATTGGAAGAATTTGATCCAAACTACCGGGAAACCTTTGGGGGAGATGATATTAAAAGTTTGCATCTCTATACCGAAGGAGGAACAGAAGTTGGTGCAGTTGCTGATGCTTTAGTTGATAAAAATGGCAGGTTTAGATATTTAGTTATTGATACAAGTTTAGATTCGGTGGGTAAGAAAATATTACTACCTATTGGACTAGCTCGCATCAATTATCCTGCTGGATGTGCCTATGTAGACGGACTTAGTAAACAACAAGTAGAACATTTACCTGAATACCAAGAAAATATCATTCTTGATCATGAGTTTGAAGAAAATGTCAGAAAAGTTTATCGTTCTACCCTTGGTACTGATACTGTAACTTCTGATAGCGAAACTTACACCTACGAACAAGAACCAAATTTATATGGTTTAAATGAGCAATATCATCAAACTCTCAGACTTTATGAAGAACGTTTAATTGCTAATAAACATCGTGTAAAAACGGGAGAAGTAGCAGTTGGTAAACATATTGAAACTGAAATTGCCAGGGTTACAGTACCTATTCAAAAAGAACGTGTTGTCATTGATAGAGTTCAACCTTCAGATAGAGGTTCAATGGTAGATGCCGATGAAGTTAAATTTCAAGAAGGGGAAGTAGCACACATAGATGTTTATCAAGAAACTCCAGAAATTCATAAAGAAGCCTTTGTTCGTGAAGAAGTAAGAGTTAGAAAAGTGGTAGAGCGAGATATTGTGGAAGCGCAAGATACGATTCGCCGAGAAGAATTAGATATTGATACTTCCGGTGATTTAAATGTCAAAGAAAATAGCGTAGAAATTAATGAACCTGCTTGAATTATGGATCAATAATCCTAATTTTCCTAAATTTAAGCATAACTTAGCATAAGTTTGTGGTTAGCTATGAATGTTAACTACAAACTCTCCGCATAATTTGTGATGACAATGACAATATTTTGTTTAAACCACGTCTACTTTGAAACCCATAGTTTTTTCTTAATCGGGTTTTGTTCCTAAATCCTATACTCTTCCCTGTTCCCTGTTCCCTGTTCCCTTTTGAAAAACTTCAGTTCTCAACTTGGACGAGGTTTAGTTACATCTCTGACTTTTGATAATAAAACTATCCGGTAATTCATACGGAAGAAAGAGGAAAATAGCAGCATAAAAAATTATGCTTGAAAGTAAGAAATACTATAATATGTTGAGGAAAAAGATAATGGTTTTGTACAAATTGGAAGATTTTGATCCTCAGTATCGCAATAGTTTTGAAGGTAATGATATTAAAGGTTTAGGAGTATATACAGAAAGAACTGATGAAAAAATTGGTAGTGTCAATGATGTTTTAGTTGATGAAGAAGGACATTTTCGCTATTTAGTAGTTGAGTTAGGCTTCTGGATTTTTGGTAAAAAAGTTTTACTCCCTATTGGTCGCACTCGTATCGACTATAATAATGATCGCGTTTATGCTATTGGTTTAACAAGAGAACAAGCGGAAGAGTTACCTGAATTTAACGAACGTCTAACAACAGATTACGATTATGAAGAACGGGTACGCGGAGTATATCGTCAACCCGAACACCGTACTACACCTGTGGAAGCATCAGGTCAGGTAGAATCACCGACACCCGTAGATTCCACAGCAGTCGCCACAACCTCTACAGATAGAACTAGACCAACTTATACCCCTGATACCTACCGCTACGAACAAGAACCGGAGTTATTTGGATTAAATGAAGGAGATCATCAAACTCTAAGACTGTATCAAGAACGGTTGATTGCTAATAAACATCGCCGCAAAATGGGTGAAGTATCTGTTGGGAAACACGTGGAAACTGAAACTGCACGAGTATCAGTACCAGTAGAAAAAGAACACGTTGTTATTGAACGTGTCACTCCTAAAGATGCTGGTAGAGCAGTTTCTAGCAGTGAAGCGGACTTCCATGAAGGTGAAGTTACTCGCATGGAAATCTATGAAGAAACCCCAGAAGTTCGCAAAGAAGCCTTTGTTCGTGAAGAAGTGAAAGTCACAAAAGTCGTAGAGCAAGATACAGTTGAAACTCAAGACACCGTACGTCGGGAAGAGTTAGATATCAAGTCTCCTAATCTACCGATTGAAGAACGATAATTACTGATGATAACTAAGCCCGCACTGGCGGGCTAATATTCTATTACTACTGAAATAGTATTTATTTAATGAACCACAAAGACGATAAATACACAAAGGAAGAAAAAATTATTCCTCTCTTAGAAGAAAGATTGTTTGTGCATCATAGCAAACATAAGGTAGGAGAGGTAATTGTTCGCAAAGAAATTGAAATTCAAATGATCCAAGTTCCTGTGCGACGGGAAAAATTGATTGTTGAACAAATTAGTCCAGAACACCAACAACTAGTAGAAATTGATTTAGGCCAGGGAGAAATTTCTGGGATTGAGTTAATTAAAGAAAAACTAATAGAAGAAGTTAACACTTTGGACAATGAGTTAATTGTCAGTGGAAAGTTTAGTTCTCCAAAAATTGCTAGTTTACTTTTAAATGCGATCGCCTTAGAAAAAAATCATGGTAGTCAACAAGTCAAAATTGAGATCATCGTAGAAAATCAGTCCCAACAGCAAAAATATCAAGAATGGGTTAACCGCTGTTCTCTTACTTCTTAATTACAAGGTGGGCATTGTCCACCTTTTAAATTAACTGCAAATTAGGAATTATGTGGTGTATATCTTTGACGATTATATACGGCAAAACCTAACACTAAAAATGTTAACACTCCTGCTAAATACAAAGGATAACCATAAGTTATTGGCTGAGATTGATGTACAATCATTCCCGCAATTACAGGACCAATACCATTAGAAATACTTAAATAAGAAGCATTTAATCCTAAAGCAGTTCCCTGATCTTCCACTTTGGCATTGAGAGAAATTAAGGTGCTAATCATTGGTTGCACGAGCGAATTAAACAGTGAGAATAATATACTAACTGCGACAAAATAATTAATATTAGCCCAAATAGGCATTAATAAAAATGACAAACTCCGAAAAAATAAACCTAAAAATAATATCTTAACTATATCAAACTTACCTTTGAGGACAGAAATACCCCAAGTTTGCATAATTACTGCCAGCGTGCCAAAAGTTAAAAATAAAAGTGTTAAAGATTGACTATTTTGACCCAAAACCTTGATAAAGTAAGGTTGAAAAGCGTAGGTAAACATTGTAAAAGTTGTTCCAGTCATGAAATTAATTAATAACAAAATTCCTACTCCTGGCATTGCTAAACCCTTAATTAAATTGCCTAAACCTAAATCAAAAATATTTTTGGGTTTTTGTGCTTGCTTTTGCAGAGTTTCTGGTAAAAAGAAAATTGTCATTAACAACGCCACAAATGCAACTGCACCAGAAGCTAAAAAAGCAGTTCCTAAAGAAATCTGCTGTGCTAACAAACTAGTAGCAGGTCCTAAAACAAAGCCTAATCCCATTGCTGCTCCATAAATGCCAAATGCCTCGGCGCGTTTTTGGGGAATGGTAATATCAGAAATAACTGCTTGAGCCACGGAAGCATTACCACCAGTGATACCATCTAAGAATCGGGCAAAAAATAGCAACCAAGCTACTGTGGCATTTCCTGCTATCAAATTAGCAATCACAGTACCAGCTAAACTAATAATTAGTAAAGGCTTACGCCCAAATCTATCAGACAGTTTACCAATAACAGGAGTAGCAAAAAACTGAGCTATAGAATAAATAGAGAATAATAAACTAGTTTGAAAATCGCTCAGACCAAATTGTTTACCGTAAAGATAGATAATGGGAATTAAAATTGTAAAACTCAGAGAGTTAACAAAGGCAATTAAAGCAGTAATCCAAAAATTACGATTCATGAATAATAAATAGCTAATAAGTAAGTTTTGACTTGATAGCTGCATTGAACTTTAGTCATACTACCATTGATTATGCTTTTATTTACTACTCATAAAATTTAGACTCCAGAAACTTGCAAAAAATAGACAGAAGGCAGAAAGTAGGAATTTACAAATTACGGATTTATTCATTCATATTATGGTAGGTAGCAACAGCGGAAGGAGAGATGCGATTCAAATAACGGAAAATCCAATATTTGAAAATTGTGTCTAAAATTACGGGAAATGTAGCAATGAACAAAAAGATAAAATCTCGATTTGCTGGTAAACCCCAATGACGTGAAATACCTTCTAAAATTACTTCCCAACCGTGAGGAGAGTGGAAGCCAACAAATACATCAGTGAATAATATGATAATAAATGCTTTGGCGCTATCACTCAAGCCATATACTACATGATCAAAGAAATCTTTCAGAACTGAGATAGAAGACTTGCTGATAATTAACAACCAGATAAAAGCAACTACAGAAAAAATATCTGCAAACACATTTTTAATGGCATTAGCACCAGCACGTTGAAACTCCTCTGCTACCTCCTGGGCTTTTTCTTGCATCTTGCTTTCTAAAACTTCAGGTGATAAAGGAGGTGCATTACTAATCAGATTTTCAAACTTGATTCTTTCTTCAAACCTTTGCAGTTCTAAAAGTCCTTCTTCCTCCATTTCTTCATTGATAAAAATCTGCTCTGGTTCTGAACTTCTAAAATGCTCAATTAATGGTCCGACTACTAAAGCCTTAGCTAGTTGATGAGTCAGAAGTGGGACAATTATTAATAATAAAATAAACCGCACAGAGATAATTGTTGTCTTTTGCGTTTGCCGAAAATTCTGCACTACGTCTTTTTCAGAATTGGGATCTAATTCCGCTTGGAGACGAGTAATCGTTGTTAAAATTGAACGAGGTAAAACACTCGTAGAATCAGCCTTTCTTTTGGGTTTAATTTCGTTATTTTTAACTGCTGATTTTGGTGTGATTGGTTGGCTAACAACTTGATTATCTGCTACAATTATAGATGGAGAAACTACATTATTTATCGAACTTGTTTCTAGCTCATTATCTGTATATTTGCCAATGACTTGATCAATAAATTCTAGCTTTTTTAAAACTAAACTAGGACTGGGATATTCTATCCCTGCTTTAGCTGCTGCTTGTTGCTTAGATTCATTTGAGAACCAACGGCTGGCTTTAAATTCTGTCAACCTCATCCGTACATTTTTTAATAATTTCTTTAAATCTGCCTGAAAATAATCCATGACACTACTACTGTACATAGCAGCATCAGGGCTGATTTTATTACCATTAAAATGCTTGTCTTCAATTTCCTTAATCTTTAATGCCGTTTGGTAAGCTTCTTCCAACGAACGTTCTGGTGTTAGTAAGTACCATCTGTAAGCAGCCAGCAAAAAAGGGTATATTTTTTGACTAAACACAGAATTTCTCATCCTCAATGATCATCTAACATGATTTGGTGTTTCTTAAACTTAAGTTAACGCAGAAGTTATACTAACAAATCTATAAGGAGTATATTTGTGATTTCAGATTCTGTTTGGATTGTTGGTACTAGTCGCAGCGGTAAAACTACTCGTTTAGCCCAACAATTTTGTGATTGTGTCCAAAACATTGGCAACCAACATATAGAGTCATTTTATACGAAAAATCAAAATAGTAAAAAAACGCCAAGCGCAATCAAAACTGCAAATCTTCTGCCTACAGAACCTGGAGTTTTAGTTTTAGCATCTAATGATGATAATCGCCGATTATTAACCGATAAAATTGTGACTTTGACTTCAGGAAAATACCCAATTCGGGCTAAAACAACCTTGGGGTTTATTCAAGATGAAGTTATTTTGTTTTGGCCGTTAATAATTGAATCTTTACAGATTAAAGCACAATTTCCGGTAAGATTGCGCCCAGAAACTGAGCAAGAATTAGCCACAAAACTTTGGAATTTTCAACTAGATGATGAAACTTTGCGACGTGCAGGAGTGAATGAATATCGCTTAGTGAGGCGGATATTAGACTTATGGCAACTAGCAGCTTATAGTGGTACATCTTGTGAAGATATTACTAAGATTTTACAAAAAGGTTTTCAAGAAAATACTGGTAATTTAGAACCAGAATTTTTAAGTTCTTTATTGCTAAATTGGCGAAATTGGTGTTTAGAAAGAGGTTTATTAACTTATGGTTTGATTACCGAACTCTACCACAAAAATTTATTAACTAATAGTAATTATCAGCAAAACTTAAAGCACCGTTATCAGATGATAATAGCCGATGATGTAGATGATTATCCAGCAATAGCTTATAACTTGTTTGAATTTCTGTTAGATGCTGGTACAGTGGCAGCATTTAGTTATAATCCTGATGGTTGTGTGCGTTGGGGTTTGGGTGCAGATCCTCAATATTTAGAAAGATTAGCCAAACGTTGTCAGGTAGAAAAATTAGTAAGTCTAAAAGTAGATAATTTAGCTGATCAACTAGCTAAACCGATGATAGAATTAGTTACAGAAGCAATGACAATATTGAGTTTACCAAAGTCGGTAAATTGTATCAAAACTAGTTCTCGCGCCCAACTTTTGCGTCAAACAACAGATGTGATAATTGATGGGATTAAATCGGGAAAAATAGAACCAGAAGAAATCGCAATTATCGCTCCTGGTTTAGATGCGATCGCCCGTTATACTTTTATAGAAATATTAACTAAGCAAAATATCCCCGTAGAATCTCTGAATGAACAACTTTCCTTAATTAGTTCACCTGCTGTCAGAGCATTACTAACCTTACTGACTTTAGTTTATCCTGGTTTGGGGCGATTAGTAGACCGAGATGAAGTTGCAGAAATGTTAGTAGTTTTAAGTCAGGGTAACATCAATAATGGAGAAAAAATTGATCCAGTCCGTGCTGCTTTAATAGCAGATAATTGTTTTGTACCTCATCCAGAACATCCACATTTATTAGCAATCAAAACCTTTGAACGCTGGGATAGAATTGGTTATACTGCCACTAAAGCTTATAGTGAAATATTAGATTGGATTGAAAAAGAAAAATTAGAACTTCAACAAAGTCTTCTTCTTGCACCAGTTTTTCTTTTATACAAAGCAATTCAAAACTTTTTGTATAAAGATAATCAGCCCCCATTTCAAACATTAGCAGCATTACGAGAATTACTAGAAACTGCTCAACATTATTGGGAAATAGATACGAGGTTAAGACAAACAGATTCTATCTTACTTTTGCTACACACTCAGCAAACAATGACCACCACCATTGCCGAATTTATTCAACTCTTGAAACGTGGTACAATTACCGCTAACCCCTACCCTATCCGTCCCATTGGGAATGCTAAAAAAGCCGTGACATTAGCGACCGTCTTTCAATATCGTGCTAGTCATAAATATCATCGTTGGCATTTTTGGCTGGATGCAGGTTCACCCCTCTGGGCTAAAGGTGGTGCAGCCACTTTATATGGTGCTACTTTATTCTTAAAAGATAGATTAGGAGAACCTTGGACAGCAGCAGATGAACAAGAAGCAGAAACGCAAAGATTACGCCGAATTATAGCAGATTTACTAGCGCGTGTTTCTGAGAGAGTTTATTTATGTCACAGTGATTTAGCTGTCAATGGACAAGAACAAATGGGTCCATTATTAAATTTGGTTCATTCTTGTGATGGTATGTAAAATTAAAAATTTAAAGTTTAAATTCGTAGGGTGCGTTATGTTGTTAGTAACGCACCATTGATATTTTTGAAAAATACTCTTAATATTTAGCACAGATAGAATTTTTTATTTACTTCCAAAATTTTTAATCCCACATCAATTCTATTACGACACCACTTTGCATTTTCTGAAGACCATTTTAAATCCTGAACAAGATATTGCTCAATTAACTCAGTATAATTTGCCTAGAGTTTAAACTTTCTCATCTAATCTAAAATATATCTCAAAAACTTTGCGCCTTTGCTCCTTAGCGTCTACCCTGCGGGATCTCCTGACGGAGATTGCGCGAAACAAAATTATAACAATAATAAACCGTTAATTAACCCTCACGTCTCTGCGTCCTCTGCGCCTCTGCGGTTCGTTTAAAAAAACAATACCCCTCTCCGCCATCGGAAAGGGGTAAATCACAGATTAGCACTAGCTAATAAGCATCTTGCAACTCATAAAAATCAGGCGAGATGTAATCCTTACGCAAAGGCCAACCTACCCAATCTTCCGGCATCAAAATCCGCTTCAGATTAGGATGACCCTCATAGATAATACCGAGCATATCGTAAGACTCACGTTCTTGCCAGTCCGCAGTTTTCCAAATCCAGTAAACTGAAGGCACAGTAGGGTTTTCTCTAGGTAAGAACACCTTCACCCGCACTTCTTCAGGTTTATCAGCATTATCACTTACCTTTACCAAGTGATAAACACTTACCAACTCTTCTCCAGGACCTAAGTCAATACCGCCCTGAAACTGGAGATAATTAAACCCGTAAGCGTATAAAGCTGTAGCAGTAGGCAGCAAAAAATCTGCATCTACCTTAATAATCTCTACCCCGTTAGCATCTGGGGACAAAGATTCATGATCAAAGCCATTTTCAGTTAACCACTGAGAAACCTGACCCGCTGGAACTATAGACTCTTCCGCAGCGGGAACTATTTGAGATTCTTCATCAGCCACGCTTTTCTTCCTCCTTTGTCTTGGATGTCAGCAGCGCCGGGGGTACAGGCATACCAATTGCTTCCGTTAATTCCTTTGGTGGGTTAAAGCGGGTATCTGACTGCATATACTTACCAGTTAAAATTTCTGGTACGGGCTTCATACTGTGAGTTGTACTGTAATAGCGATGGGTTTGCTTGATTTGATCCCGTTCTTGCATCGAATCATTAGCGATTTTTTTCCGCAACTTAATAATTGCATCAATAATCGCTTCTGGACGGGGAGGACAACCAGGTAAATATACATCCACCGGAATCAGTTTATCAACTCCGCGCACCGCAGTGGGAGAGTCAACACTGAACATTCCCCCAGTAATTGTACAAGCACCCATGGCAATTACATACTTAGGTTCGGGCATTTGTTCATAAAGACGCACCAATTGAGGAGCCATCTTCATGGTAATTGTACCGGCAGTGATAATTAAATCAGCTTGACGGGGGCTGGAACGGGGAATTAGTCCAAAACGGTCAAAGTCAAAACGAGAGCCAATTAAAGCCGCAAATTCAATGAAGCAGCAAGCTGTACCAAACAGCAAAGGCCACAAACTAGAAAGCCTCGCCCAGTTATAGAGGTCATCAACGGTGGTTAAAATCACGTTTTCTGACAGTTCTTGAGTAACTGTAGGACGCTCCATCGGATTGATGATTTGCTCTTTATCCTGGGTGATTATATTAGAATTCAAGACCATTCCAATGCTCCTTTACGCCATGCGTAAACTAAGGCGATTACGAGAATCGCAATAAAAATCAACGCTTCAATAAACGCCAATAATCCCAAACGGTGAAAAGCTACCGCCCAAGGGTATAAGAAAACAGTCTCTACGTCAAAAACGACAAAGACTAATGCGAACATATAGTAACGAATGTTGAACTGAATCCAGGCTCCGCCAATGGGTTCCATACCGGATTCATAAGTGGTGCGCCGTTCTGGACTGTAGCTACTAGGTCTAAGAAGCTTGGACGCTGAGAGCGCCAGGGCTGGTACTAGGCTACAGAGGAGGAAGAAGCCTAGAAGATATTCGTAACCGCTAAGGACAAACACAATGGATATCTACCGCTGATGGTGGAAATAAGAAAGATCATCTTGTTTTACATTATATCTTTCCAGGCTTTCTGAAATATGATAAACAGATGCACTAATAAGCTGAAAATCCTATAATTTGTATACAATTCTTTAATGTAACTCTTGTGGGGTGGGCATCCTGCCCGCTATCGGTGTGCAAATTAAAAGCGCGACAGCTTACTTACTGGTTATAGTGATACCTTCGGTAATCTACGCGTTAGCGAAGCTCACCTAATGTATCGCTCCTCTTCAAATTCTCAAATAAGATAAGTAGGTAGGGTTTGCTGAGAAAGTCTTTCCGTGAGGGCAGGGAACAGGGAACAGTTTCAAGAGTTGGATGGGAGCGATTTTTCCTTTGAGTAGCAATTAAATGCAAGGTTTTTAAGTTTCCACCTCGTAAAAGCTTGCACTTTTTTTTACTTGAAAACGGCTTAAACCCTTTACCCGTAATCTTTTCATGTTTATTCAGCAAGCCCTAAGTAGGCGTTGAAAATTGTCGTTATGGCAAAGCAAGAGGCAAAAGGTACTCATGCAAGAGGAAAGAGACTTTCAGCGATAGGTTATCACCCGAATGGTGATGCTTACAGTCCCGTTAAGGATACGCCCCTACAAGGGGAAAACAGATCACATAATATTAATGGGATCTACATCAATTGTTAAGCCGACGGAAGTAGGACAAAGCGCCCTAATTTCTCCCCAATCTGGTAAATTTGGTAGTGCGTCAGCAGTAAATTTCAGTAATATTTGCCAGCGATAACGGTTAGCTACTCGTAAAATACTAGCTGGTGCAGGTCCTAATATCTCAAATCCTTCTTGATCACTAAAATTTGTAGCTATGATTTGGGCTGTATTTTGCACTTGAATAGGATCAAGACTACTCAAACGCAATAATATTAATCTGCCATAGGGGGGATAATTAAGTGCTTCCCGTTGTTCTAATTCCGCATTACAAAAAGATTGATAATCATGAGTTTTCACGGCTTCAATAACTGGATGTTCTGGGGTATAGGTTTGGATAATTACTCTTCCTGGATCTTCTCCTCTTCCGGCTCTTCCGGCAACTTGGGTTAAGGTTTGAAATGTCCGTTCATTGGCGCGATAGTCTGATAAATGTAGTAAGCCATCAGCCGCAACTACACCTACAAGGGTAACTTGGGGTAAGTCTAAACCTTTGGTGAGCATTTGTGTTCCTATTAATAAATCTGCTTCGCCGTTTGCAAATTGAGTGAGAAGGTTTCGATGTGCGCCTTTGTTGCGGGTGGTGTCGCTATCAAAACGAATTAATTTGAGGTGAGGAAATTGTTTGTTAAGTTCTTGTGCTACTCGTTGCGTTCCGCTACCAAAAAATTTGAGGTAAGGGGAGCTACATTCGGGACAGTGGGGAGGATGCGATCGCCCATAATTACAATAATGACATCTTAATAATTCGGGCGCTCCTGCTTCTACATGATGATAAGCTAAGGAGACATCACAGTTTGGACATTCCAGCACATAACCACAACTGCGACAGGAGACAAAGGTGCTATGTCCGCGACGATGAATAAATAAAATTCCCTGCTGTTTTCTCTCTTTTAGCTCTTCTAGGGCTTCTTGTAGGGATCTACTAAATATAGAACGGTTTCCCGCTTGTAACTCTCGCCGCATATCAATTATTTCAACAGGTGGTAATGGACGGGAGTTGATACGTTCAGGAAGCGAAAGGTATTGGTGATTGGGTTGGTGGGGAGATGGGGAGGTGTTCTCTGCTTTTACAGAAACCCAACTTTCTAAGGATGGTGTAGCTGAACCTAAAATGAGAGGACAATTTTCTAATTCTGCACGCCATTGGGCGACGGTACGGGCGTGGTAGGTGGGGATAGGTGCATCTTGTTTAAAGCTGCTGTCGTGTTCTTCATCCAGGATGATTAAACCCAAGTTGGGTAAAGGAGAGAAAATGGCGCTGCGAGTTCCTATGACTACTTGAGGTTCTCCTGTGAACATTTGTCGCCAGGTGTCGTAGCGTTCCCCGTCAGAGAGGGCGCTGTGATAAACTTGGACTTTATTACCGAAACGGGCGCGAAATCTGTCTGTAAGTTGGGGTGTGAGTCCAATTTCTGGTACTAATACTAGGGCTGATTTTCCTTGTTTCAGTAAGGGGGCGATCGCTTGGAGATAAACTTCGGTTTTTCCTGAACCTGTCACCCCATGTAATAAAATTTGAGTAAATTCATTTAATGATTTGATGGTTTCTAAGGCGTTAGTTTGGGCTGCGGTTAATGATTTGGCTTGATCCCCAGCCATTAAGGGACTTTGTTCTCTGCGTAATATTTCCCGGTCTTCAATTACTACATAGCCTTTTTGTTCTAAGGCTTTCAAAATAGAGGTACTAGCACTGCAAGTTTGTAATAATTCATTTTGCCATAATTCTCCACCTTGTCGTTTTAGCACTTCGACAATTTCTTTTTGACGGAGTGTTAAATCTCGATCATTGTTATCTAATAATGTGACTGCTTTTTGTAGTTTGGGTTGATTTAGTCGTGGTGGTTCTAGGTAGTTTTCTGCTAATCCTAAACGGATTAATTCACGAGTTCCCCGATAGGCAGATTTAATTTTTTGTTGGATATAATGATAGCTATAGTCACCAGTGGGGGTTTTTTGCAGCAGTTCTAGAACTTGTTGCGCTATTGGTGACATGAAAACAGCAGTATTGATAGAGACATCTTGATTTTTTCCTAATGTTGTCAGACGCAAACGACGTTGCGATCGCCCTAATAATCCTGGTGGTAAAGCTATCCGAATTACTTGAATTAAGGGTGTATAGTAATAAGCGGCAATGCGATTGAGTAATTCCCAATAGGTACTAGGAAAAAATCCCCTGCTGACTACATCTTCTACTTCCCGAATTTTCTCTGTTGCTAAATCTGCGGGTGGTTGAGATAAAAAACGAATTGCGATCGCTCCAACCTGTTGTGTCCCAAAGGGAACAGTTAAAATATCACCTGGTTTGATTTCTAACTGTTCTGGTAATTTATATGTAAATAAATCTGAGCTTCCTGGGCAATCTACGAGGACTTCAATCCATCTATAACTTATTGTTTGCGAATAATATGATTGCTCTGGTTCAGCTACCAGTAGAGAAGATAAACTTACATCCTGAATATACATATTTTTGGCTTTTTTAATAGATATTTGCTCAACTACCTGGAGAAAATTTACCAAAGTCACTTATCTTGAAGTTCTTAGTTTACTACAGATAAACTGTACTTCGCAATACTTTTATCACTCATCATACTTGATAACTTTATTTATGTGTGATCTACCTGACAAATTAATTCCTACAGTATGGACAATAAATATTTGATGCTAACTACATAAATGAAGGTATCTTTGATATTAATGATCCGGTTTTTTATCTACTAAATAGGTAGTAGAGTTTTTCCACCTATCGATAGATATTCAAGAGTTTTTGGATGTGAGATGCTTTTATACAATCAAGATTGTCCGGATTTTAAGCTACTATTTTTGTAATTTGGATCATTTGGGAAGCTTTCAGTTTCCTGCTCTAAATCAAACAAAACTTCATGGAAATACATGAAAATTTAATGTATAGGTTCTTTAGATGGAATTTTTATATTTGTTAACTGCGAGAATGTTTGAGGGGGGTTTGACATATTTGGTGATTAAGAAAAAAATTAGGAATATGTCTGCTGGTAGTGGGAAAAGATGGTATTTTGGGTGCAAAGAGAATATAAATTGTATCTAAATGTAACCAAAAAAGACGGCAGATACAGATTTTCATTCCGAATTAGGAATTTTCAAGAAGATTGTATTTAGCTGAGTATATGGGTGTATATGTCCTCTGGTAAAAACTAACAATTCTCAAACAAGCAGCTGTCACTAAATTATGTACCAAACAAAGCAACAATCCCAAAAGGAAACTATGAATCTTGCTGAATTGGGAACAATGGAAATACTGGATAACGCTGCGGATCATGAAGAACCATCACTTGATAGTTTAGAAGCAGTAGTATTTGAAGACTCTTCAATTGTGGAAAATTTGGAGTCTGAGGAAAGGGATGGGGATGAAATGGCAGCCGCCCGTCCTTCGGGCTACAATAAAACCGAACATGACGATGCTGTAGGCGCGTTTTTTAAAGAAATGGCGCGTTATCCCCTCCTCAAACCTGATGAAGAAGTAGAATTAGCGCGTAGAGTCAGGTTTTTAGAAGAAGTAAAAGACTTGCAAACAGCTTTAGAAGAAGAACTGGGATATCACCCCAGCAAAAGCGAAGTAGCTGCCAAGTTTGACTTAACGGAAAAACAACTGGAAAGTCGGTTGTATCAAGGTAGGGTAGCGAAGCGGAAAATGATTCGCTCGAACCTGAGATTAGTAGTATCTATTGCTAAACGATATCTTAACCGGGGAGTGCCTTTTCTAGATTTAATCCAAGAAGGAGCAATGGGTTTAAACCGAGCTACAGAAAAGTTTGATCCCGATAAAGGATATAAATTTTCAACCTATGCTTATTGGTGGATTAGACAGGCAATTACACGAGCGATCGCTAATGATGCCCGAACTATTCGTCTACCAATTCACATTGTTGAAAAACTTAACAAACTTAAGAAAGCCCAGCGAGAACTTAAGCAAAAACTGGCTCGCAACCCCTCGGAAGCGGAAATGGCAGAATATTTGGAAATTAGCGTCCAACAACTGCGTCAACTCCAACAACTACGTCGTCAAGCATTATCCCTCAACCACCGCGTCGGTAAAGAAGAAGACACGGAATTAATGGATTTGCTAGAAGACGAAGATAACCAATCTCCAGAAGCAAAAATGAATGAAAACATGATGCGTCAGGAGATTTGGGAAGTTTTGGGAGATGTACTCACTCCCAGGGAAAAAGATGTAATTTCTTTACGCTATGGGTTGACAACTAGCGAACCCTGCACCTTGGAAGAAGTTGGGAATATGTTCAACCTTTCCCGTGAACGAGTGCGCCAAATTCAAAGTAAAGCTATGCGAAAATTACGCCGTCCCCATATCGCTAAACGTTTAAAAGGTTGGTTAATTTAAGTCATTGGTCATTAGTCATTGGTCATTAGTTAAGAAACTTTATATACTTAGCTATAAACTATTTATGGAATGTGGACTAAAGACTAATGACTTTTCATAACGATTTAATTGTGCGTTTTGCTAAACCGAGTGATAGTGCTGTATTGTTTGAATTAATTCAGGGATTAGCAGAATATGAAAAATTATCTGATGCTGTCACTGGTAACGCGCAAGCGTTAAAAGATCATCTATTTAGTGAACCAAAATATATAGAGGCAATTCTAGCGGAAGTCTCAGGTAAGGTTGTGGGATTTGCTTTATTTTTTCACAATTATTCTACCTTTCTTACCAAACCAGGAATTTATTTAGAAGATTTATTTGTTTTACCAGAATATCGCCGTCAAGGTATTGGTAAAGCACTGCTGACTAAATTAGCAAAAATAGCTCTAGAGCGTCATTGTGGACGCTTAGAATGGAGTGTTTTAGATTGGAATGTTTCCGCACAAAAATTTTATCGCAGCATGGGAGCAGATATTTTAGAAGATTGGCGGATTTGTCGTGTCAGTGAAGCAGCAATAACTGAGTTAGCAAATCAATAGAAATTTGTGCAAACAGAGATCCCCGACTTCTAAAATCTGTTGATAATTTATTGTTATGATCAAAGAAGAAGTTAGGGATCTCATCATCAGGATTTATTTATACATATATCTCCCATTTTTTAACCCTGAATCATTACCATTTTTCTCATATTTAACTTTGAAGTTATTGTTAAAATAACTGGAATTTATTTTTTATATTTTAGGCTAAAAAAATTTAACATTTCCCCCAAACCACTGCTAGAAAAAGCCTTCAATCTATGATCCTTAATTATTAGGTTCAAGTTTTACAGTTTTTCTTTTGACTAATACAACACAATAAAAATAGACGCATGGAGTATCTTGCTCCTAATCAGTAATTGTTGTAGAGAGAACACAAAATGAAAAAGATAATTTCCATCTTACTGTTAGGCATTACTATCTTCACTTTTGCCTTCAGTAGTCCTGCTTTAGCTGCTGATGCGGCTGCTGGAAAAGCAGTATTCACAGCTAATTGTGCTTCTTGTCATGCAGGAGGTAAAAATTTAGTTAATGCTGCCAAAAGTTTGAGCAAAGAAGATTTGGAAGAGTACAATCTTTACTCAGAAGCTGCTATTATTGCTCAAGTTACAAATGGTAAGGGTGCTATGCCAGCTTTCAAAGATAGTTTAGCTTCTGACGAAATTGCCAATGTAGCTGCTTATGTAATGCAACAAGCGGAAGCTGGCTGGGCAAACTAAGGGCAAACTAAGTTTATCAGTCAGTTAAATAATTATAACTGAAAGGGTAACGACACAAATTCCCGACTTTTTTGGAGGTCGGGGATCTAATTGTTCAGTTATCTTAGTATTATTATCAATACTGAATAATGGGGGTCGCTGACTTCTTCCCTTTACATAATTTTACATTTTTGACAAACCCTTGATATCACAATCCATCAATCTTAACATCTCAATTATTTAGTCCAAGTTTGACAGCCTGTCATTTGACTAATGCAACAAAATCAAAAGAGAATTATGGAAGATATTACACCTAATCAGCGATTGTTGTAGAGAGAACACGAGATGAAAAAGATAATTTCTGTATTACTGCTAGGCATTACTATCTTCACTTTTGCCTTCAGTAGTCCTGCTTTAGCTGCTGATGCGGCTGCTGGAAAAGGAATATTTACAGCTAACTGTGCTTCTTGTCATGCAGGAGGTAAAAACTTAGTTAATGCTGCTAAAAGCTTGAAAAAAGCAGACTTGGAAAAGTACGGTATGTATTCAGCAGAGGCAATTATTGCTCAAGTTACAAATGGTAAAAATGCTATGCCCGCCTTCCAAGGTCGTTTAAAACTCGATCAGGCTCAAGATGTAGCTGCTTACGTATTGGAACAAGCAGAAGCTGGCTGGAAGAAATAAGCTGATATCTGACTTGTTCAATTAATAATTGGCGGGGCAAAAAGTCCCGCTAATTTTTTACGTAACATTTGTCAGATGCAATCATTGCTAATTCTTAATTGGCTCAAAATTGTCAATTTTGCTATATTCTAGTAAAGTAACTAATTTATCATAATTAATAGTAAAATTATGGGGTTATCGAACGTCGCTGTAGAACAACGAGAAAAAGAGGCTAAAGCACTCAAATCTTTTCTACTCTACAGTTCCATTGTTTCATTATTATTGCATATTTGTATTCTGGCTTTAGGTATTAGCAGATTTCTACAAAAAGTTCCTGAAACCAAAGATCAACCAATTGAAATTACAATTATTGAAACTGTACCCCAAAAAGTAGTAACCAAACTACAAGAAATACAAAAATCCCAACTAAAGATAAATTCTGGTGGTGGTACTCTCGGTGGTGGTAATAACGAAGGTAACCGTTTTGTTTCAGCAGAAACCTCCATCAGCGTGACTAACCCTTCTACTGCACCTGTAGTTAAACAACGCCCACCGAAAAATTCTCATAACTTTGTAGTCAAACAACTCCAGACGCGAACTATTCCTGAACCTGCGATAACACCACCTACAGAAAAAACTACCCCCATAGAAAAAATTACTCCTGAACCGACGACAACGCCACTGTTAGAAAAAACTACCCCCATAGAAAAATTCAGTGAAAAATTAGAGACACCAGCAACTACTCAACCCACGCCGGATCAAACTGTAATACAGAACACAAAACTTTCAAATGTTGAAGCGCCAAAGTCAACAACTCCAGTAAGTGTAAGTTCCAACAATATTTCCAAAACGTCACTTAGTGGAAATACTTCTAGTAATTTAAGTAGTCGTTTAAGAAATACTTACA
>NZ_JAYGHA010000002.1:62741-101852 GCF_034931405.1 Anabaena sp. UHCC 0451 | reverse complement strand
GGTACGGGAAATGGGACTGGAAATGGTACGGGAAATGGGACTGGAAATGGGACTGGAAATGGTTTAGGTAATGAAGATATACCAGTAGCGACAGCACCAAAACCTCGTAAAGAAAATGGTTCAAAATTAAATCGCGCCGATTGTATAAAATGTGATATTAAATACCCAGACACAGCCAGACGGCGGGGTATAGAAGGTAAAGCAGAAGTGGCTATTGATACGGATGCTAATGGTAATGTTACTTTTGTGCGGTTAATTCGTTCCAGTGGTGATAGTGAACTAGATGAAGCTGCTCAACAAGCAGCACAAGAATGGAAATTAAAACCTACAGATGTTGCTAGAGAAGGAGTGAGAGCTTCAGTTAATTTTGCGATCAAAGGTTCACAGCGTCACCGCAAACTTCAAGAACGACAGAGAGAAGCAGCAAAGAAAAAACCTGAGAAAAAAGCGGATCTAGTTTCCCCAATACCAGCGCCACCCTCACCGGAACTTGTTAAATCAGATACAGATAATCAAGTTAATGACAGTAGAAAGGAGGAAGTAACTACACCTCCTTCTACCACACCTCCTGAATCAAATAGTGATTCAGAAAACCCATAATATCCCCGACTTCTTTTATTTATTATGTTCATAAATGATAAATTGATCTGTTGAAGTCGGGGATCTGGATATGAACTATGACAGCTTGTCTTTTGACAGTTTTTTTATTAATAGAGAAAATACCTAAAATTGATGTTACCAGGTGTGAGTTTACAAATATGAATAAGAGTTTTGTTTTTCTGCCAGTTTCTTTACTGAGTTTACTGGTAGCTTTTCCTGTTATAGCTAATGATCATAAAAATAAACAGCACCCCGTCAATTTGGATATTCCTAGTTTAAGCGAAATTCAAATACCCGCCACAAATGCTGAATTATTAACTCAACAACCCGCAGCAAATGAAGTTGAGCCAGAAGAAGATATAACTCCTACAAATGATGCAGATATTTCCATAGAAACAATTGGGGAAAAAGATGCTTTACCCGAATCTACACCCACCTATGTAATTGAAAAAGAAGAAATTCAAAAACAAGGTGCTACCAGTGTAGCTGATGTTTTAAAAAGAATGCCCGGTTTTGCGATTAATGATGTGGGACATGGTGCAGATATTCACACAGGTACATACTATCGTGGTGCATCTATTAATCAATCTGTGTTCTTGATTAACGGTAGACCAATTAATAATAATATCAACACTTATCATGGTGCAACTGACTTAAATAGTATTCCCATTGAAGCAATTGAAAGAGTTGAATTATATAGCGGTGCAGCTTCTTCTTTATATGGTTCTTCTGCTTTTGGGGGAGTTGTTAATATTATCACAAAACAAGGTTATAGTAAAGCAAAATTAACTGGTAGTGCAGAATTTGGCTCATTAAATTTAAATAACCAACAAATAACTTATGCTGGTTCAACTAATAAAGTAAAATACAATTTTAGCTTTGAAAGATATTTTATAGATAATCGTTACCCTGTTCCTGAAGGTGCGGCTAATCGTAATCCTGCTGACGGTTATTTATTTAATGCTGATACTGCAACGAGTACCTATTTTGGTAGTATTGGTTTAGATTTAGATGCTAAAAATTCTTTGAATTTAGATGTTACTACACTTAGCAGTCGTCGGGGTTTAATTTATTTTGGTTTTCCTTTGCAAAGAGATAGATTAGATCATGATGGTTTAAATATTGGTTTATCTTGGAAAACTCGACTTGGTAAAGATAATGACTCAAATCTAACAACTACCATAGGTTATAACCAAAATTACTTTAGCACTTATGGACCAACAGGACCAGGAGGAATATTTTACCGGACTGGAGTTTTAGATACAAAACAAATTTCAGCTAGGGTAGATCATGAATGGAAACTGAGTGAAAATAATCAATTGCGTTGGGGTTTGGATTTAAAAAATACAGATTTAAAAGGTGATGTTTTTAGTACAAATCCTAATCTTTCTGCTCAAAATGAAAAGGAAGATAGAAGTGTTTTAAATACGGCTTTATTTGCTGTGAATACTTGGAAAATTAGTGATGATTTTCTGATTGATTTAGGTTTAAGACAAAGCTTTGATAGTCAGTTTGGGAGTTATTTAAACCCCAGTGCTGGTTTACGTTATGCCATTAATCCTGTTGTTGCTGTACGGGGAAGTTGGGCAGGGGCGCAACGTAATCCTGGTTTAGATCAATTATATGTTTTTGACACGGTTCATAATTGGAAACCAAACCCGGATTTAAAACCGGAAACTGGTTCTACTTGGACTGCGGGAGTAGATTTTAATTTATCTAGTAATTTGCTGGCACAGTTTACTTATTTTGGTAGTAGTTTAGATAATCGCTTGGGAATTATTGCTGGTAGATGGGAAAATGTGGGTTTGGTAGATACTAATGGTTTAGAAGCAGCTTTGCAATTTAGATTTGCTCGTGATTGGTCTACTTTTGTCAACTACACTTATACAGATGCCGAAATTAAAACGGGAATGGGAAAAGGGTTACAATTAGGTTTGATTCCTTATTCTTTGTTGCAAGCAGGAATTGGTTATCAAAAGAATGGATGGCAAGCTAATTTGTATATGACTTATAATAGTGGTACTCGTCGCGCTTTGTTTACTAATACTGCTGCTGGTGAGAAAAATACAGATTTTTCATCATCTTTTGTGAATTTGGATTTGAGTGGTCGCATTCCTATAAGTAAAAATTTAGGAGTGACTGTTTACTTGGAAAATTTACTGGGTGAACAATATGAAAAGGTGAATCGTATCTATAGTCCTGGGTTTACTTTTCGTTTGGGTTTAACTTCAAGTATCTAATTGAATAGTTTTCAGTTTCAGTTTTCAGATTCCCAACTTCTTTGAGAAATCGGGGATCTTGTTTTTCAATATTGCTATAATTACTAATCTAAAATCTAAAATCTAAAATTGCAATGAGAGCGAGAATTGAAAATAATGTTTTATTTCTTCATCACGAAGATGTACCTGCATTTAAAAAAAGTGGTTCGGTGGTGAGAAATTCTTATTTTTGGGCGCTACGTTCTATTGCTGGTCGTGCTAGACGTGATAAAGATTGGGAATATGAGTCTGAGGTGTGGTTAGCACTAGCACGGATGTTGATGTCTTTTACTGAATCGGGATATTTGGGATATAGAGAAACTATATTAGAGTTTCCCTTATCACAGGGAGAAATACCCCATGTATTGAGGGATGTAGGAACTTGGGAATAGAGTGTCAATGAATTAAGGTTTTGGTGTACCAAATTCAACGAATGGTATTGTGGTAAATTCCTCTAAACCAACTGATGTTAACAAGTCTGTCCATATTTCTGGATTTTCATTACGCAAGGAAGCAATATTACTGATAGTTTCATACCAAATTTTATTCTTTGCATAAATTTCAGCCCGTTTTAGAGGTGCTATTTGCTTAAGATCACTATTTAACAATGAACCTAGTTGAGTCCGTTCCAATGAACCAGATGTATATTCATCCTGACTTCTATCTTCAGGATTACAAATTAAAGTAAAGTACCAGAAATATTTTTTGCCTGTTTTTAGGGAAGCACTGGTTGGAATGCTGATTTGAACTATTCCTGGTTCACTAGGTGGTATAAAATTATTTTGATAAACTTCATTTCCCTCGTCATCTATGACTACAAATTCTCCAGTTTTTGTAGTTGTTTTGGGAACATAAACATACAACATGGGATTTTTCACAGCCGTTCGTTCATGATTATCCCATGTTGGCATTAAGGCTGTTAGTGATGGTTGGCCAGTCTTAGTAATAAGACAGGAATTTCCTCTTCTTCCTCCTGCACCCGTTCTTTTAGGTGTACCTCGATCTGGTGAAGATGGAAATTGAATCTTTGTAACTGTTGGGCTTGTTCTTTGCGGTTTGTTTGGGATAGTCTGTGCTGGTGAGGGTAAAAAGGAAATAAATACAATTATTAGGGCTGGAGAAAGTCCGATGACAATTTTTAAGATAGGATTACTATTTTTTTGCAAATTCATCATATTGAGATTGCCCTTGATAGTTAATTAAGATCCACATTCAGAAAGCTAAATTACGTATTTCTACGAAAGTATAGAAGCTCTTTTGTACTGAAGTTAGGAAATGGGTTCAAAGACCATTTGAGGAATTAAGATATGATCTTGTATTTGTCCAATCCCTAAAAAGCGGGTTTCATTTTCATAGACTCGCACTATTCCCAAAACATCGAGATTCATAGGAACTTGCTGGCCTTGACACCATTTTTTGGCAAATGTTCCTGGTAAATTTACAGATGGTAATTTTTGTAAGGCTGCATCTGGGATGATGGGTTGAAATATTCCTGTTTGCAGTTGGGTTTCTAAGTCTGTCAAGGTGAGACTATCTTGTAATTTAAACCCGCTGCTTTCAGTTCTTGTTAAAGCGGATAATGTCCCACCTGTGTTTAAAATTGCTCCCAAGTCACGGGCGATCGCTCGAATGTATGTACCCGCACCACAGGCGATCGCTAGATCTAATTCCGGGAAATCCCCATCACGCCAGTCTAAAATTTCTATCTTAAAAACTTCTACTGTTCGTACTGGCGCTTGGACAATTTCACCTTGACGTGCTAAATCATACAGACGTTTACCCTCTACCTGAATGGCACTATAACTAGGAGGAATTTGGTTAATTTTGCCGATAAATTGGTGAATTTCTGTTTCTATGGCTGTTAAATTTAAGTCAGGACAAGGTTGAGAGGTGATAACTTCCCCTTCTAAATCATCAGTATTTGTACGTATACCAAAACGGACGGTAGCTTTGTAAGCTTTGTCACTGGGTAAATATTGTAATAATCTGGTGGCTTTACCCAAAGCGATAGGTAACACACCTGTAGCTGCTGGATCTAAAGTTCCTGCGTGTCCCACTCGTTTCAACCGCAGCAGTCTCCGTACCCTTGCTACGCAGTCGTGGGAAGTCCAGTCATTTGGTTTGTTTAAGTTAAGAAAACCCTGCACAGAATAATTTATAATTCATAATTTGTAATTCATTATATTCTATACAATGACGAATAAGATCCCCAATTTTTTAGAGAAGTTGGATATCTAACACATCAAAAAATCACGAGATGAAGCAAGAATACAGCAATATCTAATATCCAATATTTCCATCTAACTATAGTTAAAGAGAGTTTTTTTTTGCGGGGATAGCTTGTTGATAATTATGATCTAACGTGGGTCCTAGTTGTGGACTGTTGAGAGATTTAACAAGACTCAAACCCAAAGACTGACTAGAAATAGTTTGAGCATAACCAGCATTTAAGTAGGGAATATATTGCGGTTTTTGAGATACATAAGTTTGGAAAAAAGGCAAACTTAAAGCATTGATATAAGCACGTGCTTGGGACGCATCACCAATCATATCTGCGGGTAATGCTATTTGCTGACTTCCAGGATAACTATTACCAATGCTAGAAAAATGAGTTCCACCAATAAGCATAGCCAGATATTTGTGAGGATTATTTAACCAAGAAAAAGGTAAGATTTGTTCATATAAAGCTGGTGCAACAGTATCTTCACTACTACCGATAAACATGACAGGAGTTTGAATTTGATTTAAGCCAGATTCACCAAAAATAGAACTGGTAATGGGATTAACTGCGATGGCGGCTTTAACTCTCTCATCCCGCAAATTCATATAATCTGGTTTTTGAGATTTAATTGGCAATTCTAAAGCGCGACATTGCAGCAATAAAGACATATTCCATGTCTCTTGCAACGCATCTGATTGACAATCTTTTTGTAGCTGCTGAAAGTTAATTTTTGCTCCTGTTAAAGCTAAAGCGGTATAACCACCAAAAGACTGTCCAAATACGCCCACTTGTTGCAGATTTAATTTATTTCTAAATTCTGGATCTGATTGGTTAGCTGTTTCTAATTGATCTAATATATAGGTGATATCTACAGGTCTATTAATAAATTCATTTGCTGCTTTCAATTCACTATTATTACTCTTAATCAGAGATAGCTGTGGATGATTAGGAACGACAACAGCTAATCCATAGGATGCTAAATGTTTGGCTAAATAACGAAAGTTACTGCTGTTTAAACCTAAGCCGTG
Organism: Anabaena sp. UHCC 0451; assembly: GCF_034931405.1. Lineage (NCBI taxonomy): Bacteria > Bacillati > Cyanobacteriota > Cyanophyceae > Nostocales > Nostocaceae > Anabaena > Anabaena sp. UHCC 0451. The sequence continues at coordinate 95,745 of NZ_JAYGHA010000002.1, read as the reverse complement.
AGAAATAACAATTACTGGTGTGGGATATTGAACATGAGGAATATAAATATCTGTTAATAACCGCCGATTTCGAGTGACATCAAAAAAAACTCGACTATACTGTTTTGATGTTAAATTGCCTGGATTTTGTAAGTTTTCTAATGGAGGTAAATTTGCATATTGGATGGATGTAGCTTCTATTTTTGATTGTTGCTGAATTGCGGTAATTGCTTGATTGGTTTCACTAATTAATTTCTCTAATTCACTCGCTATTTCTAAACTATCGGCTAAGTTAAGGTTAATAATACTGCTGGGATATTTCCGTAATAAATTTAGTAATGTTAAGCCTTCTGGTTCTCCAGATGCTGAAATTATAGCAGTACGTAAATCATTAAATTCAGAACCAGTTTGATGAAATTTAGTTGTAATTAATTTTGCCAAACGACGCAGCAAAAATTCTCCTTGCTGTGTGTGCAGAAATTGTGCAGCAACGGTGGGAGTAATTTTGATGGACTTGATTAAAATTTGTCTTAATTCTTGCAGTTGTTGACTAGAAACATAATGCTGATAAACTGCCAATTCTTCATCCATTATTCCCGTTTTGGTATAGGTTTCTAAACTGATGACGGGAATGGGAATTTCTAGTAGCGAATAAGAAGCATAAATTTTCTCTGCGGCCATGACAGAGTTACTAATTCCAAATGTTGGTAGCAACATTGAAAGCACCAACAATAGGGAATTTTTTCTCAGGCTAATAGCCCAATTACCAAATAAACTATTCATCGCTCAAATATTTCATTGATGTTGTCTAGCGAGGCGTTAAATTTGGTAGTTTCTCAGACACCCTGTTGATTAATTTATATACTGTTGTTTACTTCAGTCTTCTGGATAGTTTTGAGATTTTTTGTCTTGAATAAAAAATTAACTGTTAATAAGGTAATAGAAATAACTATCTAATTTGATGTAGCTTTGTTGAATTAGATAGCATTTATATGTTCTTATAAAAGCCTAGCAAAATAAATAAAGTTCTACCTCAGTGTTGATTATGTAGCTTTAAATATAAATAATAAAATTTAAAAAACTTAGGTGCAAATTACTAAATTCTGACAGAATTTGGTAATCTTATTGATATTATTTTTTATTTAATTTTATATTAAATTAAATTAATGATGATAAATTATTTAATCAAATAATTTAATCAAATATAAATTATCTAGCATTGATATTACTGAGATTTGCCTAAAGTGATCGCTACTGAACCAGAAACAACTAATAAAGCGCCAATAATTCCTATTAAGGTAATGTGTTCTGGGGGAATAAGATTAGGAAAAATACCTGCTACCAACTCAACAGCTATTAAAGTGATAATGGGAGCTAAAGCTAAAACTGCACTCACTCTGGAAGCTTCCCAATGTTCTAATGATTCGGCAAAAGCACCATAGGCAATTAAAGTATTTAACCCGCAAAATAGCAGTGTTATTAAATGTAGAATATCAAGGCTAAAAATTGTGGAAATTTTAACAAAGGGAGTAAATAATAAAGCGCAGCCACCGTAAATTATCAGCATAATACTAGAAGATGATAAAGAATGTAATAGTTGCTTTTGTGCCAAGGCGTAAATAGCCCATGCAACTGCACCTAAAACAATTAACCCACTGCCTAAAAGATATTGTCCTTGTGCTGTGATTAAATTAGCTAATTGGTCTTTAAAAAACAACAGAAAACCTAAAGTTAAGATACTAATACCAAGCCATTGACGTAATGTATAACGTTCTTTAAAAATCACTAAACCACCAAAACCAAATAAAATCCCAGCTAACTGAATTATTACTTCTGCGTTAGCAGCTGTTGTTAATGCTAAACCTTGCATGAAGCAAAAATAATTACTACCCAAAAATATTGTCGCTATTGCTAATAATTTTCCCGAACTAGAACTTAATTGTTCTATGGTTGGTAATTTTTGCTGCACAGATAAATAAATTCCCAGCAAAACAAAGGACATTAAAAAACGAAACCAAATGACGGTGTAAACATCTAAAACTTGCAGTGTTATCTTTAAAGCAATTGGTAAAATTCCCCATAAAAATACAGTTAATAACGATAAACCGAGTCCTAAACGCCAGCGGCCGGAAGTTTGATGCATGATTTAGTTAAAATGAGATGGGTGAATCATTTTTATACATGAATTAAGTGTCAATCATAGACAATTACTTCATGATGTTACCTTTTAGATCCGGTTAATCCTCCAACATCTCTAACAACTGTGCTTCATCTAACTGTGTAATTCCCAAAGATTGGGCTTTTTCTAACTTAGAACCTGCATCTGCACCTACAACTAAAAAATCAGTCTTTTTACTTACAGAATCTGTGACTTTACCACCAGCTTTTTGAATTAAACCTTTTGCTTCATCCCGTTTTAAGGTGGGTAAAGTACCTGTCACCACAAAGATTTTACCAGCAAATTTGGGATTAGTTTCACCTGCTACTTTCGGTGTTTCGGTGTTAGCAAATTGCAACCCAATGGCTTGAAGACGAGAAATCAAAGTTTGATTTGCGTCATTACGAAACCATTGGTAAACTGATTGGGCAATTTCCGCACCGATACCATAAACGCCTTCAATATCTGATTGTTTAGCGGCTGTTAACTGTTCAACGGTGGTAAATTTCTCAGTTAATAATTGGGCATTGACACTACCTACGTGACGGATGCCTAAACCGTATAATACCCTAGACCAAGGTTGATTTTGGGATTGTGCGATCGCATTAATTAATTTTTGTGCCGATTTTTGACCCATCCGTTCTAATGCACATAACTTTTCTGCTGTCAATTCGTATAAATCACCAACAGAATGCACCAACTCTTTATCTACCAGTTGATGCACCAGTTTTTCACCCATACCTTTAATGTCTAAAGCGTCACGACTTACCCAATGTTCAATTTCACCTTTGAGAATGGCAGCACAGGAAGCATTTACACATCTAGTTACTGCTTCGCCTGATTCCCGCACCACCGGTTGACCACATACGGGACAATGGCTAGGCATGGTAAAAGGTTCAGTGTCAGCAGGACGGAGTTCTTTAATTACCCGTAATACTTCTGGGATGATTTCCCCAGCTTTGCGAACAATGACAGTATCACCAATACGGATATCTAGTTGAGTAATGCGACCGCTATTATGTAAGGTAGCACGGGAAACAGTAGTACCTGCTAATTGTACTGGGCGCATTTCCGCCAACGGTGTTAAAGCTCCAGTTCTGCCCACATTGACCGTAATATTTTCTACACGGGTAGGTGCTTCCTCTGCTGCGTATTTAAGAGCGATCGCCCACCGGGGAAACTTCTGTGTAAACCCCAGTTGTTCTTGCAGTTTAAAAGCATTTAATTTTACCACCACCCCATCAGTCATGTAAGGTGAATTGAGCCGTTCAGTATCCCAATATTGGTAATATTGAGCCACTTCATTAATAGAATGACAAAGTTTATGATTGGTATCAACACGAAAACCCAACCTTTGCAACAATTCCAACGCTTCCCATTGAGTATTCGCAATACTAGAGTCATCCATCCCCGTAATATGCAGCGTATAAGCAAAGAAATCTAACTGACGCTGGGCCACAATCCGGGGATCTAATTGCCTCAGTGTACCAGCTACAGCATTACGAGGATTAGCAAATAACTGCTCACCTGCTTTTTGCCTTTTCTCATTAATTTGTTTAAACACATCTAAAGGTAAAAATACCTCTCCCCGTACTTCCACCTTGTCGATATTTTTTAACCCGTCAAAATTCAAACGTAGAGGAATTGAGCGAATAGTCCGCACATTTTGGGTAATGTCTTCACCCATCACCCCATCACCTCTAGTTACACCTCTTACCAGCAGTCCATTTTCATAAGTTAACGCCAAAGCAGCACCATCAATTTTTAACTCTGCCACATATTCCACTTCACCAGAAGAATACTGAGGTGGTGAGTGTCGCCGCCAACGCTGTTCCCATGTTTCCAACTCCTCAGTATTAAAAGCATTTTCCAAACTATAAAGGGGTATATTATGCCGGACTGAGGTAAAATGAGTTGCAGGTCTTTCACCTACCCGCTGAGTTGGACTATCAGAAGTGATTAATTCTGGATAGTTCGTTTCTAATTCTTGTAATTCCCGATATAGTCTATCATAGACCGTATCTTCCATTATTGGCGCATCGAGAACATAATAAGCATAACTGGCTTTTTGTAATAAATGCCTTAGTTCTTCTATACGTGTAATTTCTGGCTGATTTTGGATCATAATACTCATAACAAAATATCTAGCAAGGTATTAATAATTATCGCTATTCATTGAAAATAGGAAACACTATCTTATGGACAATATTAGAGATTCCCTATTCACAAATCAACTTCCTATTATTATAGCTCATAGAGGTGCAAGCGGATACCGTCCAGAACATACTTTAGCAGCATATCAATTAGCAATTGATTTAGGTGCTGATTATATTGAACCAGATTTAGTGATTACCAAAGATGGGGTTTTAATTGCCCGTCATGAAAATGAAATCTCCGAAACTACCGATATTATTAATCATCCCGAATTTGCTCATCTAAAGACTACAAAAATAATTGATGGTGAACTTAAAACAGGTTGGTTTACTGAAGATTTTACTTTAGCAGAATTAAAAACATTAACAGCTAAAGAACGTATTCCCCAAATACGTCCTCAAAATGCTACATACAATGAATTATTTACTATTCCTACACTACAGGAAATTATAGCTTTAGTTCAGAATCAAAGGTTAGAAAATGGTCGGGTAATTGGTATTTATCCAGAAACCAAACATCCAACTTATTTTAAATTAATTGATCTTCCATTAGAAGCACCTTTATTAACAGCTTTACATGAAATTAACATACCTGTATTTATTCAATCATTTGAAGTTAGCAACCTACAAGAATTAGCAAAAAAAACAGATTTACCCTTAGTACAATTAATCAATGATTCAGGTAAACCCTATGATTTTGTGACTAATAACAACCCTCACACATATCGAGATTTAGTCAGTCAATCTGGGTTAAAAGAAATTTCTAACTATGCACAAGCAATAGGAGTCAATAAAAACTTAATTATCCCCAGAGATATTACAGGCAAATTACAACCACCAACATCCTTAGTTAATCATGCTCATAGCGAAAATTTGCAAGTTCATGCTTGGACATTTCGCAATGAAAATTGCTTCTTACCTAGAGATTTTCAAGACCACCCCCAAAAGGAATATCAATTGTTTTTTGACTTAGGTATAGATGGGGTATTTAGTGACTTTACAGATACTGCTGTCACTGTAATCAGCAATTGTCTCTAAATTGGTTATATTCAGAATTGTTGGGAAATTTTAAGTTAAAATACTCATGATCAACTAATAATACACACTATAAAAATATGAAATACAATCAAATTGGTGAAAGTGAATTAAAAGTATCAGAAATTTGTCTGGGGACAATGAACTATGGACAGCAAAATACAATTTCTGAAGCTAATGAACAGCTAGATTATGCTATTGATCAAGGAGTTAACTTTATTGATGCTGCGGAAATGTACCCAGTACCACCCCGCGCTGAAACATACAGTTTAACAGAAACTTATATTGGGGAATGGTTAAAACATCAACAAAGAGATAAATTGATTATTGCTACTAAAATTATTGGTGCTGGACGTGGTTTTAAATGGATACGTGATGGAGAAAATAAAGTTGACAGAAAAAATATCATCCAAGCTGTAGATGAAAGTTTGAAAAGATTGCAAACAGATTATATAGACTTATTTCAAATTCATTGGCCGGATCGTTATGTTCCTCGGTTTAGTCAGATATTTTTTGACCCATCACAAATAAAAGATTAATAAAGATATTTTGGATGAAATAGATGCAGTTTATAATACCTATCCCAATCCTGCACCTTAATTTATTCATCAATTTTTGAGTAAATTGACTGTTAACTATTCATGCTAACAGTCAATTCTGCACAATGCAATAAGTGCTACTGTTGAAAAAGTCACTATATTTCTGATCATAATTTTTATTCTACTATGCTAAGTTAATTGATTAAGTATCTTTGATTAATTTTTCATAAATATTTGTAGGGTGCGTCAGATATAACAAATCTGTTTATTGATAGAATTTATGCAGTCTGACGCACCCTACGTATCGTTTCATAAATCAAATATTATCCCTATAGCAATCGGTCATATCCAGATCCCCGACTTCACCAGATCACTTTATCATTTATGGACATAATAAATAAAAGAAGTCGGGGATCTTATCACCTTACCCGAATTCTTACACTTTTTCACATTCAAAACCTGTTCTTAATCTTGAGCAAGTAATTTATATTATAAACAAACATCTTAACAAATAAAATGAATAACTTACCATTAAGTCGCTTGGGTGAAGTTGCTAAACTCTTTTTTAAACTAGGTGTGATTGGTTTTGGGGGTCCAGTTGCCCATATTGCGATGATGGAAGATGAGGTAGTCAAGCGTCGTCAGTGGTTGACACAAGAGCATTTTTTGGATTTGTTGGGTGCAACTAATTTAATTCCTGGGCCTAATTCTACAGAGATGGCCATTCATATTGGTTATATTTATGCAGGATGGTTAGGATTAATTATTGCGGGTGTTTGTTTTATTTTACCTGCGGTTTTGATTACAGGTATTTTTGCTTGGCTGTATGTTAATTATGGGAGTTTACCCCAGTTTTCGCCTTTACTATATGGCATTAAACCTGCCGTTTTAGCTATTATTTTAAATGCTCTGTGGAGTTTAGGGAAGAAAGCAGTTAAAACCAGACAATTACTAATAATTGCTGTGGTAGTTGTGTTATTAACTTGGTTGCTGAAAGTTAATGAAGTGGTGGCTTTGTTATTGGGGGGAATATTAGGAATGATTTGGTTACACAGTAGCAATCAAACTAACTTAATGCTGACTTTTTTAACCACAGGTACACTTTTTCAGAATACCGCAGTTGTCACTACAGGAATAAATAATTTATCTGTACCTTTGTGGCAGTTGGGTTTATTTTTTCTCAAAGTTGGTAGTGTTTTATTTGGTAGTGGTTATTTACTAATTGCATTTTTACAAGGTAGTTTAGTAAATGAATATGGTTGGTTAACACAACAGCAGTTATTAGATGCGATCGCTATTGGTCAATTTACTCCTGGTCCAGTTCTTTCTACTGCTACATTTATAGGATATATAATTGCTGATATACCTGGTGCAATTGTGGCAACTTTAGGAATTTTTCTCCCTTCATTTTTATTTGTTCTGATCTTAAATCCTCTCATTCCTCGCTTACGTTCCTCATCTTGGACAAGGGCTTTTTTAGATGCTGTAAATGTCAGTGCTGTGGCTTTAATGGTAGTGACCACATTGCAATTAGGAATAGTTACTTTAACTATAGAGAAAGTGCCTTATATAGATTTTTTTAGTTTAGTTATTTTCTTGATTTCCGCAGTTTTAGCCATTCGCTATCGCATCAATGCTGCATGGTTGGTTTTGGGTGGTGGTTTAATTGGTTGGGGTATTTCAGTTTTGGGATATGTCTAATAACAGATGTATGAAGTTTAGTCTCTCCTGAAGGTATAGAAGAATTTGGTCAAGAATTTTGGCAAGATTTTCTTGATTCCGTACCTATGATGGGGATTGAATATTTTAAAGAGTCAGATTCTTCATAAACCCATTACCCAATATTCTCCCGTCTTTCTTGCAACTTCAACATAATTTCCGCGTGCATCTCGCGGGTAATGGGATAGAAAAAAGTCAAAATCAAACCAATAATTAAACAAATTGTCGGTATCGGACCAACTGCAATTCTAATAGCTAACAATGCAGAATCAGGTTGTATAGGTAATGTACTTTGTCCAACTACAGTTTCTTTAAAACCCGATGCTTGTAAAGCATTACCTACTATAAATAGCCCAAAAGCTAAACCAAACTTTTGTAATAAAACCATGAAACCATAAAAAACTCCTTCCCGTCTTTGTCCGGTTTGCAATTCATCTAATTCAATTACATCGGGAATCATTGACCAAGGAATTAAATAAGCTGTAGAAACTCCACAACCTGCCATGATAGCCATTAGATACATTAAACCAATTTGATTAGGTTGTAAGAAAAATAATCCCGCAGCAGCAATTATCCATAAACTCATTCCCAGAAAATAAACAAGTTTTTTACCAAACTTTTTACTTAAATAACTCCAAACAAATAACATTAATAAAGCCGTTGCTTGCACCGCAATCAAAACTGTAGGAACTTCTGAGTTTTTCATCCCCATACAATAAATAACAAAATAGGGAATAATGCTGGCGGTAATTTGTACCCCTAACCAAGAAAAAAGATAAATAGCAATTACAAATAAAAAAGGTCGATTACTGAAGGCGATTTTTATTTGTTCAATAAAGGGAATTTCTGCTGGTTCTTCCAATTGGATACGTTTAGCTTCAAAAGCCATAATGCGATCGCGTGTTCCATAAACGCACCAATATAAAGATAAAGTCGAAATCACAGTACAAATTGCTGCTAAAACTAAATACTGTTGTTGAGGATTAGCAATCACTGAAAAAACAATTTGCGCTAAAATCAATGATAAAATACTGCCACCAATAGAAAAAGTAAAGCGAAAGCTATTTAAACTGGTTCTTTCATCGTAATCTTGAGATAGTTCAGGAGTCATTGCCGTATAAGGCAAATTAACCACAGTAAAAAATACTTGAGATATGATCCCAATGACAACGTAATACCAGAACAATGGCCACATATTACTACTTGGTTCAGAGCTAAATTGTGGTACAATCCATTGCAAGAAAAAGAAAATACCAAAAGGAATTGCACCATATAACAACCAAGGTAAACGACGACCCCAACGACGAGATTTAGTTTTGTCAGTCAATAAGCCCACAATGGGATCATTAACAGCATCCCATATTTTACCAATCATCAAAATACTGCCAGCTAAACCCGCTGGAATACCAGCCACATTCGTAAAAAACACCAACAGAAAAAATATAGCAACATTAGAAGTAATCGCTGGTCCTAAATCTCCAGCACCATAAGCCAGTTTAGTTTTCAAATCTAACTTTTCACTGGCTAAATTTTCACTATTAGCATCGTTCATAATTACTGACACTCGTATTAAAATAATTGGGATTTACTTGCTGTGCTAACTAAAAAATACTTTCCTGCATTTTATGTCAGACCTTTACATTTCCTGGTCAGATTATCACCATAAAATCGAACAATTGGCTGTCAAGATTTATCAATCAGGTTGGGAATTCAATCAAATTGTCTGTCTTGCTAGAGGTGGACTGCGAGTGGGTGATATTTTATCACGGATATACAATCAACCCTTAGCAATTTTAGCTACATCATCTTACAACGGTGCTGGTAAACAAGAAAGGGGTGGTTTAATAGTTTCCCCTCACTTAACGATGACTACCGACAGGTTAGGTTCCCGAATTTTGTTAGTAGATGATTTAGTAGACTCTGGGGTTACGCTACAACAAACTATTCCTTGGTTAAAAGAAAATAGCGAGTTTCCTATTGAGGAAATCCGTACTGCTGTAATTTGGTATAAAGCCTGTTCAGTTATTACTCCAGATTACTACACTGATTATTTACCCGATAATCCTTGGATTCATCAACCTTTTGAACATTACGAACATACAACCCCTAAAGAATTGGCAGAAAAGCAAAATTTAGCAATTACATAATCAATAAGTTTGAAAAGGCGACTAGAAGTCGCGGCTACACAGACAAAACCCACCTCCGTGGGTTTCAAATCCTTGATTTTTCATTAGTCCACGCAGATGGAGTTGGCTTGTATAGTAGTGTTCGCGAAGCGTGCCGGAGGCATCTTTATATTCGCCCAAAACTTTTCAAACATCCTCTTACACATAATTTTCATCTAAAAGTTGTTCTAAAGTATAAGGACAATCTTCGGGAAAATCTATTTTAAATCTAGTTTTTTGCTTCACATATTTTAAAGCACTTCTATAAATCTTTTCTAATTCACTGTAGAGATAATTTTGTAAATTATTGGTTAATAATCTCTCAATTTGGTTGCGAAAACCAATAATTTCTGGTTGCCAATAATTACTATTCATTTCATATTCTTCTGTCCAATAGTGTAATAATAAAAAATGCCTAATTATTTGTTCTAATAAACTAGCAACAGCATTTTTATCTCTTTTGCCCAAAGCCTCTAACTCCTCAATTAGATTATTTAAGTCTAAATCTTGAAACCGTTTTTCCTTGAGTAAAATAATTGTTTCTTCTAACCATAAATTTTCATCTAGTTCATATAAAGATTGTAAATCTGTGTTTACGGTCATAATTTACCTCTCCTTTGATAAATTATTAACAGTCATTCCTTGATCCGTTTTTCCATACTTATGTTTATTTTACCAAAATTCATGAATTGTTTACATTACAGCAGATTGCAGATCAATGACGTACAGAATCAAAATTGAAACCTATACACAAAACCAGTTTCACTCCTGACTCCTGAATTCTGCTGTAATTTAAAGCCATTTATTTAAGTTTTTCTTTTTTTGGCGCTATACAGCCTTTCCTAGAATGAGGTACAAAATTATCTGCGTTCATCTGCGTTTAAATTTTGTCTGAATCAGGATGTCCAGGATTGCCTGCTACGGAGGAGCTACGCTAACAGGATTTACAGGATGTAGTTTACCAATTACCAATTACCCATTACCTATCTTCAAAACAACCACAACCAAATCGGCAGAGTAACCAACAATACAATATTACCCATTGCTAAAGCCGTCACAGCCAAATCACGATCTAAATCAAAAGTTTCGGCTAATACCAGTGTGGCAAAAGCTGGAGGCATAGCCATTTGCAAAACTACTACCTGTGCGGCTTCACCAGTAACACCAAAAAACCGTAAACTGCTGCCTAAAATCAAAGGCACTAATAGCATTTTGATCAAAATACTGATGACTGCTGGTTTGAGTTTGTACCAAGAACTCAGCAGTGAAAGCCTCATACCAATTAAAATCAAAGATAATGCTAAAGCAAACCAAGCTGATGTATTTAAGCCAAATTCCATCACTGGGGGAATTGTCACTTGGCGAAATAGTAGCCCAAACCCAAAACTCCATAAGGCAGGATTGATTAATATAGCTTTAGCCATCTGTTGATGATTTCGGGCTTTGCTACCAAAACGGGCTGCCAGTAATACCCCCAGACCATAAGCCCCGAATAAAGTCCCCAATAAATCGTAAAATAAAGCCCAAGCAAAGTATTCTTTGCCGACCATTGCTAAAGTGATAGGAAAGCCTAGATAACCAGTGTTACCGACCATTGACGCTAGAATCAAACTACCTTGGGTTGATAGTTGGGGCAGAGATTTTGTCAAATAGGCTTGACCTTTGATCACTATCCAGGCTAAAAATGCTCCTAGAAAAATCGCTAAATAGGCGATCGCAGGTGCAACCCAAATCTGTCCTGATAAGTCGGTTTGCCTTAAAAAAGCGACAATACTGATCGGTACTCCTACCCAAAACAGAAAATGACCCAAACGAGTAGGAAATATGGCAGGTAATTTACGTCCCAAAATCACCCCTACTAGCACTAATCCTACCAATTTGATATATAGTTCAAAGAGATTTATCAAGATTCTACTTAAAAAAAGAGACATAAAATGATATCTATTTTGATAATTTTTTTCCAGGCTCAAATTTTGAATAATAATAAGAAAAAGATTGGAAATAATGACAAGGGAAAAGAATCCGGGCGACTAGAAGAAGTCACGATTACACAGGCAAAACCCACCTGCGTGGGTTTTAAATTTCTTAGTCCGCGCAGGCGGACTTTGTTTGTATAGCTGCGATTTCTAATCGCTTATTTTTACTAAAATCCCAAATTGTACACAAGCAGGAGTAGACACTTGAAAAAGGCTGGGTTTCCAGGAAAACCGCAAAACTCATCACCAGAACCCGGTGATGATATTCCAGCGGCTTTACGCGATACTCCTGATAGCGGTTCTAAGCTGCGCGTGCAACCGCTAGTTTTGGTGATTGGGGGGGTATTAGGATTTGTAGTGATGGCTGTAGGTAGTGGTTTTTTATTTTTTCTGACAGCGCCTCAAGAAAATGCGGAAAATCAACCAACACCTGTTAATTCTATACCAGCAGCAACTAATACCCCAGCTATTAATAATGATACGGTTTTGGGGCATTTGGCATATCCTGAAGCACCAGAATCTGAATTGTTACCAATTACTGCCGATGGACGGATCAGAATGCGAACAGCAGCCGCCCAAAGGTTTCAGCAAATGGCACAAGCAGCAAGAAGCGCAGGTATAATTTTGGTGCCAATTTCTGGTTTTCGAGCAGTGAAAGAGCAAGAACAGTTATTTTTTAATGTTGGCGCTCAACGTAATCAAACCCCCGCCCAAAGAGCCGCCCTCAGCGCCCCTCCTGGTCATAGCGAACATCATACAGGCTATGCTGTGGATATAGGAGATGGAGGAGTACCAGCAACTAACCTACAAGCTAATTTTGAGAATACCAAAGCTTTTGTATGGCTGCAAGCTAATGCGGCGCGGTTTGGGTTTGAATTGTCTTTTCCCAAGGATAATACTCAAGGAGTGAGTTATGAACCTTGGCATTGGCGTTTTGTAGGCGATCGCAACAGCTTAGAAACATTTTATAAAGCCCGAAATATCAAACCTGTACAGTGATTAGTCCTTAGTCCTTAGTCATTAGTCATTAGTTATTAGTCATTGGGTTATTAACCTCTCCCTGCTCCCTGCTCCCCTGCCTCTTCGCTGTCACCTGTCACCTGTCACCTTTTTTGTACTTCCCTGGATACTTGCGGGCAAAATAATCCTCCATAATTTCTAAAATCATTGGTGCGGCCACACTACCGCCACCACCCCCGGAATGTTCACCAAAAGCCACAACTAAAATTTCTGGTTTATCCGCAGGTGCATAAGCACCAAACCAAGCATGATTTTGTTTGATTCCACGAATATTCCAAGCTTCTGCTGTACCACTCTTACCAGCTACAGGGGGAAGAGTTGGTTTATTTAAAACTTTACCTGTACCTTCAGATATTACTTTCCGCAATCCATCACGGAGGATTTTGATAGTTATCGGCTTCATATTTAAAGATTTACGCCATTTTTGTGCGTCCCCATTGTCTTTAAGCAAATGTGGTTGCACTCGATAACCACCATTAGCTGGTACAGCAAACATCACAGCCACTTGTAAAGGAGTAGTTTGTAAAGCACCTTGACCAATGGTCATATTAATAGTATCGCCTATAGTCCAAGGCATTTTCCAGACTTTCCGCTTCCAGTTGTCATCGGGAACTAAACCTTTAGCTTCCTCTGTGACAAAATCAAAGCCAGTTTTTTCACCAAAGCCATATTTACGAGTCCATTCAATCAAAGTAGGTCCACCTATACCTTTACCAATTTGATAGAAGAAAGTATCACTACTCCACTGCATTGCACCTACAAAACCTAAGGGACCAAATCCCGCATGATTCCATTCACCAAATCTTGTCCCACCGATAACCAAATAAGGATATGTTTGTAAAATGACATTAGGAGAAAATTTACCTGATTCTATAGCTGCTGTGTTGGTGACAATTTTAAACGTACTAGCTGGGGGAAAAACACTTAAAGCCCGATTCACCAAAGGATGTTCAGCACCTTGGACGGTTTCCCAGTCTTTTTGAGAGAGTTTTTGTTTAGAAAAAATATTCGGGTCAAAGGTAGGATGGGATACCATCGCTAAAACTTCACCATTGTTGGGGTTGAGTGCGATAATTGATCCATTGCGTTTACCTAAAGCTTTTTCCGCTGCTTTTTGGATATCTAAATCTATAGTCAAGTGTAAATCATTACCTGCTTTTGCCTGTTTCTCTCCCAATACCCGCAGTGGTCTACCAGCACCATCCACCTCTACTTGCTGACCGCCCCATTCACCCCGCAGGGTTTTTTCATAGGCTTTTTCCACACCCATTTGCCCAATGACATCACCGAGACGATAGCCTTCAGATTTGCGTTTTTTTAACTGTTCTGCTGTTAGTTCGCGGGTATAGCCGAGTATATGGGCTAATTGCCTACCATCAGGATAGTAACGTACTGCTTCTGTATTGATTTCTACATTTGGTAATTCAGTTTCATATTCTTTTAAGGCTGTGACTTGTGCTTCATTTAAGTCACGAGCAATGCGAATCAAAGAAAAAGAATTAGCCCCTGCTTGTTCTAGTTTCTTTTCCATCTCCTCTTGAGGAATATCGAGGATTTGGGACAGACGGGGACCGACAACTGACCATGAGGGCTTAGTATGTGCCATTGGCCACAAATGAACAGAGCGCGGATAGCGAGTAGTAGCTAAAAGTTTGCCATTACGGTCAAAAATGTTGCCTCTTTCCGGTTGTTTGGGAATCATCCGAATCCGGTTAGACTCTGCCCGTTGCCGCAGTTTTGGACCTTCAAGAATTTGCAAATAAACTAAACGAGCGCCTATTCCAGAGGTCATCAATAAAGTGAATACTATTAAAAATAGTGACTGGGAACTACGCCCAACTGTACGAGTATTTTTTTGACTACTAAGTGGTAATGGTAATATAGCCATAAGATTAAAAAGACGCATGAAATTAATATTATCTGTAAACAGTGCTTTGTAACCCCTATCCGGCATTGAGACAAAACAAATGGCAAGTATATTTTTAACAAGGGTGTATTTGCCAGATACAATAAATCAAAGTGTGATTTTTAATCTATTTTATCGCCTACATTGCTCAACTAAGTTTCATCATATCAAGGCATTCTACTGAAGATTATGGCTCAAACTGCAATGCAGAATCAGAGGAGTTTAACTACTTTTCAGCCGCTTGATGTTGAACTGCGGAACGTCTTTAAGTTTTTCAACCAAGAAGCAGCAGTACATGGTGTGGACTTGGATGTTAGACAGGGAGAGTTCTTTAGTATTTTAGGACCTTCTGGTTGTGGTAAAACCACTATACTCCGGTTAATTGCCGGGTTTGAACGGGTGGATGCAGGAAAATTGCTGATTCAAGGCCAGTCAATGATTAATGTGCCTCCTTACAAAAGACCTGTAAATACTGTATTTCAAAGCTATGCTCTGTTTAATCACTTGAATGTGTGGGATAACATCGCTTTTGGATTAAGGTTGCAAAAATTATCCAAATCAGAAATTGTCAGCAGAGTTACGGAAGCTTTAAAGCTGGTGAAAATGGCAAGTTTGCGATCGCGTTTACCTTCTCAGCTTTCTGGTGGTCAACAACAACGGGTAGCTTTAGCTAGGGCTTTAGTTAATCGTCCTACTGTCTTACTTTTAGATGAACCATTGGGAGCATTAGATCTAAAACTGCGTAAGGAAATGCAAGTGGAGTTATGCAATCTCCACAAAGAGTTAGGATTGACTTTTATCATGGTGACACACGATCAGGAAGAAGCTCTATCCTTATCTGATCGCATCGCAGTGATGAATCAAGGCAAAATTGAGCAAGTTGGTACTCCTAGCACAATTTACGAACGTCCGCAAACCGCTTTTGTGGCTGATTTTATTGGTGATACAAATTTGTTTAGTGGGGAAATTACTACGATTGATGCAGAGTCTGTACAGATTTTGACTAAAACCGGATTGTCTATTGTTGTTGCTCGTACAGAAGAAACTCCTATAGAACTATTGCAAGCAGTAGCATTAAGTGTCCGTCCTGAAAAAATTCAGATTTCCCTTTATCAACCCAATCTGCGTACAAACTGCTTTGAAGGTAGGCTCGTTAATATTATGTATTTGGGTACTCATGTTAATTATGTCGTGGAATTAGCCAACGGCATCAATGTTAATGTTTTACAACCCAACACTTTTGGTAGTCTACCAGACCGGAACACGCCTATATATATTTGGTGGGCAGAAACTGATTGTTTAGCTATTAGTCAAACATCAAGGGTTAATCAACAATAAACCATGATGATGAACATGACTAGGAGAAGAAAATTTCTCAAAAATATAGCGTTGTTTTCTAGCTTGTCTTTAAGTAGTTGTGGCTGGAGATTAGCTAATGTTAGCACCAATAATAATTATAATGGTGCTAGTTCCGGCAAAAGTGATGAATTGTATATATATACATGGAGTCAATATACCGATCAACAATTACTATCTACCTTTACTTCCCAAACTGGCATCAAAGTTTTAGCAGATGTTTTTGATTCCAATGATGTGATGCTGGCTAAATTACAAGCTGGAGGTGGCGCTAGTTATAGCATTATCTATCCATCTGATTATATGGTGCAGAAGATGGTAGAGAAAAATTTGTTAGCAGAAATTAATCACGAATATTTAATTGGGTTGGAAAATTTATTCACCCAATTTAAGAATCCTAGTTATGACCCTGATAACCGTTATAGTATTCCTTTTAGTTGGGGAACAACAGGGTTACTTTACAACTCTGAAAAACTGGAAACTGCACCTGAAGATTGGGAATATCTTTGGCAAAACCAAGAAAAGCTTTATAAGCGAATGACCTTATTGAATGATGTGCGGGAGGTAATGGGAGCAACATTAAAGATGCTAGGTTATTCTTATAATTCTCAAAATGAGATGGAAATTAAAGCAGCTTATGAGAAATTGAAATCATTAAAACCTGCGATCGCCGCTTTTGACACCGATGCTTGGCAAAACCAAATTCTGGCAGGAGATTTGTGGTTAGCTATGTGTTATTCTGCCGATGGCGTGAAGATATCAAAAGAAAATCCCAAACTCAAATATGTGATTCCCCGCAGTGGTTCTTCACTATGGACAGACACTATTGTAATTCCCAAAACAGCCCCTAATCGATCTGGTGCGTATAGCTGGATTAACTTACTATTGCAAACAGATGTAGCCGCCGAAATCAGCAGAAGATTAAATATTGCTACACCCAATCATGCTGGATTTGAACAATTACCACAAGAAATTCAAAATAATACTAGTTTATTCCCCCCCCAATCAATTTTAGATAAGTGTGAACGCCTAACTCCCATAGGTAAATTTGAGGAAGTTTATGAGCGATATTGGACTCAATTACTAGCGTGAATGTACTACTGGCTGTTAATTTATTTTTGTCAATTAACAATTACCAATTACCAGCCCAAACAGATAATATATAAAATCTCAGCCAATTGGTATCAGCTTGTGTCTATTCAAATTCCTCAGCCCTCAGTTGCATCTCCGAGTCATACAAAAAAACCACAACTGCATCGCTATCCTTTTAAATGGCTACCAGTTGTGTCCTTACTATCACCATCAGGGATTTGGTTATTACTATTATTGTTACTACCAACATTAATAATTTTTCAATTGAGTTTAGTGACAGATATCCGACCAGGAGATATTGTCAATCCTAACGGCGTTGATAACTATATCCGTATTCTAGAACCGCTTTATTTACGAGTTATATTTAATTCCCTATTTTTGGCAGTTAATACGACAATTATTTGTTTAATTTTGGGTTTTCCTGTTGCTTATTGGATTGCCCAAATGACACCAAAACGCTGGCGAAATTTGCTGTTATTAGGCTTTGTTTTGCCTTTATGGACTTCCTCTTTACTGCGTTCTTATGCCTGGATTACAATTTTACGTCCCACTGGGTTATTGAACAGCTTACTTACTAGTTTAGGTTTACCAGCTTTGGAATTGCTTAACCGCAGTCCAGCGGTATTAATTGGCATGAGTTACAGTTTACTGCCTTATATGGTGTTAGTTTTATATGCCTCTTTGGAAAAATTAGACCAGCAGTTACTAGAAGCAGCAGCTGATTTGGGTGCAAATCCAGCGCAAACTTTTATGCGTGTAACTGTACCTCAAGTTTTTCCAGGTATTGCGGCTGGTTCTTTACTGGTATTTATCACAGCACTGGGGGACTTTATTGACCCAGAATTACTTGGTGGTGCTTCCAGTATGACAGTAGCACGGTTAGTTTATAATCAGTTTCTGGGAGCTACCCAAAATTGGGGATTTGGTTCAGCTTTGAGTATGACATTAATTTTGGTTGTGAGTATAGCGATCGCCCTAGTGATTAAATTCGGTGATGTTACACCTAAACAATAGCAATTAGATGACTGTAGTCAACTTCCGACTAGCTCCTATGAGTATAATTTTCCCTATACCTTTAGAAATATTTTTGGCAGTTTTAGCTAATAAAAGGCTAAAAGAAAGCAGTTGTTATTAAAAAACTCAAGATATCAAGACTTTAAGCGTTGTAACTACGATTCTTTAGGTATAACATGAGAATAAGTTTATCACAAGCTTTTCCTCGCGCCATTAGCGCCAGTTTTTTTTATGGATATTCAGTTAATCAACATCGGTTTTGGTAACATCGTCTCCGCTAATCGAGTAGTTGCCATTGTCAGTCCAGAATCTGCCCCCATCAAGCGCATCATTACCGATGCCAGGGATAGAGGGCAACTTGTTGACGCAACCTATGGTCGTCGAACTAGGGCTGTAATTATCACTGATTCCAGTCATGTGATTTTATCAGCCATTCAGCCGGAAACAGTAGCAAATCGTTTTGTTATTTCCCGCGACCATCAAACTGTGGAGAATTAATTAGAGGTGGGGCTATCAACCCCCCTATTTGCACCATATCGTCCGTAGGCTCTAATCTTAGACAAGTTTTCTGTCACCAGTGCTACAAAATTTATTAACTCAGAAGTTGAACAGATAATGCCAGTCTTACCCATTCATAATGGTGCTAATACCCCAGAAAACCTGCCCTTGGGCAAGCTGATTGTTTTGACAGGCCCGAGTGGAGTCGGGAAAGGAACTTTGATGCAAACGCTCCTCCAGCGTCATCCAGAACTTTATTATTCAGTATCTGTCACGACTCGTTCTCCTCGAACCGGAGAAATTAACGGTAAAAACTATGACTTTACCTCCCGCAGCCAGTTTGAACAATTAGTTGCTCAAGGGGAATTCTTGGAATGGGCAGAATTTGCTGGTAACTATTACGGGACACCCCGTGCAGCTGTGCTAGAACACATTCAGTCCGGTACGTTGGTAGTTTTAGAAATTGAACTAGAAGGGGCTAGACAAATCCGCGCTTCCTACCCTAACGCCCTCAGCATTTTTATTTTGCCCCCGTCATTTTCAGAATTGGAGAAACGGATACGCGGACGAGGACAGGATTCTGAAGAGGCGATCGCTCGTCGTCTGGGTCGCGCCCTAGAAGAAATTCAAGCCGCAGATGAATTTGATATCCAAATTGTCAATGACGATTTTGAGACTGCTTTACATGAAATTGAAACAATCTTATTTACATAATTAGCACCTAAAAAAATAGGTAATTGCTAGAAATAACTAACAATTACCTATTAATAATGATTCAGAAATGAGATTAACCGACTAAACCTTGGATTAGTCCCAAATTGCTAGTCAAAAAGTAAGCAACTACAGCACCACCAATACCACCGATTAAGAAAGCACTAGCAAAATTATTCCAGCTTTCTTTAGAGTTAAAAGCATCTACTGGAGGATTGGGTACAGTTACACTAGCCAGTGCTTTATCAGGATTGCTATTAGCATACAGAGATAGGCAAGCTGTAAGAATTACAACCAAGCCAATGCTACCCAATAAACCAGCTAAGTTAGCATTTGCAGCATCCCGCAGAGGACCCAATTTATCAAAAGGTCCAAAGAGCAAGTAACCATGAGCCATACCTACTTCTAAACCGCGTCTGGAAGGGTTTAAACCAGGGCGATAAGCAGGCAAATTGTTAATGAACCACTTAACCAAAGGAGAAGAGTTAACTGGAGTTTCTAGGTTTCCATCCTGTGGATTACGTCCAGCAGGTCTGACTGTCTCCCGATTTCTGGGATCGCTGGGGAGATTTTTCGATGAATCTACTGCTTGTGCCATATTTTGTGTAGCCTCTAAATTCAGAATCTTGGCATTTATTCAGTTATCAGTAAACAGTTGTTAGTTATCGGGCTGTTTACTGATAACTTTTTACTCATCTAAATCCCGTTTTTACCCTATGGTAGAGGGTGGAAAAGTAAGTCTGGGAAAAACCGGTTGAATTCGATCAAAATACCAGCTGTGATTGTCAACCAGATGGTAGCTGCCACAGGTGCTGTGGAAATAAACTTGATCAAATAGGATGATTCGCTTTTGTCAGCCATGAATTTAATCTCCAAAAACAAGTGAATGAAAGCAGATGAATTAGCGTGGAGAAACAGTAATTTCTGAATCCTTAGCTGTTAATTCACCAGAGAGAAATTCCTTGATTGCGGCTGCTGGCCAAGCAAACCCAGTAGTGATAATGGGTAATGCTAAACCCAAATCAATTTGGATTTCTTTTTGCTCAGTATCAGATTCCTTTTTAATCGCTTGTAGATAAGCGCGGCCAACCCAGCCAATCCAACCAGCAATATAGAGAAAGAGAATGCTGGGGATCAAAAAGTCACCAGCGCGGTCAAGGCGACCATCTACAATCAAGTGAGGATAGCCTTCTGGACCACACAGAGCCTGAGAATAACGTTCAAATCGCTTTTTACCTGATTCTGGGTCAGCGGTGGTGTTACGGGCATTTAGGGCAAGCTCTTGAAAAGCGGGAGAGTCTTTGCAAGGTACAAGGTTAGCGCCCAGAGCGTTAGCTGAAGGGGCAAAATTGAACCAAAGACCAATCGCTAAAATCAAAGCAAACAATCGTCTCATTGAGTTGTTTCCTTTTATTACAAAACAAGAAGTTTGTTGTACAAAACGAAGCGGCTTGTACAGTGTTTAATTTAGATAACTAGCAAGTCATCATACTCTTGGCTGGGAATCGAGTAAAGTTTAAGTAAATAAAAGTTAAAGCTTCGCAACCAAAAGTAAGGATTGGGGACTGGGAACTGGGGACTGGGGACTGGGAACTGGGGACTGGGGACTGGGAACTGGGGACTGGGGACTGGGGACGCAGGGGACGCAGGGGACGCAGGGGACGCAGGGGACGCAGGGGAGGAAGATTTTCACCAATAACTAATGACTTCTGCCTCCTGCCTCCTGCCTCCTGCCTTCTGCCTTCTGCCTCTTGCCTCTTGCCTATTCCCTATTCCCTGTTCCCTATTCCCTATTCCCTATT
The DNA here is from genome assembly GCF_034931405.1 of Anabaena sp. UHCC 0451. NCBI lineage: Bacteria > Bacillati > Cyanobacteriota > Cyanophyceae > Nostocales > Nostocaceae > Anabaena > Anabaena sp. UHCC 0451. Next base: position 74,622 of record NZ_JAYGHA010000002.1, on the reverse strand, counting down.
CCCTGTTCCCTGTTCCCTGTTCCCTATTCCCTATTCCCTGTTCCCTATTCCCTATGACAACCGTATTAGCTATCGAAACCAGTTGTGACGAAACTGCTGTGGCAATCGTGAAGAATCGTCAAGTGTGTAGCAGTATCATAGCCTCGCAAATTCCCATTCATCAGCAGTATGGTGGGGTAGTGCCAGAGGTAGCATCACGGCAACACTTGGAAACGCTAAATCAAGAAATAGCGCAAGCTATGGATGAAAGTTCAATGGACTGGGGACAAATTGATGGTATAGCCGCCACTTGTGCGCCAGGACTGGTAGGAGCATTATTAGTAGGTTTAACGGCTGCTAAGACCCTAGCGATGGTGCATAAAAAACCATTTTTGGGAGTTCATCACCTCGAAGGTCATATCTACGCCACTTACTTGGCACAGCCCAAATTAGATCCCCCATTTCTTAGCTTACTCGTTTCAGGCGGACATACAAGCTTGATTTATGTAAAGGATTGTGGTATTTACGAAACTTTGGGAGAAACCCGTGATGATGCTGCGGGTGAAGCCTTTGATAAAGTGGCGCGGTTATTAAAGCTGGGATATCCGGGCGGACCAGTTATTGACAAGTTGGCACAAATAGGAGATCCCCAAGCTTTTGCACTCCCAGAAGGCAGAATTTCTTTACCGGGTGGCGGTTATCATCCCTACGATAGTAGTTTTAGCGGCTTAAAGACAGCGGTACTGCGTGTAGTGCAGCAGTTAGAGAAAAATGGTGGAGAATTGCCAGTAGCTAATATTGCGGCCAGCTTCCAGGAAACTATAGCCAAAGCTTTAACCAAAAGAGCGATCGCCTGCGCCCGTGACTATGGTTTAAATACAATTGCCATAGGTGGAGGCGTAGCGGCCAACAGTGGACTGCGAAAGCATTTACAAGCAGCAGCAGTCGAGCATCATCTACAAGTCCTGTTCCCCCCCTTAAAATTTTGTACTGACAACGCCGCCATGATAGGCTGTGCAGCAGCTGATCATCTATCCCGTGGACACCAATCTCCTCTAACCTTGGGCGTTCATTCTCGACTACCTTTAACCCAAGTCATGGAATTGTATGGAATGTAGGGAGCAGGGGAGCGGAGGGGAAATATTATCTTTCTTTTGCCTTTTGCCTTTTGCTAATGACTAATGACTAATGACTAATGACTAATGACCGAATATGATCAGCAACGGCATTGGGCTGTTCTAACATTGCTAGATGCCCACAATTAGGAATTTCAATAAAATTATCGCCAACGTATTGGAAAAGTCTATGAAAGCTGGCTAAATGACGTACATATTTGGGTTCCATGACTTTATCATCAGCACCAGCTAAAAAATAAACTGGCTGCTTTAGTTGGGAAACTAACTGAGGTAAGCGATTCACTTCTTCTTCCGTAGTAGAGTCTAAAAGAGACCCTAGTGCAGCTTCTGGATCAGCAACAACAAAGTCAATAACACGTTGACGCGCCCAATAGCGGTCTAAAGGACGTGAAACACTAGTTCTACTAAACAGCAAATCAATTAAAGGTAATTGGTACAACCAACGTGGTCGAATCTGTAGAAATTTTTGACCGCTAGAGCGAAACTGCTCAAAGGCTTCCTTTAGATAAATACCACCACCTGCATTAATACAAACAACACCTTTAACAAGGTCAGGCAGTTGAGCCGCTGTCCATAAAGCAATTGTTCCTCCCAAAGAATGACCAATTAGCCAAGCACTAGGAATATTGAGAACTTCTAAAAGAGCTACTAAATCCTGAGAGTATGCAGATGGAGAATACGTAGCATCAGCAGGATAGCTAACCAATTTAGGATCTGTAGTGGAATTGAGCTTTAAAACAGTTTCTGCCCGATTAAAATCTAAATTGGCATAAGACTGAGATTCTCCAAAACCTCGCAAATCATAAGACAAGCACTGAAAATCCACTGATAGGCGAGAAATCACAGGTTGCCAGTATCCACGGCTATTGAGCCAACCGTGGATAAATACTAAAGCATGGGGGCAAGACGTGGGAGCCGTCAATTCATAAGCGTGTGGAACGCCGAAGATTTCTATTGTTGCCATACGTATATCGTAACCCGAAGGGCGGGTGCGACTAAATACGGAAGGAAAAATAATTCAGGGAGTAGGGGTGCAGGGGTGCAGAGGAGCAGAGGAGAAAATTCTTTCCCAATCCCTAATTCCCAATCACCAATCACCAATCCCCAATCACCAATCACCAATCACCAATCCCCAATCCCCAATCACCAATCCCCAGTCCCTGTTAATGACCAAGTAACCTCTGTCGAACTCCTTCAGCAATTTTGTGACCGAGATATTCAGGAATCAGGCTTTCGTTTGGACCCAATAAATAGAGTATTAGCCGTGTGCGTCCGCGCCAAACTAACAAATTGGCATTGACTACCAACAGGTCTTCTTGCCAGATACCATACATGACTTTATAAAATAATCCTGGTTGATTATCGGCTTCAATCACCAAGGCCGGGAGGTGAAAAACCGGATCGACATAGAACTCAGTTTGTACTTGCTCTAAACCAGCATTGAGATTAAATTCCACAGCTAACATTTCTTCTACCTCAAACCGATTTCCCAGCGCCTCACGAATGGCACGGCAAACATTTTCTGCGGTTTTTTCGGTCAGGGCTTTGCTACCACGGGATACCAGTAATTTGATAAAAACTAACATTGGCGGTTGAATCTGACCATAGAGACTCAAACCGTGAATGGTTAAACCATAAGCTGCCAGTACACCAAAAATATCGCTGAGGAGAAAAGACTGATTACGGTAAGCAAAATGCAGCGCACTTTTGCTACCTTCTGGCTTCATCTCAATTACAGCCCGTCTGGTTTTATATAAACGGTATGCCAGACGCAAATTTTGCAACTGAATCTCACTGCTAACAAATTGCTCATAAAATTGGGGAAACGCTCGGTTAAAGCGTTTTAGGAGTTCCAAAGTCGAAGATTTTAAACCGGAAGTCATTGTGGGAGGTAAGACTTGCTTGCTTTGTTAAAACTAAAGCTAAAAGTGGAAGTTTGATATCATACTAACTACTAATGGAAATTCTACTTGACACTCCCCGGTCTAAAGACGAGGGGATTCTACATTCATAGACTCACCGTTAGACGACAGGTTTACACCAATCGCCCAAGAGGGCAAATCTCCTGTAGCGTAAGTTCCCGTATGCCCTACGGTACTTAATCCTAATTGTAGAATATTGATGCTGGCGTTCACATCTCTATCTTCCACAAACCCACAATGATGACAAACATGAGTTCTAGTTGATAGAGATTTTTGTACTTTTTGACCACAATTAGAACAATTTTGAGAAGTGTTATGTGGAGGAACAGCAATTGTTACCTTCCCATATTTATGTCCAAAGTATTCTAGCCATTGCCTAAAAGTTGACCACCCAGTATCAGAAATTGATTTAGCTAAATGTCGGTTTTTTATCATGTCTTTAACATTTAAGTCTTCATAGGCTACCAAATCGTTAGATTGGATAACGGAATACGCTAATCTCTTGCAATATTCTTTTCGCTGCCTACTTACTCTTAAATGTTTACGAGCATACCTATTTCTAGCTTTGTGGTAGTTGTTAGATTGTCGTTGTTTGGCTTTTTTACGTTCTCTACTGAATTTCTTGGATTTCTTGCGATTAGCACGATTTAGCTGTTTCTCTGACTTACGGTAAAATTTGGGACATTCTTCTACATTGCCTTTGGAATCAGCGATAAAGTAATTAAGCCCCAGGTCTAAACCTACTACTTGATGAGTTGGTTGTGTTTCAACTCGAATATTTAGGTCAATTGCAAATTGGGCATAATACCCATCGGCACGACGTACTAAACGTACTCGTTTAATTTGCTTGATGTCGTAGTAATTCAAGTCATAAGTACCCTTTAATTTGAGAGTACCTATTCCTTTATTGTCAGAGAAAGTGATTGTTTTTCTAGTTTCAGATAGTTTCCAACCGCTTGTTTTATATTCAACAGAACGGCAATTTTTCTTAAACTTGGGAAACCCCTTTTTACCTTTAACTTTTTTCTTACAGTTATCGTGAAATCGAGCTATTACACTCCAAGAACGTTCCGCAGCAGATTGTCTAGCCATTGAATTAAGTTCATCAGCAAAGGAAAATTCAGATGCTAATACCGCACAATATTTGTTAAGATCATATCGCCCCACACCTTTATTCTCCATCCAGTAACGCAAACATTTGTTTTGGATGAATTGACTGGTACGAATAGCTTCATCTATTGCTTGATATTGTTTATCTTTTCCTTTGATTTTGAACTCGTAAATAATCATGGCGACGACCTAAAAACCATATTTTTATGTTAAGATGGTTCACATAATCTGTCAAGATAAAGGATGTGTCAGTAGCGAAATTAGCAATGTTGGTCGATAAGGAATGAACACTTCTTGGTTTTTTTCAAAATATTTGATATATTGCTAACCAATAGGTGTAGTCCAATTAAATGCTGAAAAGCAGCCTATTTAAATAAAACAACAACTGTTTGGAAACCACTAAAGAACCGTGGGGCGCACGGTCTTAAAGCTCAGTCAATGTCTTCATAGAAGAGTCACTGAGAAGCCCACACTCACCCGTTCGCGTAAGCGTGCCAAAGGTATAGGGGAGTGTGTGGAGTACGTCAAGTTATGTGTCTGAAGATAGAGCAAAGACGATAATTTTACTAGTGAATCAACACTCTCAAAGAGAGCTAGTCCTAAGCTGACAATTTTCTAGACAAAGCTATACTTATGTTGACAAAAATCAATATAGTGTGGTTAAAAAAATCACTACTTGATCTATAATCCTAAGATATCAAGTAGTGAATTAAGACTATTGCCGACGCGAAAACCAAGCAATGATAGTAGTAGTCTTTTTCAAAATCTTAACTTTAGAAAGATGGCTACGCCGTAGCCAAGCTAAACGCGTTGGGCTACAGCGTGTAAGTCTACTGAGGGATAACCGCTCCCATGCTCCTGTTGAAGTAGAAAGTAAAGTCTAGCTTTGTCTAGGTTTTATATAGCAGTACCCAATTCAGTCATGTTACCCGAACCACGTTGGCATGGGTTTTTGGAAAACTTGGTTTAGTAGTTCTGAATCTGTAGCGACAAATAAAACAACCGCATTTGAAGAGTATCCACGGGGAGATAGAGGCAACTCTAGCGCCGGTAGCGATAACATCGTTTTCAGCACTGAGCGAGATATCGACCTGTATGAACTAGAAGAACTCTGTGATGCTGTTGGTTGGTCGCGTCGTCCCCTGAGAAAAGTAAAAAAAGCCATTGAGCATAGTTTTCTCGTCGCGTCTATGTGGCAAGTACGAGGAAACAAAAAACGCTTAATTGGTTTTGCCCGTGCTACCTCAGATCATGCTTTTAATGCCACTATTTGGGATGTGGTAGTTCATCCAGACTTCCAAAGTCAAGGACTGGGTAAGGCGTTGATGAAATATGTCCTTAAAAAGCTCAGAAGTGAAGAAATTAGCAATGTTACTCTCTTCGCTGATCCCCATGTTGTAGATTTTTACAGGACTATGGGATTTATGCCTGACCCAGAAGGTATTAAAGGGATGTTTTGGTATCCTCAATGATCCTCCATTTGCAAACAAAACAGGTTGCCACCATAAATTCGCTATCATGCCGAAAATGTGCTATTGTTCAGTTGGTTTAGCGAAGAGTAATCATCTAGCAAAATCAACCTCGTCAGGCTCAGTCAACAAAAAAACTCTTAATTAAGGAAGTAATTTAGTTTTTTCCAGTTAAGGGGTTGGCAATCCGCTTTGAGAATGATATAGTTAGAAAGATGCTTGAGCAAAACATAATTACTGTTATGTTTAGCTAAACTATCAATAGTAAAGTGGTATTTTCGGGATGTAGCGCAGCTTGGTAGCGCGCCTGCTTTGGGAGCAGGATGCCGCAGGTTCGAATCCTGTCATCCCGATTTTTGATGAAAGTTAAAATGTTTAATTTACTCGTACCGCTTTGCGAAAGTCAAAAGTCAAAATTAAGACAGAATAGACTTTTCAAACATTGAAAACGGTTAATTCATTTACGCCGCCGTGTACTAGTGACTGAAATAGCCACTATTAGTTGATTTTAATATGGAGAAAATTATAAGAAAATAGGCTGAAAACCCTTGAGGTTAAGCTTCGGAGCTTGGCGTAAAAACTTAACGGTCCTTGATAGCAGGGCTGATGTAAATGCCGCAGCAAATATTTTCAGAAAAGTAAAGGCAACGTTGGGATTAAATCTCGATGGAGTCTATAGGGGCGCTTTGACTATCTCATTAAGTGAATATTGATTGAGTTTTATATAGATTTGTCACAATTTGTTAAAATATTGAAGCGATCGCAGTTGGAACGATTGATGAAGTCATCACGTCACTTGTAACCTGAAACCAATAAAAACGATAAAATAGCGTTGTGTTTGATGAAGAGTCCCGGAAACCACTCACTCCTGGAGAAAAAATATAATAGACTAATGCAGCAATTAATCAATAGCAAGGCAAAATTGAAGACAATTAGGTAAATCTATAAAGTTATTTACAGATAGAATAGCTGATTAGATACTTGCCTCTGGTTTTGTATAAAATCAAGCCATTTTCTGATTGTCTAAGTTAATTCTCTTATTGATATTGAGATGAGGAGTAGTTATGAAATCATTGATTCGCTGGGGCTTAACCTTGGGTTTAGTTGGTAGTACGTTGTTGGGAGGAGTGTTTGCTGGCAGTTTCCCTGTGTTGGCATTATCAGAACAACAAATAAAAGATAAATTAGACTCAGTACCAGTTTACTTGATTACTAATGATAAAGGTCTCCCTTTGAGTCGTACCTTGCCAGCACAAAATGGGCAACAAGCCGGTTCAGTCACAGGCGTTTACATGAGTCGCAAAGAAGCTTTGGCATTTATTAAAGAATTGCAAAATGCCAAAAAGAAAGACCCAAAACTAGAAGACATGGCTAAAAAACTCCAAGTGACAGCCGTTCCTTTAGGTGTAATTTATCAACAATTACAACAAAGTAAAAATCAGTCCAATCGTCTTTTATTCGCCTTTAAGCCTGTAGATCAGGAGATAAAAGGAGCTTTAGCTTTGCTAAAAGCCAGTGGTCAAAAAATAGACCAATTTAAGAGCGTTCCTGTATTCGCAGTGAGATTTGCATCAGATAAAGGATATGTACCAATTCAATTGGGTGCTAATAAACAGCAAATGATTCCTTTGTTCTTAAGTAAACAAGATGCACAAGGTTTGTTGAACCAAGTGAAGCCAAAGTTTCCGACGGCGGATATTCAAGTTATAGATGTGGATGGGGTGATAAAAACTTTAAAAGATAAAAATGATCCCTGGTTAAACCAAGTTCAGTTAGTTCCATCCCCAGAGTCTAGAGAATATATCAAGACTTTGCCCAGAGATAATGCTCCCAAGCCGAAAACTTTACCGTCTAAGTAACATTTAACATGAACAAGCAACAGCCACCAACTGGGATGGAAGTTTGGCAGTGGCGAAATCAAGCTATTCAAGCTGCGATCGCTGCTAATATTTCTCCTGTAGAAGTAGATTGGCTGTTGCAGGAAATAGCTGGATTAGACCGCTTGACACTGCGTTTAGAGTCTTTCAAAGCATGGCAGGTTCTGAAAATGCAGTTGTCTTTGGCAGAATTAGACCAGTTTTGGCAAAGGCGCTTACATGAACATTTACCGATCCAGTATATTGCTGGGTCTACACCTTGGCGAAAGTTTAAACTCGCTGTGTCAAATGCGGTTTTAATTCCTAGACCAGAAACAGAACTGTTGATTGATTTGGCTGTGGTTGCTGCTGAAAGTGGCAGTTTACAATCAGGTCACTGGGCAGATTTGGGGACTGGAAGTGGAGCGATCGCACTAGGTTTAGCTGAGGTATTGACAAATGCCACAATTTATGCAGTTGATGTTAGTTCTGAAGCTTTAGCTGTTGCTGAAACCAATGCTAAAAATTTAGGTTTTGGAGAACGTATTCAATTTTACCAAGGTTCTTGGTGTGAACCCTTGGAATCCTGGAAAGGCCAGTTGAGCGGGATAGTATCAAATCCGCCTTATATTCCTAGTGAGACGGTACTAACTTTGCAACCCGAAGTAGTTAAACATGAACCACATCTAGCGTTAGATGGTGGTGTTGATGGTTTAGATTGTATTCGTCATTTGATCGAAATTTCCCCTGCTTATTTGCGTTCGGGTGGAGTTTTGTTGATGGAAATGATGATGGGACAAGCGGACGTGGTGCGGGAATTACTGGAAAAGAATGGTAATTATTCTCATATTTCCATTCATCATGATTTAGCAGGAATTGAACGTTTTGCTGTGGCCTGTAAAAAGTAGGGAAATTTCTGCACCAGTATTTTCACTGATTAGTTTTATGATTTAATGACGATATCTCCCTTCATCCCTGCTTCAGAATGTCCAGCGATAGTACAACGTAAACCATATTTTCCTGATTTGATTGGTATAAATACCCATTCTGCTTCTGCACCGGGTTTTAATTCTAGCTCGTGAATAGCACCTTTAATTTCTACATTCCCAGCTTCGACTTTTTGTGTCCAAATCCCATCAGCAAAATCTTTACTAGTAAAATAGTGCTTGACAGGACTAGGATTAGTTAACCGGAGATTGTACCGTTTACCAGCTTGAAATTCTAGATAATTTGGCTCAAATTTAAGTTCACCAGCAGCATTACCCAAACTGATTGTAATTTCTGTAGGTGCTTGTTTGAGGATGTCACCAGATAAATTTTCTGCTATTGCTGGAGTTGCACCGATGAAAACTAGAAAACCAAATACTGTCAATATAGAAATAGATACATATAAAAATTTAGTAATTTGGGTTAGTAAGTAAGTACGCATAATTAAAGCTAACTACATAAGTTTTGTTACTTAATAGAATTATCCGCCATGATAGCAGGTCCAGCGGTGACAACTACAAATTTATCAGCATCGAGTAACTGACGAGCAGCTTGATTAACTTCATTTATGGTAATTTTTTGGATTTTTTCGCTAAAAGCACGTAATTCTAGTTCATCTAAGCCATAAAACTCGTTCATGAGAATTCTAGCGGTTAACTGCTCTGGTTTGGACAGAGAAATATTATAGTTACTAATTAAAGTACGTTTAGCGGTTTCTACTTCCAGTTTGGTGACACCTTGCTGATGTAGTTGTTTTAAGAGTTTGCGGGTAGTGGAGATAGCGCGATTAGTATCTTCGGGACTGGTTTGCATTTCAATTAAGAATGTCCCAATATTCTTTCCCCCTTGGAAGTTGCTATAAATTTGGTATGTTAGACCCAAGCGATCGCGCACTTCTGATCCCAGTCTACTAGATAAAGTATCTCCTCCCAAAATTTGATTCAGTACCAAAGCTGGATAAAATCTAGGATCTCGGCGTTTAACACCTACATAACCCATATAAGTTACAGCTTGGGTTTTACCTGGGAGAACAGAACTAACACGCACTCCCTGATCTGTCATCACCACCAGGGGATATTTTACCATCGCTGGTTTTCCCTGAGCTTGCCAATCACTAAATTGAGTTTCGATGAGCGATCGCACTTTCTCGACATCAAAATCACCTACCAATACTAACACCATTGTATCTGGTCGATAGTGTTTCTGCCTAAAAGCAATCACATCTGCTCGTTGAATTCTCTGTATACTTTCTAGATTGGGAAAAATATGTAATGGATGATTTTGCGGATAAAGTGCTTGAATAAATTTCCGATTAGCCACCTCATCAGCATCATCTAGTTCTAGCTTTATATCATTTAATGCCTGTTGACGACTGAGTTCTAACTCATCAACAGGAAATGTACTATTTTTAACAACATCTGCGATAGTTTCCAACAAAACAGGTAAGTCTTCCCGTAAACTCTTGCTCTGAATACGCACACCTTCTCGTTGGGCTGTAAAATCTAAACTTGCTCCCTTAGCTGCTAAAATATTGGCAATAGTTAATGAATCCTTAGTTTTAGTGCCATTCATCAAATTATCCGCTACCAAGGATGCTAACCCCGCCTTTTCCAGTTGATCAAATTCCTTACCTGCTTTGATATAACCACTTAAAGTCACAGTCGGACTACTATGATCTGGCAATAATAATACCTGCAAACCATTAGCAAAAGTTAATTTTTGAGGTATTTCCAGAGTTTGAGTTAAATCATTAGTAGTATCATCTATGCTTGGTAAATACTTGATTACTTCAGATGCAGCAACTGTTACCCCAGCATTCAAATTTTCTTCAGGTGCTATCAAGGATGATTGATGATGATCATTTTTAGCATCTTCTTGAGGTTCAAAAAAACCAACTGCTGTAGCTTCTGGTTGGAGATACTTGTTAATTACATCCATCACATCCGCAGCTTTTACCTGACGGACTTTTGCTAAATATCGTTCTGTATAGTTATAATCGTCTGCAATTAGTTGATCATTAGCTAACTGCATTCCTTGACTAGTAATATCACGTCTGTTTAAAATTGTGGCAGCTATAAGTTGATTTTTAGCGCGTTCAACTTCCTCTGAAGTTACACCTGTTTCCACCAGTTTCGTAATTGCATTTTGAATATCAATATTGATTTTTGCTAAATCTTGACTTGGTGCAATCGTCACTGATAAATCATACCAGCCAATTGCGCGCAAACTGGCAACATGGGCAGAAATATCAATAGCCAAACCAGATTTTACCAAAACCTGATACAAATAAGAATTCTTTCCCGCTGTTAAAATGTAATCCATTACCCCTAAAGCTGGTATATCTGGATGATTTAAATTTGGTAGGGGATATATCATCTGTAATAGTTTAACCCCTCCTGGTTCTCTTAAAACTACTGGAGACTTAGGAATTTGGGGAATTGGCAATTTGGGAAGTTGGGAAAGTTGTTGACTTTTGGGAATTTTCCCAAAAACCTTCTTAACCGTTTCCAGGGCTTGTGCAGTTGGGAAATCTCCGACAATCACCAAGATAGCATGATCAGGATTATAGAACTGCTGGTAATATTTCCGCACCTGCTCAACCGTCAGTTTTTCCACATCAGATGGAGTACCACCTGTAGGTAAACCATAAGCACTGTCAGGAAATATAGACTTCATCACAGCACGCTTGAGACGGTATTGAGAACTATTTTGATAACCTTGTAACTCAGAAATGACCACCCGCTTTTCACTACTTAGTTGCTGGTTATCAATGAGCAAATTTTGCATCCTGTCTGCTTCCAGTTCCAGCAGAGCTTTTAGTTTTTCCCTTTCCGCAGTATTGTAATACGCCGTTTGTTCATAGCTGGTGAAACCATTGGAGTCACTACCCAAAGCACTAAATAACTTGCCAAACTGAACAGGACGGTTTTTTGTGCCTTTAAACATAATATGCTCTAACTGGTGAGCAATACCATTTATTCCTGATGCTTCATTAGCTGACCCTACATTATACCACACTTGCACCGTTACAACTGGTGCATTATGAACTTCTTTAGTTAAGACTGTTAACCCATTGTCCAGCACAGTCTTCTGAACATTATTTGTCACTGTGAGATTATTTGTTTTATTGTCTACGAATATTTGCTGATAATGTTCCCGGTTAATTTTGACTAAATTTTGGCGATCGCCAGACATTAGCTTCAACGAAAATGCTGCTATCAGCGAAAAAAGGAATAAAAATAGAGGAACCCGATATCGATGGAAGCTAGAAATAACAAACATATATTTTCTAAATATAAGTAAATAAGACTACATCTTTTTTACCTATACAGCTGTAGTTTAAATTTTCTGGAAAATTTTGGGAAGAAGGAGTCAGGAGTCAGGAGTCAGGAGTCAGGAGTCAGGATAAAGAAACATATTTA
>NZ_JAYGHA010000002.1:10972-62648 GCF_034931405.1 Anabaena sp. UHCC 0451 | reverse complement strand
TATTTCCTGTTCCCTATATTTGACAAAAACCTGATAAACTCCAAAGGTAAGCCATCAGCGTCGGCGATGAAAGCGACTTCTAAAATGCGATCGCCGATTTGTTGTTGAGTTGGTTCTAAAAGAATTGTGAGGGGTTGCAACTCAGATACTACAGAAATTCTCTCCTTTAAATCTGATAACCAACTGTGTAAATCTGGTACAGTTTCAGTTAAATCAAAAGAAAGATGATAATACCCCACATAATGCTCATCTGCAAAAGCATCTGGGGCTGGTTTAGGCTGGGGAATTTGGATCAATTCAATGCGGCTATCCAAACCTTCCATCCAGCAAGCTAAAGTATAACCTGTAGTGAAGCGATCGCCAACCGTAAATCCTAACTGCTCATAGAAAGCGATCGCACGGTGAATATTAGCAGTCCGAATAGAAGCATGGTGCATAGAATTTTAGATTTTATGATTGAGGATAAATCTACAACCTAAAATCTAAAATAGCCATATTTATTCAAACAATCGAAAATAAGGATAACGCACTGGGACACCAGGCTCTTTATCCAAATCAAAATTAATCACATCCCAACAAGGTTCTTGAGCAGGATCAGGACCAAACTCCACTGGTAAGCCATACAAACGAGCAACACCAGAATCTGGTTGTCCAGAACGCCAAGGACTACTGCGTTCCAAATAGCCACTCATCAACTCCTGATAGCGTTGGGCAATAATCACCCTTGTAGCTCTATATCCTTGAGTATACAACTTATCTAACGCTTCGTGAATTTCAAAGCGAATACCATCAGGATGAGTATGTTGTCGATACCATTCATTATTCCACCTACGCCAATGACGACCCGACTGAAGATGTACCAACTCCCCAGTTTTCGGGTTCGCTTCAAAAGCGCCATGACGTGTACAAAGATAAGTATCAGTTAGTGTCAGCGCGGGAATATTTTGGCGACAGTGGGGACACTGTATTTCAGGGCCAAATATTGGGTACTGTAAGCCTGGATTCATCATGAAGTGTGTACAAGCATAATTTTATTTTTACCAGCACCAATAGGTTGGATTTAACACTCTGACTCCGTTACCTTGAGTTAGCTGCTCAGTGCAACGCGCAACAATGAGTTGCAGTCAAAGCGATTTTCAGCAGGTCTTTCCTTAGCGAACCAACAAAACAGCTGTGATATCCTTATTGTGCAACCAGCCTCAAAGGTTGGAGTTTTTCCAGTGTTCCTGGGTACCATATCAATATTCTATCGTGTCTACTGTTTCCTACTGGACATCTCCCGATTTTTCTCAAGCTGCTTTTATCGCAACCAATGCCGTTGTTGTCGGCTCAGTCAACATCGCAGCAGGGGTAAGCCTGTGGTATGGTGCAGTAGTTAGGGGAGATGTAGAACGCATTGAAATTGGCGAATGCACAAACATTCAGGATGGAGCTATTTTACATTGTGATCCTGGTCTGCCCACAATCTTAGAAGATCATGTCACTATAGGACATCGTGCCGTGGTACATTCTGCTCATATTGAACGTGGTTGTTTAATTGGCATTGGCGCAATTATTTTAAATGGGGTCAGAATTGGTCATAGTAGCATCATTGGCGCTGGTGCAGTAGTAACCAAAGACATACCTCCATTTTCCTTAGTAGTAGGTATCCCCGCTAAGATTGTCCGTCAACTCACAGACACCGAAGCCACAGAACTTATCGAACACGCCCAAAAGTACCATAAATTAGCCCTAGTTCACGCCGGTAAGGGGACTGATATTGGTTTTCATTAGGTGACAGATGACAGATGACAGGTGACAGAAAAGAGCGCAGAGGAGATGGGGAGATGGGGAGAAGAACTTTCTTCTATTCCAAGTCCCCAATCCCCAATCCCCAATCCCCAATCCCCAATCCCCAATTACCAATTACCAACTTAATCATTCTTTACACTTACCCTTGGAAAAATACCCCACTTCAGATCAAAATAAAAATTGATAACTGTTGACAAAACTTTAATTTCTACTTAACAGAGGCTTCTAAATATGGACATTGATACCCGTGTAGTCATCGTATTAGCACCACTCGCCATTGCAGCAGGTTGGGCTGCTTTTAATATAGGGGCTGCTGCTATCAGACAAGTACAAAACTTTTTAAGCAAAGAAGCTTAATTCGGGTAATGGGTAATGGGTAATGGGTAATGAGTTATACTTATTTATCAATTCCCAATTCCCAATTCCCAATTACCGTGAATATCGACTCATTGCTCCAACCCTTTCAACACTTTGGTGTTAATCTCGGACTATCACGCATTGTCAAGTTATTGGCAAATCTGGGAAATCCCCATCATCAAGTTCCTGTCATTCATGTTGCTGGAACTAATGGTAAAGGTTCTGTTTGTGCTTATCTTTCCTCCATATTGACTGAAGCTGGTTATCGCACAGGACGCTACACTTCCCCCCATTTGGTAGATTGGACAGAGCGCATTTGTATAAATGAACAGCCAATCGACCTAGAAAATTTCTCTCAATTAATACTACAAGTTCAAGCTGCTATTGACAAAGAGCAAGAATCGCCGACTCAGTTTGAAGTAATTACCGCAGCAGCTTGGTTATATTTTGCACAACAAAAAGTTGATATTGCCGTGGTAGAAGTAGGACTAGGAGGGCGTTTAGATGCGACTAATGTTTGTAATCAGCCTCTAGTCACAGTTATTACTTCTATAAGCCGGGAACACTGGCAACAACTAGGTCCAACAGTTGCAGATATTGCTAGAGAAAAAGCTGGTATTATTAAAGCTGGATGTCCTGTAGTCATGGGACTATTACCAGCAGATGCCGAGAAAGTCGTAATATCTCGCAGTTTAGAATTACAAAGTCCTATTTTTACCCCTCAACCTGCAAAAGAAATTAACCCCGGATGGGCAGAATATAAAAGATGGGGAGATGGGGAGAAAATAGAAGAATCGAAATCTACAATTAAATATCTTTTACCATTAAAAGGACAAATTCAATTAACAAATTCAGCTTTGGCTTTAGCAACTTTAGAAATATTACAACAACAAGGCTGGCAAATTTCCGAATCTGCCATTATTAATGGGATAGGAAAAACAAAATGGCCAGGAAGAATGCAATGGTTCAGATGGAAAAAGCATGATAAAAATTATCAATTGTTGATTGATGGCGCACATAACCCAGCAGCAGCAGCAGTTCTAAGAAATTATGTAGATAGTTTTAATAAGAAAAATATAACTTGGGTAATGGGAATGTTAGCCACTAAAGATCATGCTGACATTTTTCAAGCATTACTAAAAACAGGAGATAAATTATATTTAGTACCAGTTCCTGATAGTAATTATGCCAATCTTGATGAGTTAAAAAAAATAGCCTTTGAAACTTGCCCAAATTTAGGTTTTTGCAGCACCTATTCAGATGTGTTTTTAGCTTTAGATGCTGCTTTTACCTCTACAGATAACACAGATAACTTAGTTGTTTTATGTGGTTCTCTCTATCTGATAGGATATTTTTTAGGGAATAGGGAATAGATAGAAAATTATTCTCTTCTAGTCACCAATCCCCAATCCCCAATCCCCAATCCCCAATCCTCAATTACCGATTACCGATTATCCCATTGTTGTGCTGCATCTTCGACAGCTTTATCTACAGTTTTTACATCCAACATTGCAGCTTGGAGATTTTCATAAATTGCCTTTTGTAAGACTTTAAAATCCTTCATTTTCGGAGTTAAAACTTCCGCTGTTTGCATTTGTTGGGCGCTGATAATACGTCCTTTTTCTACAGTTGAAGCATTAGCAGGAACTTCCTTAAAATAACTATCAGATAATGCTTTAACCGTTGAAGGTAAAACATTAGCAGCTTTAGCAAAAGCTAATTGATTTTCGTCATTAGTCACAAATAAGGCAAATTTCACTGCTGCATCTGGATTTTTAGTAGCGCGGGGAATAACTAAATTCATCACAGCCACATTTTTCTTATTTGTATCTCCTGTAATTTGGGGTGCTATAGCCGAAGCTTTAGCTATTTCTGGTGCATTATTAGAAATAGTTTTAAGAAACTCCGGACCAGAAGCTAAAAAAGCAGATTCTCCAGATTGGTATAAATCAATTGCATGACGGTGGCCTTGTGTCAATGATTCTTTAGGTAGTAATCCCTTCTTATACAAATCTACCCAATATTGAAAAGCTGCTTTTCCTTGTGGTGTATTAAAACCCGCTTTACCATCAGCATTTAATAAAGTAACTCCCATTTGGACAAAAGATTCTAAAACTTCACCAGAATCTTGGGGGACAAAAGAGGCAAAAAAGGCGTATTTACGAGTTTTATCTTTAATTTGTGCTGCTGCTGACGCTAATTCTGTATAAGTTGCAGGTGGTTTTGTTATACCCGCTTTTTTTAACAAATCAGTGTTATAAATAGTTAACCTCGTGGTGAGATACCAAGGAATGCCAAAACTCTTGCCATCAAGGGTACTAGCTTGCCAAATATTAGGCAAATAGGAAGAACGAACTTGATTAGGGATTTTTGCATCCAAATCTAACCAAGCATTTCGTCCGGCTAGTTGGGAAGCAAAATCTGGGTTAAGGTTAACAACATCTGGTGGCGTTTTTGCGGAGACAGCTGTTAAAATCTTGTTCTCCATTGCTGCCCAAGGCACATCCACCCATTTTACTTTTATACTGGGGTTTTGTGATTCAAAGTTTGTAATCAGACTTTGGAAGTAATTGGTAAATTGCGGTTGGAGTTGCATTGTCCAAAACTCAATAGTTGCAGTTTCTGAAGTAGCTGACTTTGTGGTTTTGCTGACATCACCTGTGCTGCAACTTACCACCCAAGTAGCCAGTAAGCCAAGTAGCGCCCAAACAGTTAGTTGTTGAAATTTTTGCGATCGAATCATCATGATAATATTTTGACGGTTAACAGAGTGGAAAAACTTATGCAGAAATGTCGAGATTATAGGCTATATAGATTACTTAGCAAGAACATCCGTTACTAGTTAAGGGATAGATGATGGGTGACAGGGAAGAGAGGAAGATAAATGAATTCAAAATTGAAGAATTTACCTTCTGTCTGCTGCCTCCTTTTTCTCAAAATTGTCCATTTTAGTAGTCTAGTGAGTAAAACTGTGGTAAACGTCTTCAGTAATCTCAGTAATCTTAGTAATTTTAGTAAGATTGGTAATTTCCTTGGTAAATCTAAGAAAGGTGTTGGTATCGAACTAGCACCAGATCGAATGAACATAGTGCAAATGCGTAAGCAACGCCAAGGTTTAAAAATAGAATCTTTGACCACAATTCCCGTACCAGAAGGTATAATTATTGACGGTCAAATTAATGATTCTCCCCGGATGGCGGAACTTATCCAGATGGCAATGGCGGAAAAGAAAATTAAAGCTTCCCGTGTTGCCACCTGTATACCTGGACGAGATGCCATTGTCCGTGTTATCCCTGTACCAGCAGAGTTGGATAATAAAGAGTTACGTGAGATGGTACTTAACCATGAGGCCGCATTGTATTTGCCTTATCCACGAGAGGAAGCTGATGTAGATTATCAAAAATTGGGGTACTTTGTAGACGAAGATGGCATTGAAAAAGTACAAGTTCTTTTGGTTGCCACTCGCAAAGAAGTGACAAATACCTATATTAATACTTTTGCTGAGGCTGGATTAGCGGTTGATGTTTTAGAAATTAACAGTTTTGCCCTAATTCGGACTATTCGTGATCAGTTGCGGTTATTTGGACCACAAGAAGCAGCAGTTTTGGTTGATATTGAATTTGACAGCACTGAAATTGCCATCATTATCAATGGAGTACCACAATTTTCGCGGACTGTTCCCATCGGTACATATCAGCTGCAAGCAGCTTTATCTAGGGCGATGAATTTACCCACATCACGAGAGATGGATATGTTGATGGATATGACTATTCCAGCACAGCCTCTAGATAGTGGAAAAACTGGCCTAACTGGCGCTAATCCAGGTATGGGTCCGATGTTGAAAGTATTGGGGGAGTTATCGGATGAACTGCGCCGTTCTATTGATTTTTATATCAATCAGAGTGAAGGCTTAGAAGTCGCACAGATTCTACTCGCTGGCATGGGTGGAGGACTGCAACAGCTGGATGAATTCTTTACTCAACGATTAGGTTTTCCCACCACTCAAATAGATCCAATTAGAGATTTATCTTTGCAGGTAGAAGCTGAAAAATATCCCCCAGTGCAACGTCCTGGTTTGGGGATAGTGCTTGGTTTAGGAATGCGGGAGGCATAACAAAATGTACAGTCTAGATATTAACTTTCTTAAAGACCGCTCACCTGCTGAGATTGCCGAAAAACCACCCAGACCACCAATTAACGTAGAGGAATTAGTCCCAGCGTTTTTGGGAGTTGGTGTAGGTTTATGTTTTCCCGCTTTGGTTTTTGGTGTGTTGCTGTTTTTAAATGGCCAAAGTGCTGGCTTAGAACAAGCAATACAGAAACTAGAACAGGAAGGTAAAGAGTTAGACGGTAAAATAGCCGACATTAACAAAATCAAGGCAGAAACCGCTGGTATTAAAGATCAAACACAAGCTTTAGTAACAGTGTTTGATCAGATTCGTCCTTGGTCAGCTATGTTACAAGATTTTCGCGATCGCATTCCAGCAAATGTGCAGGTTGAAAATATCAAGCAAATTCCGCCTGTGCTAATAGCCAATAACAACAGCCAACCCGCCAAAAAAGATAAACCACCTATCAATCCTGCCGGGTTACTAGAAATTAATGGCTATGCTCGCTCTTTTGCTGATGTCAATGATTTTCTACTGAGTATGGGAAAATCCAAGTTATTGAATGCAGCCGAAAGCCGAATTAGTACAGCAGAGTTAATGGATGCACCGCCAATAACTGGTGCTATTCCACCCGAAACTAAATCTGAAGTAAAAATCAAACCCCCTCAAGTGGTTAAATACACTATTAAAGTCAGTCTAAGTAATGTACCAGCATCTGAATTAATGCGTGAGTTAGAACAAAAAGGCACAGTTGGATTAGTTGATAGGATTCGTAGCCTGCAAAAAACAGGAGCAATTGCCAAATGACATTTAGTGATGATTTAAATTTTTCTAAAAGTAACAATTTTGATGATGTCTCATCATCCTATCCTACCGCCTTTGGTATAACTTTCACACCAAAAATCATAGGTGTGATTGTTGGTGGTTTGGGGTTTCTGGGCGCTGTTTATATGATAGTAAACATGGTCATGCCCGCATGGGATAATTACCAACAGTTACAAACCAAAAATAATGCTCTGCAAGGAGAAGTAGAACAAAAGAGATCCCAATCTCAACAAGCTCCCAAGGTAAAAGCAGAATTAGCTCAGACCAAACAGCAACAAACCCAAGTTTTAGCCTTATTTGCTAATGAAAAAAGTTTGGATACATTGCTGATTGATACCAGTCGCTTAGTAGATTCCAGTAATACTCAAACTCTGGGAAATAATGGTATTAGAGCCAAACTCAAAAGGTTTGTACCATCAGGAGATCAGGCAGAGATAATTACTGATAGTAGTCTGGGAGAAAAGGTTAACAACAAGCTCAAACGCCAGGTGATCGAGGTAGAAATTGAAGGTAACTTTGAACAAACCCAGGCAATCATGCGTAATATTGAGCGTTTACAGCCTTTGTTACTAGTTCAAGAATATGACTCCAAATTAGTGCCTCCAGAGGTAGACAAGGCAGATGACAAAAAGCCAGCAGTGCGAACTGAAATCGGCAAACTGTCAACTTCTTTTAATTTAGTGGCATTAATGCCATTGACTGCGGAAGAACAGGCAGAAATAGCAGCAGATGAAGCAGCAAAAGCCGCTCCACCGCAGAAGTAAGCATCAAAAATCCTGAGTCCTAATTTGTAACTTGAATGCAAATTTAATGTACAATAGGTTACTTTTGGACTTCTGGTTAACTAGTAGATATACAGACTGTTTTTTATTTAATTGTGAGGAATGAACTGTGAAACAAGTTCATAGTAATGTTTTAATTTCTAGCGCGGCTGCTTGTATCCTTTTAGCAGCGCAGCCTGTTTTGGCACAGACCACCGAAATTACTGAAGTGAAACTAAATCCCGCTGATGGGGGAATTAGTGTAATGTTAAAAACATCTTCTGGTAGCAAACCCCAGATTTTCACCACAAAAAGAGATAAAGCCTTAGTCGCAGATATTATTAATACTCAACTGCGTTTACCCGAAGGTAAGAGTTTCCGTCAAGAAAACCCCGCACCGGGAATAGTATTTGTAGAAGTTAATCAGTTAGATGCTAATAGTGTGCGCGTTACCGTGATGGGCAATGATAACGCTCCTTCTAGTCAGCCTGTTGTTCGCAAAGATAACAATTTAACTCTTGGCTTTCTTAGCAATGGAGACGCAACAGCAGCATCTACAACACCAAGTACCACATCAGAAACCATAACTGCTGCTACTCCAGCCGAATCAGGTAAAAAGCCAGAGATACTAGTCCCTAACCCACAAGTATCTATTGATGGTAAACCTGCACAACCAGCAGGACCAAATCAACCTTATAACGTAGCGCCTCCTTTTTTACCTAGAGCAGTCGCCCCACCAGTGGGAGATATTACAGTATCTAATATTGATACTTCTCCCAGTAGTATTGATTTAGGAACACAGGAACGAGTACCTCGTTTGGTGTTGCGCGATGCACCAGTGAGAGAAGTTTTGTCACTTTTAGCTCGTGCTGCTGGTTTGAACCTCGCTTATATTGGGGCTGAAGGAGCAGCAGCAGCGCCACCTGCTGGAGGTCCACCAGGTGCTGCTACCAGTAGTCAGACAATTTCTTTAGATATTGAAAATGAACCTGTGCAAGATGTATTTAACTATGTTTTGCGCTTGAGTGGGTTAGAAGCTAACCGCAGTGGGAGAACGATTTTTGTCGGGGCTAAACTTCCTAATACCACCCGTGATAATGTGATGCGGAGTTTGCGACTCAATCAGGTAACGGTAGATGTGGCTTTAAACTTTTTGGTGGCCTTAGGTGCTGAAAGTGCGGTGAGTCGTGAACGACTTGTTACCAGCGTTAATGCTGTGCCTGTTGGTGGTGCTGCTAATGCCGCAATCACTGAAACTCAGACGACTACGGAAACAAAAATTGAGACTCAACGAATTGACTATAAAGACTCAGTACCCTTACTCAGAGGGTTGCAAGCATCTGGAGACGAACGGACAAATTCTGTCACCTTAGTTGGAAATCCTAAGATAGTTGAGATGGCAGTGTCTCAACTCACTCAGCTTGATGTCCGTCGTCGTCAAGTTGTGGTGAATGTCAAAATTATTGATGTGAATCTTTCCGGTCTGCAAGGGTCTAATGCCAGCTTTTCTTTTGGTCTTGGGAATAGTTTCTTTGTCAGTGACGGTGGTGCAGCAGCGTTTAATTTTGGTGGTGTGAATCCACCTAGTCAAGAAGCTACTGTTGGCAGCGTATTATCTCCAACTGTGACGGGAGCGCCCTTTCCAGCAGGTGTTGAGGCAAAACCGTTTCTTGACCCTCAAACTAATGCACCGTTTGGACAGGTTAGTGGTCAGGGGGTTCGTCCTTCTTTTGGAACTACTAACAATCCTCTACAAGCTGGGATTACAGAAATCACTGCTGCCACTGGTACAACTCCTGCTAAATTTACTTATGAAGTACCAACTTTATTCCAATATCCCAAACGTTTTTTAGCCAGTCTACAGGCTCAAGTAAGAACTGACAATGCCAAAATTCTAACTGATCCAACCCTCATAGTTCAAGAAGGACAGGAAGCCACAGTTAAGTTAATTTCAGAAGTATACGGTGGGATTAGAATAACGGCAGATTTAAGAGAACCAATCATCAAGGAAGCAGGACTAAGTCTGGCAGTTAAAGTCGAAAGAATTGATGATAATGGTTTTGTTTCCTTGTCTGTTGCACCCACCGTGTCTGGTATAGGTAGTACCGCATCCACAATTGATGGTACGATCACTCTATTAGCCGCAAGAACCCTGGAATCTGGTTTAATCCGTCTACGAGATGGTCAAACACTTATTCTGTCTGGAATCATTCAGGATCAAGATAGAACCAGTATTACCAAGCTGCCCATCTTGGGTGATATTCCCATCCTTGGTTCGCTGTTTAGAAAAACAGACAGAACTAATGAACGCAGAGAGGTAATTGTGTTGCTGACACCGCAGGTAATGGATGACTCAGAGCGTTCTAGCTACGGTTATAATTACACTCCTAGTCCACAGGTGCGGGATGTGCTTGAGCGTCGCGGGTTAAGAGTTCCTGGTAGCCGGTAGACTGTACAGATACCCGGATTGTTGTTGACACTCCCCGCTCTAAAGAGACGGGGATTCTTAAGACCAAATAAATAATCTTAACGGCGATATCAATGCGCCTCTACTGATTCCACTAGAACTTAATCTCTTTAAACAATGGAACTATAAATTGAGAATGGAAAATTTTGGTTCTTCGGTACTTGTTATGCTAAACTATTAACCGAAATGCCAATTTAATAAGCATCTAATTCGGAAATTTTCAAAGTTTTTCAATCCATATCCCGAACGTTTTATTAGTTTAAGCTTGTTATTAATTCCTTAGTCCACGAAGGTGGACTTCGCTTGTGTAGTAGCGAATTATATTCGCCGAAAACTTTTCTTTGTGCCTACCCTACGGGATCTCTAAGAGAGATTGCGCGAAACAAAAGCAAGAAAAAACCGCCTATTAATGTAAAAATAAACAACAAAATAAGCGGTTTTCTGAGATATTTAAATGTAAGGATTAGTTGTTAGAGGCAGCTAATTCTGCCAAACGCTCTTGTTGGTCTTGAGAAATACAAGATTGAACAACTGTTTCTAAATCACCTTCCAAGACAGGATTAAGCGTGAAATTCTGACCTAAACGGTGATCAGTTACGCGACTATCTTTATAATTGTAGGTGCGGATTTTTTCAGAACGAGAACCTGTACCTACTTGCGATCGCCTCATCGAAGTTACAGCCTCTTGTTGTTCCCTTAACTTCATTTCATAAAGTTTCGCCCGCAGAATTTGCATCGCCCGTTCTTTGTTTTGTAACTGGCTGCGTTCTTCTGTACAGAAAATTCTGATTCCAGTTGGTTTGTGGAACAAGTCAGCAGCTGTTTCCACCTTGTTGACGTTTTGACCGCCAGCACCACCAGAACGTGCTGTACTCATTTCAATATCTTTGGGGTCAATATGAATTTCCACATCATCCACTTCCGGCATAATAGCGATAGTAGCTGTTGAAGTGTGAACTCTTCCCCCAGCTTCTGTAGCAGGTACGCGTTGCACACGATGTACACCAGCTTCAAACTTTAGCTTACTGTAAACGCTATCGCCTTGAATTTCTAGAATAACTTCTTTGAAGCCCCCCATTTCACCCAGAGATTCGCTGACTAGCTTCACTCTCCAACCTTGAGTATCAGCATAACGGGAATACATCCGCAGCAAATCTCCAGCCCAAATACTCGCTTCATCACCACCAGTCCCAGCGCGAATTTCCAGCATGATGTTTTTATCATCATTGGGGTCACGGGGTAGCAGCAACACCTTCAAGCGACTTTCTAAGTATTCCAGTTTTTCTACTAGTTCATTTACCTCCAAAGCTGCCATTTCTTGCAACTCTGGATCACTATTTGCTTCTTTGAGTACCTGACGCGCCCCTGTTAATTCTTCCTGGGCAGTTTTCCAAGTTTCGTAGGTATTAACTACTTCTTCCAAAGAAGAACGAGACTTGGCTATTTTTTGATACTCATCAGGGCTTTTTGCCGTATCAGGGTCGCCCAGGCGACGAGTTAATTCATGAAAGGTTTGTTCAACAGATTTAAGTTTCTCCAGCAGGTATGATTCAGCCATGACGCGTGCGATTGCTCCTAAAAAATAACAAGTGTGGCTACTGCATTAAATGACAAGCGACCCTACATCAATGCAGGGTCGTCGTTAAAAGCTACAGCCAACCAGCTACTTTTTGTTTTTGTCGCCCTGCTCGCTGGACATACCATATTTGCGAAGGAAGCGTTCAACTCGACCCTCAGCGTCAATCATTTTCTGAGTGCCTGTGTAAAATGGGTGGTTTCCAGACCAAACATCTACGTGTAGTTCGGGTTTAGTAGAGCCAATAGTCATGACAACTTGACCGTTGCAGTAGACTTTTGCCTCTGGATACCACTGGGGATGAATATCAGATTTAGCCATTGTTTCTTGTGTGGTGAATCTATATCAATTATAACTTTCAGGTTTTCAACGGGATTAAGGATTAGAAGTGATGGTTAAGAAAATTGCCCAGTTTCCAGTCCCCAGTCCCCAGTCGCCTATCGTTTGGAGTATTGAGGTGCTTTCCGAGCTTTGTGTAAACCGTATTTTTTACGTTCTTTAGCTCGTGGGTCACGAGTTAGGTAGCCTTCGGTTTTCAAAGGTGAGCGATTATCGGGATCTAGCTGACATAAAGCACGAGCAACACCCAAGCGAATGGAATCAGCTTGACCTGTTAATCCGCCACCTACCGCTTTTACCAAAATGTCATATTCGCTTTCTAATCCTAAAGTCTCTAAGGGCGCTTTAATAGACCCTAAATAGTTAGCATTAAATTGGAAATATAATTCTCCATCTTTGCCATTGACGACAAACTTACCTGCGCCTGGAACTAGGCGTACTTGTGCCACTGCGGATTTGCGGCGACCAGTACCCCAATATACGGCACGACCGCTATTAGCTTCTGCTATTTGCATTAGTTTTCTCCCGGAATTGTATTAATAATGAGTTCTTTTGGTTGCTGCGCTGCATGGGGATGTATAGGACCAGCGTAGACTTTCAATTTTGTGAATAATTGCCTACCCAAGCTATTTTTAGGCAACATACCTTTAACAGCTTGTTCTAAAATCCGTTCTGGTAGGCGTTGTTGTAGTTTAGCAAAGGTCTCTGTCTTCATCCCACCAGGACGACCGGAATGGCGACGGTAAACTTTTTGGGTCCGCTTTTTACCTGTAACTGCCACCTTTTCGGCGTTGATGACAACAACGAAATCACCTGTGTCTAAGTGAGGTGTGTATTCGACTTTTCTTTTGCCTCTTAAAACCATAGCAATTTCGCTGGCTAGTCGGCCAAGGCGTTTATCGGCGGCATCTACTATGTACCAATCTCGCTCAAGGGATGCTTGAGGAGGAACGTAAGTTTTACTACTCATTGTTATTTTTCCTTTGTTTTTGTTCTTGGTCAGTTGCTGGTTGTCAGTTGTCAGTCGTTAGTTGTCAGTGGTTATTCTCCACTGTTCCCTGTTCCCTGTCACCTGTCATCTTTCCATCATGACCAAACACTAAATATGGTAGGGTGTCGTACCAAACTTCCGGGGGAAACGGAAAATCTGGATACCCTACTCTTAACAAGCATAAGCCTTGGGGTGGTGCGGCATATTTCACTTTTTCCCGGCGTTCTTGTTTCCATATCTCAGTGAAATTATCGAGTGATCGCTGTCCAGAACCTACTTCTACCAGCATCCCTACCAACAGCCGCACCATGCCATACAAAAATCCATTTGCTTGAATTTCAATATGGATAAATGGATTTTTTCGATGACATTCTGCTGCTTGTACTTCTACCCAGGAATGCGATCGCGCTGATCCTGCACGATGGAAAGCAGCTAAATGATGTTTTCCCAGCAGAGGTTTAAGGGCAGCTTGGATTAAAGATTCATCCAAGGGAGCATAATAATAATGCCAACTGAAGGAGTTCACAAACAAGTTTGGTAGAGCTTCAGTATGGATTGTGTATCTATACCGTCGAAACACTGCACTAAAGCGAGAGTGCCAACGATCATTTACAACCGCCGAAGCCCTAATTAATATATCCGGGGGTAGATAACTGTTCAGAACTTTTGCCCACTTGTGCGCGGGAATTAAACCTGTCGCATCAAAATGGGCTACTTGAGCAGCCGCGTGAACTCCGGCATCGGTTCGCCCTGCGCCGTGGAGTGTCACATGATACCCCAGAACAGTAGCTATAGCTGTTTCTATCTCTTCTTGGACAGTTCGCTGCACCTTTTGCCGTTGCCAGCCATGAAAGTTAGTACCTAGATACTGAATGACCAAGGCTACTCGATAAGTTGGTATTGGCTGGCGGCTTTCTAACATACTGGTTTTGCTAAAAGGCAAGAGGCAAAAGGCAAAAGGCAAAAGGCAATAGTTCTATCATGTGTAATTTATATTTTCCCTATTCCCTATTCCCTATTGCCTTAAACTAATTCAATAATCGCCATTTCCGCATTATCGCCACGACGAGGGATAGTATGCAGAATGCGAGTATAACCACCCTGGCGGTTGCCATATCGAGTAGGTGCTTGCTCAAACAAAGCATGAACTAGTTGTTTATCATAGATGTAACCCAAAGCCTGACGACGGGATGCTAAAGAGCCATTTTTAGCGAGGGTAATCATCTTTTCAACTTCACTCCGCAGAACTTTAGCACGGATTAAAGTTGTAGTAATTCGACCATGCCGAATTAGTTCGGTGGTTAGCGATCGCAACAGAGCGCGGCGCTGGTCAGCTGGTTTACTGAGTTTTTTGACTCGACAACGGTGACGCATGATAATGCACTATGAATTATTAACGGTTTGACTTAACTAGGCTTAGATCCTCTCTCTTGCGGCAAAGTAATACCTAATCGGCGCTGTAAAGCTTCTACTACCTCTTCCGCTGACTTTTGACCAAAGTTTTTGATTTCCAGGAGGTCTTCTTGGGTATAGTCCAACAAATCCGCCACGGAGTTAACCTGCGCTCGTTTGAGACAGTTATAAGCCCGGACAGAAAGCTGCAATTCTTCAATGGGAATCTGAGCAGTAGGATCGTCTGGAATTTCTGAACCTGTATCTGTTGGTTCCAGGGAGATATCTTTCAACGGGTTGAATAAATCTACCAAAATTCCCGCAGATGAAGATAGTGCTTCTTGGGGGGAAAGACTGCCATTAGTCCAAACTTCTAATAGTAATCGATCTTTGAGTGTTCCATCTCCACGTGCTTCTTCAACGCTATAGTTGACTTTTCGCACTGGCATAAACACTGAATCAATTTGCAGAAAATCCAAAGAAGTGGCTTCTTCCCTTCCCCGCTCGACAGTGCGATAACCTTTGCCGCGCTCGATCCGAAATTCCATTTCCAGCTTGCCACCTTCGGCTATGGTAGCTACATACTGAGTTGGATCAATAACTTCTACTTCACTGGGTAAATCAAAATGTGCGGCTGTGATCGTTGCCGGACCGTTCACGAGTAACCGACCAATCTGGGGTTGAGAGGAATAGCTTTTGAGGATGACTTCCTTCATTCGCATGAGGATTTCCAGCACGTCTTCCCGCACACCGGGAACTGTGGCAAACTCATGATTCACCCCAGCTATACGTACGGCTGTAACTGCTGTCCCCTCTAAATTGGAAAGTAAAACCCGCCGCAACGCGTTGCCTACTGTTGTTCCTTGACCACGTTCTAGCGGTTCCAGAACAAATTTACTGTAATGGCTCCGACTTTCCTCATTATTAGACTCTACACATTCAATTTGAAACTGCGCCACGGAGTAGCCTCCCTTTTAAGGTGCTGCTAGCAGACAAATGATTTGCCTCTCGAATTCACTTTATGATCTGATCTGTATCTGTGGTTGATCAAACTGCCAAAATCTAAGAGTCTTAAAGTTTGATCTCCCAATTTAAGCAGCAGGCACTGAATAATATTGCGGATGGTCGAAAGTTTAGCAGCCCTCCCTCTAGGAAGAGCTGATTTGCTTCCTATTCACCTTATGGATCTGAGACTGACAAGTATTAATTCTGCTAAAGCAGTTGATAATCTATGAAGTCCCAGTCATCCTTTGAGGTGATTTTCCTTAGCATTAACTTCCGCCTACATGAAGATGCTTAAATTTGATATTTAAACTCGACGGCGCTTGGGTGGACGGCAGCCATTGTGAGGAATAGGAGTAATATCCCGAATCAGCGTAATTTCTAGTCCTGCCCCTTGTAGCGCCCGGATGGCAGTTTCTCTACCGGCTCCAGGTCCACTGACCATGACCTCAATTTGACGCATTCCTTGATCTATGGCTCGACGGCCGGCACTTTCAGCTGCGGTTTGTGCAGCGAAGGGAGTTCCCTTTTTTGCCCCCTTAAATCCACTAGAACCAGCACTTGCCCAGGAGATGACATCTCCATTTTGATCGGTAATGGTGACAATGCTATTGTTGAAAGTAGACTGAATGTAGGCAATGCCGTTGGGTACGTTCCGTTTCTGCTTTTTGCTCCCGGATTTTTTAGTTGGTTGTCTCGCCATATTTGTTTGGTGAATTTAAGGTAAAACTTGCTTGGATGAGCAAGCCAAGAAAAATTATTTGCCAGGAGCTTTCTTCTTCCCAGCCACTGTCTGTCTTCTCCCGCGTCGGGTTCTGGCGTTAGTGCGGGTTCTTTGTCCTCTCACGGGTAAGCCCATGCGATGACGACGGCCTCGATAACAACCAATATCAACTAGGCGCTTGATGTTCATCGCCTCTAAGCGGCGTAAGTCTCCTTCAACTTGATAGTTGCTTTCTATTTCGCCTCTCAGGGCTGCTACATCAGCATCAGTTAAGTCTTTAACGCGGGTGTCTGGGTTTACGCCTGTAGCCGCTAGGATTTCATGCGACCTTGATAACCCAATTCCGTAAATGTAAGTCAGACCAATCTCAACGCGCTTGTCGCGGGGAAGGTCTACTCCCGAAATCCGTGCCACAATTAGTATCTCCCTCTTTTGTTCTTAATCGCAGTTACCAAAACGTGATGAATCACGTCCTTTGGTTTTGATGGTGATTTTGGACTGCACCAGATGCTGGTAATCAGAGTCCTATCCTTGACGTTGCTTGTGTTTCGGATTTTCACAAATCACCATGACGCGACCACGGCGTTTGATCACGTTACACTTTTCACAGATTTTTTTGACTGAGGCTCTGACTTTCATGCCTTTTCTAATTGACTCCAAATAGTAAATTATAGCATTTCTAGAGAAATTATTTCAGTTAAGTAAATGGGTAAATCCCAAAAAAGCTGATTTATGGTAAGATTTTCTACATAATGTTTACTTCTTCCGTAGTCTATAGGTGATTCTGCCTTTTGTCAGGTCATAAGGAGTTAACTCCACTTTGACCCGATCTCCTGGTAAAATTTTGATGTAATTACGGCGAATTTTACCGGAAATGTGTGCTAGGACATTAAACCCGTTGTCCAAGTCAACACGAAACATTGCATTGGGCAATGACTCGGTGACAGTTCCTTCCATTTCAATTAAATCTTGTTTAGACAATTTGTTTTTTCCTCAACTCAACAATCTTCTGTTCCATTGCTACTCATGCAATCGGTACAAAAACATAACTTGCGAAATATATCAACAGTTTATTAATATATCTTAGCTAAAAGGGAATGGGTACTGGGGATTGGGGATTAGGGACCAGGAAAAGGCGCTTAACTATTCCTTGTCTTGCTTGCCTTATTTTCTATGCTCCTATTATTCCCCTGAATTTCCCCTTAAGCAACTATGACGTTTTTTAATTCAGTCGTGACTTCTTCTTGGGACTGATTGCCATTAACAGTCAAAAGTTTATGGAGATTGCCATAATATTTAATGAGCGGTGCAGTATCTTGGCGATAAACTTCTAGACGATGGCGAATCACTGCTTCAGTATCATCCTTACGTCCCCGATCCAGTAACCGAGCGATGACAACTTCATCGGGTGCATCAAGGTTAACTACCTTTTCCTGACCCTGACTAATGTTCACCAATAGTTCCCCTAAAAAAATTGCTTGGGCAACTGTGCGAGGAAAGCCATCGAGAATCCAACCTGCTTCAGTATCTGCTTTATTCAGACGTTCCTTGACCATATCTTCTACCAGTTGATCAGGGACTAAATCACCCTTATCCATATAGCTTTGCGCTTTTAAGCCCAAATTTGTTTGGTCGAGAATGGCTTGCCTTAAAATGTCGCCAGTAGATATATGGGGAATATGCAAAAATTCAGCCAGACTTTTAGCTTGAGTTCCTTTACCTGCCCCTGGTGGTCCCAAGAAGATTAATCGCGTCACTATTGTTTCACCATTCCTTCATAGCGTTGAGAGATAACGTAGGTTTGAATCTGTCTTGCTGTATCAATTGCAACGCCCACTAAAATCAACAAAGAGGTAGCACCCAAACCTCTAAAAGTGGGGACATTTAAGGTACTTTCTATAGCTGTAGGGATAATTGCCACTAAACCTAAAAAAAGCGATCCTAAAAAAGTCAGTCGGTTGCTAACACGCTCAATATACTCGCTAGTAGCCTTGCCAGGACGAATACCAGGAATACTAGAACCCATTTTCTTCAAGTTTTGTGCCACATCTACGGGGTTGAGAATCAAGGAAGAATAGAAGTAGCTAAAGAAGATAATAGAAACCATGTAAACCAAAGCATAAACCCAAGAACCTGAACCGCTAGGACTCAGATAGGTGTTAACTATATTTGCCAAATCAGTATTTTTAGTAAAGTTGGCAATTAGCAGTGGCAAACTGAGGATAGCCGCAGCAAAAATAATCGGCATTACACCACCTTGATTTAAACGTAAAGGCAAAAAGCTACGCTGTTCTGCTAATACTCTACGTCCTACTTGGCGACGAGCCGAAATAATCGGTATACGACGCATCCCTTCCTGTACAAACACAATACCAACAATGGTGGCTAGAAAAACTAGTACCAGTACAATCACCTGGCCAACTACTTCCTTCTTAACTTGTACTAAGTCAATGGTATCGCCTAAAGATTTTGGTAAAGAAGCCACAATATTGACAAAAATCAACAAAGATGCGCCATTACCAATACCACGTTCTGTGATCAGTTCTGATGCCCACATCACGAACATTGAACCAGCAGTGAGAGCGATCGCTGTTTCCGCTACAAATATTGGACCTGGATTCAAAGCAAATTGTTGCAGGAACAATGCCGAAAAAGCCACACTTTGAACAATTGCCCAAACTACAGTCACATAGCGGGTAATTTGCGATATTTTCCGCCGACCTGCTTCTCCTTCATTTTTCTGTAAATTTTCTAAAGAAGGAATAGCCGCAGTCAGTAATTGGATGATAATTGACGCATTGATGAAGGGCAAAATCCCCAAAGCAAATACGCCTAAAGTAGAGAGTCCCCGTCCCGAAA
The DNA here is from genome assembly GCF_034931405.1 of Anabaena sp. UHCC 0451. Taxonomy (NCBI): domain Bacteria; kingdom Bacillati; phylum Cyanobacteriota; class Cyanophyceae; order Nostocales; family Nostocaceae; genus Anabaena; species Anabaena sp. UHCC 0451. The sequence continues at coordinate 43,455 of NZ_JAYGHA010000002.1, read as the reverse complement.
ATATATCTAATAAACCGAAGATGGAATTATTGCCAGATATAGCTTCTGCAAATCTCTCGCGATTAATTCCTGGTACTGGTAAAAAGATGCCCAGGCGAACCAAAATTAAAATACCGACAGTGACAAGCAGCCTACCTCTTAGTCCAGCTGCTTGCGCCATCTGCATAAAAGTTTCTTGAGCCGTTGGGGCTTTGTCTCGACTGATCATAGAGTGCTACCTTTATAGTGAACCAGGCGCTGGAAGCGAGTTGACTAGCTTGGGATGCTCCGTCCTGGCTCAGTCTAATACTTGACAACTCCCGCCAGCTGCCTCAATTTTGCTACGAGCTTGTCCTGTAAAAGCTGCTGCTTGTACATTGAGCGGAACGCCCAATTCCCCATTCCCCAAAATTTTCAATGGTCCCTTGACAGATGTAACAATACCCGCATCTTTTAAGGAAACTAAAGTTACTTCTGAATTAGCAGGTAGGGAGGCCAACTTCTCTACATTTATCGTAGTGTAATATTTACGATTAACGACAGGAAAGCCCTTGAGTTTGGGTATACGACGGTACAAGGGCTGCTGACCACCTTCAAATCCCGGTCTAGTGCTGCTACCAGAGCGAGATTTTTGACCCCGCATACCCAGACCTGCACTAGCGCCTTGACCGGCAGAAATACCTCTACCTACACGCTTACGGCGTTTTTTTGAGCCTTTTTGAGGCTTAACATCGTTGAGTCTCATTTTGATTTGCGATTTTAGATTTGGGATTGATAATCTCGTTTTGCTTGTGGATTTTAGATAGAAAATCCCATATTTAAAGCGTTACTAAATATAGAGATTCTCGATGGCAATGCCCCGATCTTCAGCGACTTCAGCAAATGTCCGCAGTGTAGATAGAGCATTAACAGCGGCTCTAGCATTATTCAGAGGATTATTAGAGCCTAATTGTTTAGCAAGAATGTTACGTACTCCTGCTAACTCTAATACAGTCCGAACTGCACCACCCGCAATTACACCTGTACCAGGTGCAGCTGGACGCATAATTACCTTAGCGCCTCCACCAATTCCATTAATAGGATGAGGAATGGAATTGGATTTAGTAATAGGAATGTCTATGAGATGTTTTTTACCATCTGCGACACCTTTTTTGACTGCACCAATTACATCAGACGCTTTACCAACTCCCACACCAACTTGGCCTCGCTCGTTACCAACGACTACAATTGCGCGGAAGCTGAGTTTTTTACCACCTTTGACGACTTTACTAACACGAGAGATTTGAATCACCCGTTCTTGCCAGTTAGTTTCTTCTTTTTTCGCCTTGTTTGCTTTACGACGACCCGTTGCCATAATCAATGCTCTCTCAACGTTAGTTGTCATTAGTCATTAGTCATTAGTCATTAGTCATTAGTTTTCGCCAATACCTAATTTCCGATGCCTAATAACTTTAGAAATCTAAACCAGCTTCGCGTGCAGCTTCAGCCAGTGCTTTGATGCGACCATGATAAAGGTTGCCACCACGATCAAAAACGACTTTGGTGATACCTTTTTCTAATGATCGCACTGCTATCAACTTACCAACTTGCGCTGACGCATCACAGTTAGCTCCAGAAGATAAATTAGATTTCAACTCTGGTTCTACGGTGGATGCTGCCACGATGGTTTGATGTTGCGTATCATCGATCAGTTGAGCATAAATATGCTCATTAGACCTAAATACAGCTAGACGTGGTCGCTCTGCCGAGCCGCTGATTTTACCACGTACACGCCGATGACGGCGCTGTTTTGATTCTCTACGAGTAAGTTTCATGTTTACTTCTTACCACCCTTACCAGTCTTACCAGCCTTGCGTCTGACCACTTCACCGGCATAGCGAATGCCTTTACCTTTGTATGGTTCTGGTGGACGAACAGCACGAATTTTAGCTGCTGTGTTACCTACAATTTCCTTGTCATAGCCACTAACAACGACGTTAGTGTTGTTTTCTACAGCAAACTGAATCCCCTCTGGTGGCTCAATTTGTACCTGATGGCTATAACCGATATTCAACACTAGGTTACGTCCTTGAACTTGAGCTCGATAACCTACCCCTTGAATTTCCAACCGACGTTGAAAACCTTGGGAAACTCCTTCGACCATATTGGCAACCAATGTGCGGCTTAAACCGTGCATCTGCCTAGAAATACGGGTTTCATCCCGACGTGTCACCAATAATGTTTCCCCTTCTTGGGAAACTAAGACATGAACAGGTAGATTGCGAGAAAGTTCTCCTTTTGGACCTTTCACCACTACCTTTGTGCCATCAATCGCCACTTGTACTTTGGCGGGAACAGTAATTGGACGTTTACCAATACGAGACATGACTTAATTTTGTCCTTTGTCCTTTGTCAGTTGTCATTTGTTAGTTGTCATTTGTCATTTGTCATTTATCAGTTTTAGGTTGAACTGATTATTGACGTTCGCGAATGCGTGCCGGAGGCATTTGACGACTACCAAACGTAGCAAAGCACTTCACCACCCAAGTTCTGACGACGCGCTTCGCGGTCAGTCATAATCCCACTGGATGTAGAAATAATGGCGATACCGATACCGCCTAGTACTCTGGGTAAATCTTTTCTGTTGGAATAAACGCGCAAACCTGGTTTACTTACACGCTTTAAAGCTGTAATTATGGGCTGACGATTTTTACCTTTGTATTTCAGAGAAATCACTAGGTTACGCTTGATCCCTTCTCCAGATTCTGCAAATTCAGCAATAAAGCCTTCTTCTTGTAGTACTTTGGCAATACTACGAGTCATTTTTGTAGCTGGCACTTGTGTATTTTGATGCCTTGCCAGGTTAGCATTGCGGATGCGCGTCAGCATATCTGCAATTGTGTCGTTAGCCGCCATCATTCCCTCTTTAGATGAACTTATTGATCGCGAAAGGGCATTCCCATTTCTTTAAGTAAAGCACGACCCTCTTCGTCGTTTTTCGCTGTGGTAATGATAGAAATATCTAAACCACGGATTTGATCGATGCTGTCATACTCGACTTCTGGAAAAATCAGCTGTTCTCTTACACCCAGAGTATAATTACCCCGTCCGTCAAAGCTTTTGGGGCTAATACCACGAAAGTCACGGATTCTAGGTAGTGATAGGCTAACTAGTCTGTCGAGAAAAGCATACATCCGTTCGCCTCTGAGAGTCACCATGATGCCTACTGGCATACCTTGACGAATTTTGAAGCCAGCTATCGCCTTTTTAGCCCTTGTCACCACTGGCTTTTGACCGGTGATCAGTGCAATTTCGTTTAAAGATGCTTCTAATGCTTTAGCATTTTGAGCAGCTTCTCCCAAACCCCGGTTAATAGTTATTTTGATTACCTTCGGTACTTGATGTACATTGGTATACTGAAACTGTTGGGTTAGTTTAGGGACAATTGTCTCTTGGTATAAATTTTTGAGTCTGGTTGTCGCCATAGTTCTCTGTCCTTATTATCCCTGGGCTTGGTCAGGGAATTTTAGATTTTGGATTTTAGATTTTGGATTTTGGATTAAAAATATCGAAATCTATGGAAATCTAAAATCTCACCTCAAAGGCTTATTTATCTAAAATCTCGCCTGTTTTTTTGAGCATTCTTACTTTCTTGCCTTCGGAGGTGAAAGTATAACAAACGCGACTAGCGACGTTTTGCTTGGTGGAATAAAGCATGACGTTAGAGCTATGAATAGGAAATTCCTGGGTAACTATCTGCCCAGATTCTCCCTCTTGCTGAGGTTTAACGTGCTTGGTCTTGATATTCACACCTTTGACAAGGACTTTACTGAGTTGGGGTAGTGCTTTGATTACTTCACCAACTTTACCTTTATCCTTACCAGCAATCACTTGTACAGTGTCGCCAGTTTTAACGTGCATTTTATGAAAAACTTTCGGTTGTGGCTTTGGCATTACAGTACCTCCGGCGCGAGAGAAACTATTTTAGTAAAGTTTTTATCGCGTAATTCTCGTGCTACAGGTCCAAATACCCGTGTACCTCTAGGATTACCATCTTTGTTGATGATGACTGCGGCGTTATCATCAAAACGAATGCTCATGCCGCTGTCCCTATTGATACTTTTTCTAGTACGAACTATTACAGCCTCCACAACATCAGACTTTTTCACAGCCATGTTGGGTGAGGACTCTTTAACAACAGCGATAATTTTATCGCCCACGCCACCGTAGCGGCGATTACCTGCACCTAATACGCGGATACACATTAGTTTTTTGGCACCGCTATTATCTGCGACATTCAGATAAGATTGGGGTTGAATCACAACTTAGTCTCCCAGATAGAGTTGTTAATTTGATAACAACTATTTTATGTTGTAGCTTTAGCGTTGAGGATTTCTGTAATCTGCCAACGCTTGGTTTTGCTCAGGGGTCGAGTTTCCTGAATACGCACACGATCACCCACTTTGCAGTGATTATCTTCATCGTGAACCTTATAGCGCCGGGTTTGAACTATGATTTTGCCGTACTTGGGGTGAGGAGCGCGGTTTTCCACAGCGACTACCACTGTTTTCTGCATTTTATCACTCACTACCAAGCCAACTCGTTCCTTGACTGCCATAATCTCCTACTTTTCTTCCTGAGTCGATTGACTTGCTGCCCGTTGGCGTTCTCCCTCTACTGTCAGCAGTTGGGCGAGGCGATGGCGAGCGTGTCTGAACTGGTGGGGTTTTTCTAGCTGTCTAGTAGCTTTTTGCAAGCGTAGCTGGAATAGTTGTCTTTTCACAGCGACTATTTCCTCAGACAGCTTTTCGTCACTTAATTCTCTAGCTTCTGAAATCTTGGGAAGAGGCATAACCTACTCCTGCTCCTGTGGTTGAGAGCGCACAATAAACTTGGTCTTAATCGGTAACTTAGTATCAGCCAATCGCATGGCTTCACGGGCTATTTCTTCGGAAACACCAGCGATTTCAAATAAAATCCGGCCTGGCTTCACGACAGCTACCCAAAATTCGGGATTACCCTTACCAGAACCCATCCGGGTTTCTGCGGGACGCATGGTAACAGGTTTATCAGGAAAAATCCGAATCCAGATTTTACCACCCCGGCGAATATAACGTGTCATAGCCCGACGGGAAGCTTCTATTTGCCGGGAAGTAATCCAAGCAGGTTCTTGTGCCTGGAGGGCAAAATCCCCAAAGTTGAGGCTGCTACCACGGGTGGCTAGACCCTCCATACGTCCGCGTTGTTGTTTGCGGAATTTAGTTCTTCTAGGACTTAACATGACTTACTCATTGGTAAATGGTAATCGGTAAATGGTAATTAGTAATTGGTAATTAGTTTTTATTTCCTACTACCTATCACCCATGACCTATCACCCTTCATTGGATCTGTCTTCAAATTGCTGGCGACGGCGTTGTTGTTGACGGCGACGAGGTTCGCGTTCCCTAGTTGTTGGTTGGGCTGAAGTTTCTTCCTGTCCAGGAATAATTTCACCCTTGAATACCCAAACCTTAATGCCCAAAATTCCGTAAACTGTTTGGGCTGTGCAGTAAGAATAGTCAATGTCAGCCCGTAGGGTATGTAGAGGTACTCTCCCTTCACGTGTCCACTCTGTCCGGGCAATTTCTGCACCGTTAAGCCGACCACTAACTTGAACTTTTATTCCTTGCACTCCGGCTCTTTGGGCGCGTTGAATAGCTTGGCGAACCACCCGACGGAAGGAAACACGGCGTTCCAATTGTTGAGCAATGTATTCTGCTATCAAGTAGGCATCAGCATCAACTCGTTGAACTTCAACTACGTTAATGCGAATTTGACGGTTGCTACCCAACATTTCTTGGAGTCCGGTACGAAGTGATTCTATACCTTGTCCACCCCGACCTACTACTACACCTGGTCTAGCTGTCCGTACTTCTAGATCGATTTGGTCAGCTTTGCGCTCAATGCGGATTTCGGAAATACCAGCATTGTTTTGAGCGGCTCTGCCCAATTTTTGCTCTATGTATTTACGGAGTTTGTAGTCTTCTTGTAGCAGTTCAGGATAACGGTCAGGAACTGCAAACCACCGAGATTGATGTTCTTGTGTAATACCCAGACGAAAACCGACTGGATGAATTTTCTGTCCCACAAATGCTTCCTCTAAAATTTCTTACTGTACGCAATTACTTGTGTCTGTTTTTGCTTATTTAGCAGCACCAGCACCGACAGCTACAGTGATATGACACGTCGGTTTGCGAATTTGGTAAGCTCGTCCCTGCGCTCTGGGTTGAAACCGTTTCAGAACTGGACCCTGGTCAGCAAAAGCTTGAGTAATGATTAGTTCTGTCCGATCTAAGCCTGCGTTATGCTCGGCATTAGCGGCTGCACTTCTTAGCACCTTTAATACTGGATCGCAAGCTCGGTAAGGCATGAATTCCAGGATGATGAGTGCTTCACGATATGAGCGCCCCCGGATTTGGTCAAGTACACGACGCACTTTATAGGGAGAAATGCGTATAAACCGAGCGATCGCTTTAACTTCTGTAGTATCAGTTGCCATAATTTTCTCCATTTTGCCAGTTGTCAGTTGCTAGGTGTCAATTGCTTTTTATTAACCACTGACTACTGACTAATGACAGCTTACCTGCCTGATTTTCTATCACTTTTCCCATGACCTCTGTAGGTACGTGTTGGGGCAAATTCACCCAACTTATGTCCTACCATCTGTTCGTTAACAAACACTGGAACGTGCTGTTTTCCATTATGAACAGCTATGGTATGCCCTACCATCATAGGTAAAATTGTCGAGGCTCTTGACCAAGTTTTAATGACTTGCTTTTCGTTTTTAGCGTTCAGCTTTTCCAGCTTACTAAGTAAGTGATCAGCAACGAACGGACCTTTTTTTAGAGAACGACCCATAGTTCAATTTTTGATTTTCAATTTTTGATTGAGAATTTTGAATTTTGGATGATTATTTGGAGACCTACAAGTAGATTCAATCTAAAATCCAAAATTTAAAATCTAAAATTCTAAGATTGACGGCCACCGCGACCACGTTTAGAAGACTTACGACGGCGACGGATAATTAATTTAGTGCTTGCTTTCTTCCGTTTGCGGGTTTTAGCACCTAAAGTTGGTTTACCCCAAGGTGTTACAGGTCCAGATCTACCGATGGGCGCTCTACCTTCACCACCACCATGTGGGTGGTCAACTGGGTTCATAACGCTACCTCTGACCTTGGGACGACGACCCTTCCAGCGATTGCGTCCGGCTTTACCCGCACTCAGGTTTCTCGCGTCAGTGTTGCCTACTTGTCCAATGGTGGCGTAGCATTCACGGCGAATCAGGCGAACTTCACCAGAAGGCAACTTGAGAGTTACATAATTACCTTCTTTAGCCACAACTTGGGCTGTAGCACCAGCAGCACGGACAATTTGACCGCCTTTACCCGGAGTCATTTCCACGTTGTGAACGTTAGTACCCAAAGGAATCTTCCACAAAGGTAAGGCATTACCATCTTCAAAAGGAGCATCAACACCAGCAATAATGCTTGTTCCTACTTTCAAGCCATTAGGGTGTAGAATATAACGCTTTTCGCCATCTTCATATTGAACTAGAGCGATGCGTGCATTCCGGTTAGGATCATATTCAATTGCTGTTACTGTAGCTGCAATATCGCGTTTATCTCTCTTAAAGTCGATAATCCGGTATAGCTGTTTGTGTCCGCCTCCCCGACGACGGCTGGTTATCCGCCCTTGATTGTTCCGACCTTTGGGACGATGTACTGATTCAGTTAATGATTTTTCTGGCTCAGTTTTAGTGATTTCCGCAAAGTCGGAGATGATAACTTGGCGAGTACTGGGGGTATAAGGGCGATAAGAACGAGTACCCATAAGTAATTTTGGATTATTTTCGATTTGGGATTGAGAATTTTATTGATTTCGATTTTTGATTATTTCTAGGTGATTATTTACCAGCCTATTTGAAAATCTAAAATCTAAAATCTAAAATTCTTAAACATCTGGGAACAGAACTTGTCTAATCTTGTCTTCGTCCCCAGATGCGACGGTGACAATAGCTCGCTTATATTGAGGCTTAAAGCCGATAAACTTACCAACGCGGCGCTTTTTACGTGGTGGTAAGGAGGTATTGACTTTGACAACTTTGACTTGAAACAGGTCTTCAATTGCTGCCCTAATTTGTGGCTTGGTTGATTTTGGAGTTACTTCAAAGGTGTATTTGTTTTGCTCCATCATGATTGTCGCCTTTTCGGTCAGAATTGGGCGACGTACCAAGTCAGCAAGATTACGGGGGTCAAACTTAACCACTGTAGACCTCCTGAATTTTTTCTAAAGCTGCGGATGTAACTACAATTTTGTCAGCGTGCAGCAAATCATAAACATTTAACTGGTCAGCGGCAATTAGCTTTAAATTCTCTATGTTGCGGGCTGACAAAAGTACGTTTTCTGAAATTTCGGACAAAATTAACAAGGATTTTTGTTCTGGTGCTGCTCCCCAACGGGCTAATGCTGCTACCATTTCCTTGGTTTTGGGTCGTTGTAGTTCGTTGCTAAATTCTTCTACAACAATCAAATCATCGATGCGACTAACGAATGCTGTCCGCAGTGCTAAACGTCGTTCTTTACGGTTGAGTTTGATGTTAAAGTCTCTGGGTTTTGGTCCAAAGATTACACCACCACCACGCCATAAAGGTGAACGGATAGAACCTGCACGAGCGCGACCTGTACCTTTTTGTCTCCAAGGTTTGCGACCTCCACCTCGTACTTCGGAACGAGTTTTGGTGCTGACTGTACCTTGGCGAGAATTGGTCATTTGCCTAACCAGGGCGCGGTGTACTATGTGCGCCGCTGTTTCTTCTCTGGCAACTCGCAACTCGAAGCTGGTCTGGCCAACTTGGTCTCCTTGCCAATTTTTAACTACACTCTCAACCATCTTTTTGTCCTTTGTCGGTTGCCAGTGGTCAGTTGATGCTGACAGCTAAACAACTAAAACTATTTTCTACCAACTTTATTTGTGGGTACAACATTCACTAATGCACCTGGTTTACCAGGAATAGCTCCCTTAATTAGTATGAGGTTGCGTTCTGCATCTACTCGCACTACTGTCAGTTTGCGAATTGTGACCCGATAACCTCCCAACCGTCCTGCCATCCGTTTGCCGGGATAAACACGACCAGGAGTTGTACCAGCACCAATGGAACCGGGCGCTCTGTGGTTTTTGGAACCATGTGACATGGGACCGCGACCGAAGTTGTTACGCTTCTGGTTGCCTGCAAAACCACGACCGATACTTGTACCGATTACATCTACAATTTGTCCTGCACTAAAAATATCTGCCTTAATTTCTTGTCCTAAAGCATAATCACCAGAGGTATCAGTGCGATACTCATTCAAGTGTCGCAGTGCTGGGGCAGATGATTTTGCTAAATGACCTAGCAGTGGTCTATTTAAAGCCTTGGGTTTAACTTCGCCATAGCCAACTTGGATGGCAGCATAACCGTCGGTCTGCTTTGTTTTAACTTGTGTAACAGTGCATGGCCCGGCTTGAATTACGGTGACAGGAATTGATACTCCTGCATCGTCAAAGATTTGGGTCATGCCCAGCTTGGTGCCGAGAATACCTACAGACACAGTAACTGGTTCTCCTTATCTAGTTGCTGACCTTGGACGCGGACTTATTGGGGAAGTAATTTTGTCAGCGTCGTTACTGGGGGGAATCTCCTCCCAAATTTGGACTGGCGTTAGACAGTGCAAATCCTTTATGACACAACAAACTTTTTCCCTACTGTTTGATGAGTCCGTTTATTTTCATTCACTTTTTGAGCAGGATGGCAATAATTACCTTCCTGATGAAAAAGTGTTACTTTTGGAATCAATCAAGACGTTATTGCTTTGCGCTTTGTGCAGCAATGCTTTCGTCCAAGCGATTGCTCTGGCACTCTCCGGTTGTAGTAGGACTTAAGTGTTTTTTACTTAGTTTCCGTTTCCTGAAATTTACTCTTCAGGATCTACTTCTATATAATACCTGAAACTTGATGTTTGAGGTTTTGCCTTTTTTCAGGGGCTGCGGGAGTGAACATGGGCTGGAGCTTTAATTTGGCTGTGGGTTGATAGCCATTCGCTCCTGATTTTGACCTAAAAGCTTTTTTAGTTTAGCAGTCTCTTGTGCATTTCCACCAGATTATTCTTGAGGAATTTTAAATCATCATGATGATGCTCATGCTGGTGGATAGTGATCACTAAGATAGCTAGTCTGATTTTACTGTTTGGTCACAATCTAATAATATAAATCATTGATTTATTTTTGTCTAGTAGTTTACCAAAAACATGGGTTTGAGGTTCCTCGCCCTTCTAGGGCGACTTTTTGATAGAATAGTACAAACAGGCAGGGCATTGTCTGTTGGGCGAGATAGTGTAAGACGGGCTATACCTGCAACTGTTGTTTGAACCCAGAATCCCCGTACTTTTAGGGCGGGGAGTATGTCAATGCGTTGATTTTGCAAGAGGTGTAAGAAACGTGGGGAATGGGGAAACTCTCCTGCGCTCAATGCCTATATTGCTAAAATTCTGTGCCTTAATCTAACTTAATCTACCATCAAAGGGTGAATAATAGAGATATCTAAGTGGGATAAGACGAAAATCTATGGCACTAATTACCACTGGCAACGGTTTAATCCGGGATTTGGAAAAATTTGGCGCTCTGGGTGTATATGTTCCTTTGGAGGGAGGCTATGAAGGTCGTTATCGTCGTCGATTACGGGCTACTGGCTATATTAACCTTCACATTACTGCCAGGGGTCTAGGAGATGTTGGGGCCTATCTGACTGGAGTTCATGGTGTAAGGCCGCCTCATCTGGGTAAAAAAAGCACTGGTAGTGGTGCAGCGGTGGGTGAAGTATATTATTTGCCACCTATAATCAGTTCTCATCTGGAACAGCTACCACCTAAGTCTAAGGGTCTATTGCTGTGGATTATTGAGGGACATATTCTTTCTGATCAGGAAGTGGAGTATTTGGCGAATTTGCCGAAGCTAGAACCACGAGTAAAAGTGGTAATTGAACGGGGTGGCGATCGCTATTTCCGATGGACTCCGCTAGAAAAAACTCTGTTAGCTAGTTAGCACTGTAGGGGTGGGAAACCCCCCCCTGCAAACGAGATGGTGTCTTTTCTGAGTGAGTGCGACTTTATGAAGTTTATGTGAATTTGTTGTGAACTTCAGGTTACAACTCTGAAAATAAATATATAAATATAAGTTATCGATACTAGCAAATTTTGGCAAAAATATGAATTTTTGTATGGTCAAATGTTTGACATTGTAATATTTGTTAACATCCTCAGCAATCTATAAATAAGTAATTTTTCTGTTCACTAATTTTCTCTATAGTAATATGTGGTGATTTTTTGGAGTTCAGTAAAATTTCTTAAGTGGGGTCTTTGTCAGTGACCCATAAATATTTACGTTGCTTAACAGAATAAAGATCCTGTAAAGTCCGAAAAGATTAGATAAAGGCAGCTAGTATTTATATGTAGATGTACTCTAGATAGATAACATCTTCATCTCAATCTTTGGATATATATCTAAAGATACTTACGTACTGCTAAAAGCCACTGTAATGTCGAATGAAGAGGTTTCATTGTCTTAACTTATTGACAATAGATACAGACTTCTAGAGTTAGACATTCAAGTTATCTATTCTATGATTAGGATACTGAGATAAAAAGTGTCTTTAATGCAGAAAGTCCTTCTCTTTTTAAATTAAGAAGAGCGGACCTTTAAGTAAATTTTTCTCATCCAGACAACTGAGTTAAGGAACAATAAGTATGAAATTACACAAAGCGGCAAAATCTTTGGCAGTGGGAATAACTGCTACTCTGGCTACGGTGGCTATGCTGTCAGCTTCTGCTCAAGCGGCAATTCTAAATGGCAATGTCCTACTTAGTGATCTACTGGCGGGAAATTCTTATCAACTTGGTGACAAACTCTTTGATAATTTTCGGGATTTTTCGACTGTTAACTTCGGTAATGCTACTGGACCTCAGAGCAACCAAATTGCGGTATTCGGAGAAATAGTTGATAGCGCGTATAACCTGGTTTTTCAAAGCCCTTTTTGGACTGTTAGTGAAAATCAGGCAATCGACACAACTTTTAAGTATGATGTCACAGTGCTTGACCCTAAGCAATGGATTACGAAGGTTGATTTAGAACTTGACATTTATGGGGTGAGTCATGTCGGTAATCCGTTTATAACAATTGTTGATACAGTTGATCTCCTTGATCCTGGTACTGGCTCAGTGAATCTACTGGCTACATCAGTTTCGCCGTTTGATTCGGTAATTGAAGATCTAAATCCCCATCAAAAGAAAATATCGGTTGGCAAAGATATTGCTGTAGTGGCTAATGGGGGCTTTGCAAGTATCTCAGTGATCAAACAATCAGTTCACCAAACACGAGTTCCCGAATCTAGTACATTGTTGGGGCTTTTTGCTCTTGCTGGTATAGGCTTAACTGTAACCAGAAAAAGATTAAAGACAACAGTTATCAGTGCCGAATAAACACCGATAACTGTCTTGAAGTTCGATTACTGGGTATTCTGAGGGTGAAGTTTCAGGTATAACCAGGTACATCTCACATTTCATAATCATAACAGAAAAAACTAAAATGTCCTGGGAAAACCCAGGATTTTTTTGCTAATTATTTAAGTATAAACACTTGTTAGATGCTCACTCTTGGCAATTTAATAAAAAAGCGCTGTATTTGCAGAGGATATTTAAGCGATCGCATAATGTCTGCAACCAGTGAACGAATACTATACTGAAGTAGGAAGAGAACAAACGACTCCCTCCTCAAGTTGGCGCAAAGGTGATCAAACAAAAATGAGACGTAAATCAACTGGTAGATCAGCTACTAATACTACTTCTAAACCCTCTGTGTTGCAGTCCCCTCTATTTAATTTCACCACCATTGCAATTTTGGGAGGGGTGCTGATTTTGGGTATTGGGATTGGTATTGCTTTTAGTTCTACAAGCACATTGAGTCCATCAAATGTGGCTTCCCGTGAATTTATTGATACTAAAGCACCAAACCCGGAAATTTGTGTGCAGTATGGAGCTAGTGCGATGGTGATGGATGCTAGATTGTTTGTAACTCTTAACCCTTTTAATGTCTATGTAGCCCAGCCAAATATACGTCCTGGATGTGTAATCCGACAAAATAACTGGGCAATATTAGAAAATAAAAAACTTGTCACTTCAGATCAGGTAAGAGAATGTAAAAACCGCCTGAATACTTTTGGTTTTACTGGCGATTTAAACAGTGAAAAGCCAGATATTAGGTGTATATATCAGAATGAATCTGCTCAAAATTTCTTCTTATCTCAACCAGGCGCAGTGGCACCAAATCAGGAAACAGAAAGATTCTAAAAACTTAATAATTCAGAAGTCAGGAGTCACGAGAAAAATAAATATTTCCTATTTCCTATTTTGACTTTTGACTTTTTATTTATGAATGGGTAATGGTTGACCAAATTCAATTATGGGAGTGTTGAAAATTGGATCTGTATAGTTTTGGGAATTAGGAAGGTTGGGTAAAGAATTAGGGATGGTAATGGTATTGGAATTCTCTGAAGATTTTGGAGAATTAGTTGGGAGAATAATTAAGTTAGATAGTTGAGCAGGGTCTTGAGAATTAGGAGGTGGTACAATTACAAAAGGTTGTTGACTCAGGGGTAAATTGCTGGCTGGTGGTGGAAGAGTCATCAAAGAGGATGGGGAAGGCTGATTGATTAAAGACGTGTGATTAGGGGAGATAATGGGGCGTATTACCCAGCGAGTGGGATTTTTTGAAGAAATGGGTTGGAGTTTTACTTGGTTGACATCAATAAAATTTCCTGGTTTTAAATCAATAACAATACGCGTAATATTAGGGCTAAATTGAGAAACGCGAATTTTATGGATTGTTCCAGAGTAATTTTTTTGTGTATTAACATTGCCTAATTGGGTATTAGGTAAATCTACAACTAATCGTGGGGGTTGATCAAGATAGAAATATTCAGGTTTTATAGCTGCGGAAAGAGTAATTTCTAGTTGTTGCGTTTTGGGGTTAAACTCCCATTTTTTTAGTGCTGCGGCTGGTGCAGCAAGACTAATTCCAGTATTTAGGGTAATTGGTAAATATAAGCTAAATAGGCTCACCCTAAAAATAGTTGAGGAGAAAAAGTCATTGGTGATGATTTGATTTTTCATGTTTTAATGAGTTTCTGATTTGGGGTAAAGCTGTAAATTCTCAAGTTGTGGTATTGTTGTTGGTTTTGATTTTTACGGGAATATCATTTTGGTTCAGTTGGAATATCCCAAGCTGAGAAATGCGGTCACGGATATATTCAAAAAAGCTGATACCCAACTTACGAATAGTAGCCACAAGAGACATAAAAGTATCCCAAGCCTGAGTAACTTTGAGGGTCTGAGTGGCATAACTCATATTACGCGCTCACTAGTCCTACCGAATATACTTCTGTTTTCTCACTTTTAAAACCAGTGTGGTTTTGTTTTTAATCAGCAAGTTTGATAAATAGCCTGCTAACATGGAAATGTTACCCCTACTTATTGAGCCAATACCTAAAAAAGACCTTGGTAAGTTTGGGTACGGCTGACCCTTGACAAAACTCAAAATTTTTTTAACTAAACATTAACTAAACATATTTATGAGTATTTTCCAGTTCTAGTATCTCTCAATGCTCATCAACGCATAAATCACTTAAAAATCACCAGTTTTCAGCCTTGACTTCAGATTCAAAAGGTATAGATTTATAGAGATTTGGTAATTGGAAAAGAAGGGAACAGGTAACAGGGAATAGGTAACGATTTTTCTCACCAATCCCCAATTCCCAATCCCCAATCCCCAGTCCTGTATAGGGAAATTTGGCTCATGACACCGGATACGTTGATAACCCCAGATAAAATCGTCCTCGATGGAAAAACTTTTATTCCCGCAGAACAAGTACCTATTCCAGAATGGCCTTGTGTTGTCAGTGAAAGACCACAGCCAACTTTGACGGTTAAAGATGATGATTTGTTTTTGGTGACAGATACGATAGGGAACATTTCTAGTTGTTCTCTTGAGGATGGTAATCCCAGCATGGGGTTGTTTTGTGCTGATACCCGGTTTTTGAGTCGTTTAGAATTGCAGATTAATGGGCGATCGCCTGTTTTATTGAGTAGCACTGCTGATAAAGGGTTTGCGCTCTCTGTCTTATGTACTAACCCGAAAATTGACAATCACCTCAAGGCTGATACTATTGGTATTCGTCGGGAATTGGTACTCAATGGCGCACTATTTGAAGAAATAGAAGTTTCTAACTACAGCACCTCCAGCATCACTTTTGAACTCAGTCTCAGCTTTGATGCGGATTTTGTGGATTTATTTGAAGTCCGGGGTCATAACCGCAAACAACGGGGTAAATTGTTACGGTTAGTAGAGCCAAAACAGTTAGCAAAAATAGTTGATGGTGTCGCACTCCTAGAAACACACAGGGAAGAATCCCTGATACTGGCTTATCAAGGTTTAGATGGTGCGGTGATGGAATCCCGAATACAATTCCAACATCAACAACCAGATTATTTCCAAGGTTACACTGCTGTTTGGCAGTTAGAGTTAGCTTCTCACGAAACTAAAAAACTGGGTTATCGGTTGCAGAAGTTAACCAATAATCAGCCCAGTTCTGGTGTGAATGCTGCTACAACTTTGGCACAAGCAAAAGCTTCTGAATTGATGGAAGAGCAAAATTGGGTACAACAAATTACCCGCATTAGCTCGGATAAAAGTCTTTTCAATCGAGTGATTGAAAGGGCTGAAGGCGATATGTATTTGTTACGCCAATCTTTTGGCAAGCAGAAAACTGTTTCCGCCGGTGTTCCTTGGTTTTCCACTTTGTTTGGACGGGATTCTATTATTACCGCTTCCCAAACTTTGATGTTAAATCCGCAAATTGCTAAAGAAACTTTGATGCTGTTAGCAACATATCAAGGTAAAAAAGAAGATAATTGGCGGGAAGAAGAACCAGGGAAGATTTTACATGAGTTACGAATGGGAGAATTAGCACGTTGTCAAGAAATTCCCCATACACCTTATTACGGAACAGTGGATGCGACTCCTTTATGGTTGATGCTGTATGCTGATTACTATGCTTGGACTAATGATCAAGAAACTCTAGAAGCACTTTGGCAAAATGCTATAGCTGCAATGGATTGGATTGATATTAATCTTCAAGAAACTGGCTATCTCAGCTATGCTCGTAAATCAAAAGGTGGTTTGGTTAACCAAGGTTGGAAAGACTCTGGTGATTGTATTGTTAACAGGAAAGGGGAATTAGCTCAAGGTTCAATTTCTCTTTGTGAGGTGCAAGCTTATGTCTATGCTGCGAAAATCAAATTAGCAGAAATTGCGAAGATGAAAAAGCGCCTGGATTTAGCAGAACGTTGGCAAGACGAAGCTAGAAATCTCCGAGTTAGATTTAATAAAGATTTTTGGATTGAAGATCAAGATTTTTGTGCTTTGGCTTTAGATGGGGAAGGAAATCAAGTAGATAGTATTACTTCTAATCCTGGGCATTGTTTATCTTTGGGGATTTTTACCCCAGAAAAAGCCTATAGTGTGGCGGAAAGATTGGGAGCGCCTGATATGTTTAATGGTTGGGGAATTAGAACTTTAAGTAGTTTGTCTCCGGCTTATAATCCCATGGGTTATCACATTGGTTCTGTTTGGCCGCATGATAATTCTCTGATTGCAATGGGATTGCGATCGCTCGGTTTAATTGATCAAGCTTTGGAGTTATTTCAAGGTTTGTTTAATATGACTTCCCAGCAATCTTATCAACGTCCACCAGAACTATTTTGTGGTTATGAACTGAATGGGGATAATACTCCTGTACAATATCCTGTTGCTTGTACACCGCAAGCTTGGGCTACAGGTAGCATCTTTCAATTATTGCAAATGATGGTGAATTTAGTTCCAGACGCACAGAATAATTGTTTACGAATTATTGATCCGGCTTTGCCAGAATCAATTAATCGTTTATCATTGCATAATTTGCGTGTTGGTGCGACGATTCTTGATTTAGAATTTGAGCGAGTTGGTAGCACTACCGCTTGTCGAGTTGCGAAAAAACGGGGTAATTTGCGAGTGGTAATTGAAGCTTAAATTTTGTTTATAGATCCCCGACTTCTTGAAGAAGTCGGGGATCTGGGGATTAGAATAATTGAACGCAGATAAACGCAGATAAACGCAGATTTTATGAAAAACATCCTGTAAATCCTTTAATCCTGGATATCCTGATTCTGAAAGTTACTTTCAAAGTTATGTATTTACCAAACTTTCCTGTAGAGGAGTTTGCTGTTCATAAACAACCTCAGCTTGAGTAAATTCGTCAAATAGTTGAAAAAATTTCTCTAAAGCACTGTGTTCATCTGTGGAAAAAAACAGAATAATTTGATCCCATGTTTGATGAGAAACAATACTAAATTTCTGTTGAATCCAAGTTGGAAATTCTGAAAATTTTTGTTCTTGTGCTGTTTGAGGTATTCCCATTTGGCGACGTGCAAAACAGTAACCAGCTATAAAAGTACGAAGATTCGTGATATTTGCTCTTCCTAAATACATAGCCGGACGTTTCTGAATATTACGAATTAAATCATACAAATCAACCATGATATTCCTCCACCTTAAAATTCTGTTTCAGTAATTTGAAATTCTCCACCTAAATCTTGTGCAGCACAATAGACGTTATTTATCCAGTTTACCCTAGAAATTCCTTCGGGGTGAATGTTGTCAAATATGAGTTCTTGTCCATTAATTTCTACAGCAATGGCAAAATGTCTACCGTTGATTGAGATGTTTTGTTGTAGAATTTCATGGTAAATATTACAAAATGGGTCTTCTGTACTCCCTGTAAACAAACTAATCTCTCTACCAGGAATTTTCTGATCAATTAGAAATTTCCGCAACGCAATAGCGCAGGAAACACATTCAAAAATTTGGAATTGCTGGGCTATACTACTAAGTTGACAGTGAATGTCAGTGTTGGTCATGAGGTAGGATATTTTTCACCAGATCAGAAAAAAGGTGTAAGGTTCTCATCAGGATCAAAATATCATGAAATTAGCGGTAAAAAGAATCCTGTTAATCCTTTAATCCTGGATATCCTGATTCAGACAAAAAGATCCAAATCCTCTTCATCAATAATTCATATAAATTCCGGCAAATTACTGAGAAGCCGCGATTACACTTAAAACTGCCTGTAATTCAACAATGACAAGGGATTGAACAAACCTCATCTTGTTCTATTCCTGTTGAGTCACTGCCATAACAAGCGTTTAGATAGAATTAATGTGACAATTTTTACGTTTTTATAGATGAAGTTACAGTTACTCAACAAATAAAATTCACTAACTCTTTAATATAAAGTATACAGACTTCTACATCTGCTCACATAGAATGAAAGGTAGCAAATCTATTACTCTTTACATCAAGGAGCATCTATGTTTGAGCAAACATTTGATTTTCAGCAGAGTCCTATTTCTACCCCCCCCCTACAACCATAAGGGTTTAGTCGATTATCAAGATCCTTTATATGCTTTAGATTCCTCTGATTCTTCTCCATTACTTCCTGATACGCAACAGTTTTTTGATACTGTTATTCAGTCAATTGATGCAACTAAAGA
Organism: Anabaena sp. UHCC 0451; assembly: GCF_034931405.1. Taxonomy (NCBI): domain Bacteria; kingdom Bacillati; phylum Cyanobacteriota; class Cyanophyceae; order Nostocales; family Nostocaceae; genus Anabaena; species Anabaena sp. UHCC 0451. The sequence continues at coordinate 24,784 of NZ_JAYGHA010000002.1, read as the reverse complement.
TATCCTGACTGGACTAAATAGCAATGCTGAAATTGATGTAATCTTTAATGTTGCTTTTGGTCAAGATTATCAAAAAGATTTGGCTGATCAAATATTGCAACATTTAGCGGAAAATGATTTTACTAATGCACCGAATATAAAATTAGTATCTAGTCAATCCTTTAATGGTGCGTATGGTAAGGAAACAAATACTATTTATTTATCTCAGGAATTTGTAGTTGATAATTTGGGTAATTTTGGTGCTGTAACTGGGGTGTTATTAGAAGAGTATGGGCATTATTTAGATAGTCGGATTAATGTGGTAGATGCTGCTGGGGATGAAGGTTATATTTTCTCGCAGTTGGTACTAGGAAATACGTTAGATAGTGCAGATTTGGGTGTGTTAAAGGTAGAGGATGATCATGGTTTTCTATTTGTTGATGGGGTGAGTGTTGGGATTGAGAAGAATGTAAAAGTTTATGAGCATAGTAGTTTTGGTGGATCGCAAAGAACTTATGGTGCTGGTTCTTATGAATTAGGGAATATTTGGTGGAATGATAAAATTTCCTCTATTTCTGTTCAACCAGGATGGGTAGTAGAAGCTTATGAACATAGTAGCTTTGGGGGACAAAAAATAGTTTGGGATAGTTCACAGTCTTATGTTGGTAATGGCTGGAACGATAAAATTAGTAGTTTGAAAGTTTTTCAAGTCCCAACTCTTTTTGCAATAAATGATAAAGGAGAACTTTGGGGTCAAAATATAGGAAATAATATAGAAACAGCTTATCGAATTACTGGCAATTCTATTGCTAATGGTGGTGTTCCTGCTAAATATATTTTCTTTGAAGATTATCGTGTTTTAGTTGTTAATCAACAAGGTGAAGTTTGGGCGCATGATATTTCAGGAAATACGGTTGGAAGTGGCTATAAACTTTCTGGTTCAAGTGTTGCTAATGGTGGAACACCTGTTAAATTTGTCTTAAATCAAGACCAAAGTAATCGTATCTTAGCTATTAATGAAAAAGGAGAAATTTGGGCGCATAATTTAAATGGAAACACCATTGGAAACGCTTATCAACTTTCTGGGTCGAGGGTTGCTAATGGCGGTGTTTCTCCTAAAGCTGTATTTATGCAAGATAATCGGATTTTAGTTCTAAATCAAGCAGGAGAAATTTGGGCGCATAATTTATCTGGAAATAACATTGGTAGTGCTTATCGTCTGTCTGGTTCACCTGTTGCTTCAAGTGGAGTTTTTGTAAAATCCGTATTCTATCAAGATAATCGAATTTTAGTAGTTAATGAAAAAGGAGAAGTTTGGGCGCATAATTTATCTGGAAATACTATTGGTAATGCTTATCAAATTACTGGGCAATCAGTAGCTTATGGAGGTATTCCAGTTAAGTATCTTTTTGATCAAAATGGTTCTGTTGTTGCTTCAGGTTATTATTCTGAACTTTCCTCATTAACAGAAAATGATTGGGATGTAGAAACCGGAGATGATACTCGCTTTGATGGCAACTTAACAAATGGAGAAAGCAGAGATTCAATAAAACAAATTTACCGGGATTTAAGTACAGCTATTTTAGGAAGTTCTCGGACAATGAATGCTGGTTACTTGTACGACACCAGTTATAAAACTAGCGAGAAGAAATCACATTCAGGGATTGACATTAAGGCTTCTATGGGAGACAGCGTGAAGGCTGCAACTGCTGGTAAAGTCTTATGGACGGATTCTAAAAATTCATCAAGTAATGGTTTCTTTATAGCTGTTGAAGATGCAAATGGCAGAGTTTGGGTTTATGGTCATTTGCAAAGCTTAGGTAACTGGAAAAAAGACAACCCCGTAAAAATAGGAGATCAAATTGGTGCTGTTGGTAGCCAACTAGGCAGTAAAGCACACTTTCATCTAGCAGTTGGTACTAAAGCTGGTGGTGGTTCTGTTTCTTCAGGTACAGAAACAAATGTCAGAACTGCAACAGTTAGTCCACTACAAGCATACTGGGAATGGAAAAATAAATATAAATAGTTGATTATCACAATAATGGTGAGTCGTCAATGATTTATCGGGGTTTAGCAATGCTAAACCCCTACGTTTTAGGTATGGTTTGTGGATGATGAAATAGCGAATTTTTTTTGGAAGATGGGGGAAAGCGATCGCTTTTCTTTAGTTATGGAGAATGGAGTGCGATCGCTTTTTTGTTGTTGGGAATGTGCGATCGCTCTTTCTATTCTTTAGGATAATGAAGAGCGATCGCTTGTCTGCTTATGGAATGATGTGCGATCACTTTCTTTAATTATGGAAAATGGAGAGCGATCGCCTTTTTGTTGTTGGGAATGTGCGTTAGCGGTAGCTTACCGTAGGTATCGCTTTTCTCTATAACTAGCAACTGAGGTTATTATTACTGTAAAATAGAGAAAGATGTCAAAACAGTAATATGATCAGGGTTTATCTAGACACCAGTATTTATAATCGTCCATTTGACGACCAAACACAACCAAAAATATTTCTAGAAACACAGGCAGTTATTTTAATTTTACAAATGGTAGAAGCAAAAATACTAGAATTAGTTAGTTCTTCAGTTCTAGAATATGAAAATAGTCGTAACCCTGTTACCATTAACCAGCAATCAATGAAACGATATTTACAACTAGCATCTTTAAGAGTATTAGTAGATGAAAATATTAGAATTAGAGGAAAACAACTAGAAAAGCAAGGTGTTAAACCTATTGATGCACTTCATGTTGCTTGTGCAGAATCATCTCAAAGTAATTATTTTATCACAAGTGATAAAAGATTAATCAACCGATGTCAAGATTTATCATTGCAAGTAATTAACCCAACAGATTTGATTTTGGAAATAGAAGATGACAATTAAAGTTATTAACGAACAGCAAAATTTACAAGAAGTTATGCAGGTTTTACTTACCCATTTAGAACCAGCAAAAGTAATGAAATTTCTGGCTACTTGTAAACTAGGTGAAGGTGATTATTTACAATTAAAAGAAGCCCTTTTTTCTCAAGAAACTGTTGATAGTTTATATGAGAAAATCAAAGAATATCAAGAATCTGCTGATTAAATGTATATAGCTATCCCTATTGTAGCGTCAACAATATGAAGAAGAAAGCTGAATTTCCTTTTAATCATGCCAGAAGAATTACTCCATCAAAAGTAATAGCTGCTGAACAAGCTATTCAAGAACAATTTGGTATCAATTACACTCGACGACGAAGACCTGCGAAAAGTGAAACAGAAAAATATCAATCTGTTTCTATTAGGTTACATCCTCAAGTGATTGCTTGGGCAAAATCTGAAGCCGAGAAACAAGGAGTTGGATATCAAACAATTATTAATGAAGCATTACTAAAACTTGTTTCATAACTTTTTGTATTGGAAATAAAAGCGATAGTAAAGTGCTGTGGAGTGATCGCTTTTCTTTAATTATGGAAAATGGAGAGCGTTAGCGGTAGCTTACCAAAGGTATCGCTTGCTAAAATAGAAAGAGTTTTAAGTTCCAGGATAAATGAAGAAATGATAACTTTAGAAATGGCGATCGCTAAAATCCAAAAATTACCTCTTGAACAGCGCAATGAACTAATAAAATTTATCGAGTTTTTAGAATTTAAAGCAGGAAACAGTGAAACAAATTCACAACAAATAAGCACTACCAAGAATTACCCACTGAGAGGAAAACCTATTACCATTGCTAGTGATTTTGATGAACCAATGCCTGAACTTTGGGAAGCATTAGCAGAATGATTTTACTAGATACACATATTTGGCTGTGGTGGCTTCATGAACCCAATCAATTATCACAAGCAGCACAACAAGCTATTCAACATGAAGAACCGGAAAATGGCTTATTAGTTTCTGCTATTTCTGTTTGGGAAGTAGCAGTTAAATCTAGTATTGGTAAATTAGTTGTACCTTTACCTATTGATGAATGGTATCAGTTAGCAAAAACTCATTCAGGTATAGTCATAGAACCTTTATCACCCATAGATGCAATTGCTAGTACACAATTACCAGACGATTTTCATAAAGATCCATCCAGCAGATAGAATTTTAGTTGCTATTGCCAGACGTTATCAAATTCCCCTTGTTACCTGTGATGCTAAGATTTTAAATTATCCCCATGTAAAAACAATTTGGTAAGAGAACTCCACAAAAAACATGATCCAATAGTGTAGGGGTAATTCATGAATTACCCCTACTTTCGCGGAAGCTTTAGGGAATGATATTAAAACAGAATCAATCATTCTATGGAGTTCACTAAGTATGCGATAGCTTTCTTTTGTTATGGATAATAAAGAGCGTTAGCGGTAGCTTACCAAAGGTATCGCAGTATAATGTAAGTAGCTTTTAACCCATATTTCTATGACATTAACAGAAATTTTACCCTCACTGCAAAAATTATCTCATCAAGAAAAAATCAAAGCCATTCAATTTTTAGCCACAGAATTAGCTAAAGAAGAAAATTTAACAGCAGCATCACTTGATTATGGTGAGATAGATACAGAATTAAATTTTCAACCCCTGACTGAAACAGAAATGATTGAGCAAAGCAAATCTGCTTTAGAGACCTACCTGCGTACAGGTTCAGGAGTCAAACATGAAGCAGTTAAAAAATGGGCAAATAATTTAGGAAATCAACAATAAATATAATGTCGGAGATAGTTTGGACAGAAACAGCAATTAATGACTTAAATCGTCATTACGATTTTATATCACTTAATAATCCTGAAGCAGCAGTACGCGCAGTACAAGCAATTGTTTCTTCTGGTGAAAGTCTACAACAAAATCCGCGACGGGGTGCAATTGTAGATGAAATAGCAGGATTACGAAAACTTTTAGTCTCTTTTGGTAAATATGGTTTTATAATTCACTACGTTATTCTTGAGGATGATGTGATTATTTTACGCATTTATCACGGTCGAGAAAATCGTCCTATTTAGTCAAACTGTAATTAAATCCCTATGTTAAACATCTCTAAAATTCAAACTCTAGCTCAAGAATACAGTCCCCAGGAACTTTTTGCAGCCTTAGTATGGCAACGTCGCTTTAATCAATTTAATGGAGAGGAGGTTATTAAGGATCTTATCGAAAATTCTCATCTATGGGCGAGTTTTCTGTTTACCAAACCGATTTTTGCACCAGATGAACATGGTTTAAGTTTTGGTGGTTTGGTTGATACTTTATTAGCAATGGCAAATTATCGCCCGATGCCAGAATCAAGTATAATTCACTTTATTTCTTATCCTGCGGATACTCTCTACATATTAACAGAAAACCAAGATACTATAGTTTCTCAGCTTTTAGATTTGGGTAAAAAGTGGCGTGCAGATTCAGTAGATATTACTGATGGTAATAATGAAGAATATGGTTTGCGACTTCAGCGCAGGTTACAAATGAGGTTACAAGGTGGTTTGGAAGGTGAGTCATTTTGGGAACAGCGAGATGGTGTAGTTATTGCTTATTGGTGGGATTAATGCTTTAAAAAAAATGTCAATCTTAATCCTATAAATCCTTTAATCCTGGACATCCTGATTCTGACAAAATAAACAATACTAAATTCTCTAAATCCTTAAATCTGAAAAATCTTGTTTTTCACCCTGAATAACTTAGATAAAAAATGATTTTTTTAATTGAAAATAAAAATGTCAATTTCCATCCTATAAATCCTTTAATCCTGGACATCCTGATTCAGACAAAATAAATCATCAATCATCTTTTTATTAATTATATAAACCCAAAAATTTGGGGTAAAGCACATTGCTAAACCCCTACAGATTCCCAAATTATAAAAATAATGAATTAATTAAGCTTCTTCTGAACGCTCAATTTTATGACCAGGGGAAGATTCATAAAGAGCATCTAACTGTTGACGCGCATCTTCAACATTAATTGAACGCATCACCAACAAAGGCTCTTTAATTAAATTACCTGCGTTATCTAATAATTCTGGATGGGGTATGGATTGTCTTCTTGCTGCATAATAACCAAAACCACCTTGATTACCCCCAGAGGAATTCGCTGGATAAGGACGCTCCCTATCAAAACTAAACATGATCAGATTGCGAATTAAATTACCCACAGCTATAAATGCAAGAACTGTGAAAGCTAGAATGTAGAGTAGGTGTAGCATATAATTATCCTCCCAGGGTAACAAGTTTTAAAGTTTTATATCGTAGTGCTTAACTTCCGCTCACCCACTATTTATGTTGGTGGCGAAGGTTAGATTAACTATTTTTGATGTGATATTTTGTAATCCTATTCAGATCACTGTAACATGAGATACATTATTTCTTTATGAAAATAATGTTAAGGTTTTTATCCTAACGTTCTGATTTGTGACGCTGTAGGTCACTCTGGCTTTAATTGACGGTAGCGCATTCCTACTTTCCAACATTCGCCTAATAATTGATGCCAAGGCATTAATGTTGCCATATCAATCCCAACTTGTTTATCAGTTGCAGTAAATAGCATCTTAGATGTAATTAGTTCTGCTTGTGCTTGATTAACTCGACTGAGTAAATCCAGCTGCTCTTGTTCACTGATAAATTCTATTCTCTCATTTTCTAATAATTTACGCGTTGGCGAAGCCCGCCGTAGGCATCGCGCGTAAACCAATATTCAAAATCCTCTAACAATGGCTCTAGGACTGATTGCAGCAATTCAGGACTTGGTAAACTAGGATCTCCCATATATGAGAATTATATTTCTAAATATCTTTTTTAATCTTAACGCTATTTACGATTCTTAACAATCCTCTAATTTTCCCAAATATCTTATTGACAAAATAAAATCTGTAATCTGATATACAAAGTATTATTGTAGGGACTGGACAAAGGATTTGTATGGTTCTCCAGGTATATAAAAAGATATATCTAAAGAAGTATTAATAAATAGCTTTAAGTAAAATCTTCTCTTTAGTATTTATATGCGTTTTTTAACGCTAACTATTTTCACTCTCTGTTTTGCCAGAAGCTTGTGGTTGGGATAAATTAGGAGAAACCATAGCCAGTGGACTATTATCAGGTAAAGATATTTTTTGTCAAATTTATTTTTAATCACCAAGCCAAAAGTTTAACAGCCGATGTCGCCAAATCAAGAACCCCAACCAGCAGAGAAAATCTATTTACCCCGTACCAGCGAATCAGAGTCATTAAAAAAGATTCGCCATACCGCTTCTCATATAATGGCAATGGCAGTACAAAAGCTGTTTCCTAAAGCGCAAGTTACCATTGGACCTTGGATTGAAAACGGGTTTTATTATGACTTCGATAATCCCGAACCCTTTAGTGATAAGGATTTAAAGGTCATCCAAAAAGAGATGGTGAAGATTATTAACCGTAAACTGCCATTAATACGGGAAGAAGTCAGCCGAGAGGAAGCACAGAAACGAATTGAAGAAATCAAAGAACCGTATAAATTAGAAATTCTTGCAGATATCAAACAAGAACCCATCACTATTTATCATTTAGGTGAAGAATGGTGGGATTTGTGCGCCGGTCCCCACGTCGAAAATACCAAAGACATCAACCCCAAAGCCATAGAATTAGAAAGCGTTGCTGGTGCTTATTGGCGCGGAGACGAAAACAAAGCCCAACTACAACGTATTTACGCTACAGCTTGGGAAACTCCCGAACAACTAGCAGAGCATAAACGCCGCAAAGAAGAAGCATTAAGGCGCGATCATCGTAAACTTGGTAAAGAACTAGGTTTGTTTATTTTCGCTGATCAAGTTGGACCTGGTTTACCGCTTTGGACTCCTAAAGGAACTTTACTAAGAACGATTTTAGAAGACTTCTTGAAAAAAGAGCAGTTAAAACGGGGTTATTTACCTGTTGTCACTCCTCATATTGCCAGAGTTGATTTATTTAAAACATCAGGACACTGGCAGAAATACAAGGAAGATATGTTTCCGATGATGGCTGAAAATGAGGAAGCAAAAGCTATTGAGCAGGGTTTTGTCCTCAAGCCAATGAACTGCCCATTCCATATCCAAATATACAAGAGTGAATTACGCTCTTATCGGGAATTACCGATGCGGTTGGCGGAATTTGGCACAGTTTACCGCTATGAACAGTCGGGAGAACTGGGTGGTTTAACCAGAGTGCGTGGTTTCACCGTTGATGATTCTCATTTGTTTGTGACTCCCGAACAGCTAGACAGTGAATTTCTCAATGTTGTCGATTTGATTTTGTCGGTGTTTAGAAGTCTGCAACTGAAGAATTTTAAAGCGCGATTGAGTTTTCGTGATCCAGCCAGTGATAAATATATTGGTAGTGATGAAGCTTGGGATAAAGCCGAAGGTGCGATTCGTCGTGCTGTGCAAGAATTGGGAATGGATTATTTTGAAGGTATTGGGGAAGCGGCTTTTTATGGTCCCAAGCTTGATTTTATCTTCAGTGATGCTTTAGAACGAGAATGGCAATTAGGAACGGTGCAGGTAGATTATAATTTACCTGAACGCTTTGATTTAGAATATGTTGCTGAAGATGGTTCGCGTAAACGTCCTGTGATGATTCACCGCGCACCTTTTGGATCTTTAGAAAGATTAATAGGGATTTTGATTGAAGAGTATGCGGGTGATTTTCCCTTGTGGTTAGCACCTGTGCAGATTAGATTGTTACCTGTGGGTGATCTGCAATTAGATTTTACCAAAGAAGTTGCTGCGAAAATGGTAGCTTTGGGAATTAGAGCAGAAGTTGATTTAAGTGGCGATCGCTTGGGTAAATTGATTCGCAACGCCGAAAAAGATAAAATACCAGTAATGGCCGTAGTAGGTGCGAAGGAAGTAGAAAGCAATTCTTTAAGTATTCGTACCCGTGCTTCTGGGGAGTTAGGAGCGATATCTGTAGATGAAGTTGTGAATAAGATACAGGAAGCGATTTCTAATTTCAGCAGCTTCTAAAACTTCTAAAAAACCTGGCTGGGTAAATCCCAGCCAATCAACAAACAAATTAACTCAAAATCAAACTATGAGTACCACAAAAGAACAAGTACAATCTCTTTTACAGCAACTTCCAGATGATTGCTCAATTGAGGATATTCAATATCATTTATATGTAATTGAAAAAGTGCGTCGTGGTTTAGAAATTGCTGATAAAGAGGGGACTATTTCACAAGTAGCAGTAGAAGAACGGTTAAATAAAATCCCAGTCGTGGCAGTTTAAGTTAAACTATCTTTTGCAATCACCCCAAAATCTCCGTAAATGCAACCGACTCGTGTTATAGGTTTAATAAGTGGCACATCTGTGGATGGTATAGATGCTGCCTTAGTAGAGATTATCGGTACAGAATTGGATCTGCAAGTTGAATTACTCGCAGGTGAAACCTATCCTTACCCTGATGAACTGCGGGAAAGAATTTTAGATATTTGTGCTGGTGCGGCTGTTTCAATGGCAGAATTAGCAGAAATAGATGATGCGATCGCACTCGTTTTTGCCCAAGCTGCCCAAAATATTCAAGTTGGTCATCCACCTGCTACGTTAATCGGTTCTCACGGTCAAACTGTTTTTCATCGGCCAGCAGGGTCTTGCGTCTCAGGAAATATTTTACCCAATCCCCAGTCACTCGGCTATAGTTTACAGCTTGGTCGTGGTGCTGTTGTTGCTCGTTTAACAGGTATTACTACTATTAGTAATTTCCGTGTAGCTGATATTGCTGTTGGTGGTCATGGAGCGCCCCTAGTTCCTAGAGTTGATGCTTATTTACTCAGTCATCCCCAGGAGAGCCGTTGTATTCAAAATATTGGGGGTATTGGTAATGTTACTTATATACCGCCTCGGTGTGATGACTGGCTGACTCAAATTCGTGGTTGGGACACAGGACCGGGAAATAGTCTCTTGGATTTAGCAGTGCAACATTTTAGCAATGGTGCTAAAAATTACGATGAAAATGGCAAATGGGCAGCTAGTGGTACTCCTTGCTATCCATTAGTAGAACAATGGCTAAGTCAAGATTACTTTCATTTACCACCCCCTAAATCTACAGGGCGTGAATTATTTGGCGTAACTTATCTACATCAGTGTTTACAAGACTCCCAAGCCTACCAACTCAGTCCCGCAGATGTACTGGCAACAATTACAGAATTAACCGCTGCTTCGATTGTTAATAGTTACCGTGCTTTTTTACCACGAATGCCAGAACTGGTATTATTGTGTGGGGGCGGTAGTCGGAATCTTTACTTAAAACATAGATTAGAGTTATTGTTGGAATCAGTAGCAGTTTTAACAACAGATGAAGTCGGCTTAAGTGCGGCGTTTAAAGAAGCGATCGCTTTTGCTGTCTTAGCCTACTGGAGACAGTTAGCTATTCCTGGTAATTTACCCGCCGTGACTGGAGCAGATCAAGAAGTGGTTTTAGGGGAAATTCATCAGGTGGGAACTGGGTAAGAAGTGGATTTGGGGTGTAGGGTATAATCATCCTGCTTCCTGCTGATAGCAGAGCGTGGCGTATAAATGCTACGTCCTTACGCCAGCTATAGCCATACTTCTGAACTCCTGTAACTCTTTTAACTACTGAACTACTAAACTACTAATTATTATTGCTTGTTAAAACAATTAAAGGACGTTAGAAGGTGGCTCACAGTTTTTTATTAGAACCAGGACGCTGGCTCATGCAAGGAAGTTGGCTGGAACGTAATAGTATGCCTGTCAGCTTTAAAGGGATGACTTTGGTAGTTTGGGATCGTGATGACTGGTTTTCGATGGCAACAAAGTTGGTATTTCCTGGTAGCGATCGCCCAGAAATATCTTGTCAATATAAAGGCAGACTGCATGATGGCGAACGCCAATATACATTTTTACTTCAACATAATATATTGGGACAGATTGAAGGTGAAGGTTGGATATGTCCAGATACGATTGTCCAACGTTATTGGGTATTAGGCGATCGCGAACGTCGCAGCGGTTTTGAAACTCTACACCAGGTTTCAGAGGATAGTTACTACCTTTCTAGCGGTATTCTCGCAGGTCATTTTCTCACTAGTACAATGGAGGCCAGTCTAGAACGTCAATCCCAATAAGCATATTCATGATTAACCTGTGACAGAAGAGGGCTATTTGCATCACGATGTTTGAACACTGGAGTCGAATTTTTTATGTCAGACCCCAACACTGGACGCTTACTTAGCAACCGCTACCAACTTCAAGAGTTAATTGGTACTGGAGCAATGGGACGGGTCTATCGTGCTAAGGATATTTTGTTGGGAGGTGTCCCAGTTGCCATCAAGTTTCTTGCTCTATCAATGCAAAACGAAAAAATGCGTTTGCAAGAACGTTTTGAGCGAGAAGCAAAAACCTGTGCCTTGCTAGGTCAAAAAAGCATTCATATTGTCCGTGTTATGGACTATGGCGTAGATGAAAATAATACCCCATACTACGTTATGGAATACTTGCAAGGACAAAGCTTAAGCACCGTCATCCGCAGCCAAATTCTGACTTTATCTAGATTCTTAAGCATGGCTCGGCAAATCTGCCTGGGTTTACAGTGCGCTCACAATGGTATCCCTGTAGACGGAGCTATTTACCCAATTATTCATCGTGATATTAAACCGAGCAATATGCTGGTGATTCAAGACCCTAGTTTTGGAGAATTAGTCAAAGTCTTAGACTTTGGAATTGCCAAATTAATGATATCAGACGGCGATCAGACGAAATTTTATTTGGGTACTTTGGCTTATTCTTCTCCCGAACAAGTTGAGGGCAAAGAATTAGACAGTCGTTCTGATATTTATAGTTTGGGTGTGATGATGTTTGAAATGCTCACAGCTAAGATGCCTCTGATGCCATCAAGCCATTCATTTGGAGCCTGGTATCAAGCCCATAAATTTCAAAAACCCATCTCTTTTGCTGAGGCTAGTCCTAAATTAACAATACCAAAGCCAGTGCAAGATTTGGTGATGAGTTGTTTGGAAAAAAAACCCAATGATCGCCCCCAAACTATTCAAGAAATTCTTAATATCTTAATAGCCGTAGAACAGCAAGACAAAATCAATCAATCCAATTCTCAAAATACTGCTCTCACCCATGATAACTTCAGAACTCCTTCCCAACCTGAATACAAGACGATAATTGAACAACCATTATCTTCCGTACCTGAAAAAAAACTCAAAACGGAACTACGCTTATCCACAATCAATGACGATGTTACAGGGTTGCTTGCTTGGCCAACAAATAAACCAATCGCTGATATTGTTTTTCCCCAACCCATTCATCACAACGGTGAACTTTCTCCCTCTTTGTGGGTGATGCTATCTCAACAAGAAATTAAAAAGCGGTTAATTTGTACTCGCTATAATCAATTCCTGTTTATTTCTCTTCCCCACCCCATGGTGTTATGGATTACCGTTATCTACAACCGTGAACATGGACCTAAATGGCTACCTTATTACCTTGATCTTAAAACCAATTTTGGTCAGGAAATCATGCGCTTGCTGTACTATGCTGGTTATTATCGCTTGTTATTTTTTGCACAAGAAACACCTAGCCGTTGTAGTCATGTGCTAGTCTCCAGTATTGCTCCCATTCAACGGGAACGGCTGCAAGAATGGCTAAAACTCAGCAAAGTATCAACATCATCGGCGGATGCCCAAATGAGTAAAACTTTGCTAAAACAGGAATATGAAAAGATTAAACAGCAAATCTTAATCAAACTAGAAAAAAATAATACTGGTTCATCCTTTGACCTGTCTGGGTGAAAATGTTGTATGTGGTATAAAAGTATAATTTTCAAAAAAGTAAACTTTTGTAAACAAAATATCTTGATTAACCTAAATTATAGTTATATAAGACATGAAGCTTAATCACACTGCACTCTTAACATGACAAATCAGCAGGTTAAGCTATTTGAACTAGACAAGCCACAAAAATTTGTCATAGTTTTATGGTTTGATATGCGACTTTTGTAAATTTAAAAGACAGTTAGAATATTAAAGCTCAAAACTTGGGTGGTGAAATAATTGTTGCTACTAGCTCAAGAGGGTGAAGAGATACATCCAGTGAGTAAAGCTGAAAAAGCTGAGAAAATTGGTTTTCTCCTCTACTGCTTTGTACCTTCTTGAAGTAAGTGGAATCTATCAGTTTAGTATTGGTGATCGAAGTTGACGCCCCAACATCCCCAGCTTCTTTCCTCTGGTGTAACCAAGCAAGAGAAGGAGGTCGCCCACTGCGACAAAAGCAAACCTACTCTATGCCATAGTGGGACCGGAATCTAATCCCCACTGATGTTTGAGAAGTTCTTGATAAGTTGCCTCACGCACAACCATTTGCTCATAGAGCTTGACTAAAAAGTCTTGTGCTTGCTCGTGGCTCATGTCTTTAACTTGGGTCGCAAATGAACGGATGCTGAATTGCTGTTCTAAGGAAAGCTGAATTGGTTGATTCATAGTTAAAACCTAAAAAACAACGCGTAAATGTGATATCGGTGACAGAAAAACCAAAAATCTAAATACTAGGGCTTGATATTTGTCCTCAACACTTGTGACTCTGTATTAAGAAAGATAACAATTGTTTGACAAAATGCCCAGTATCTTTTGATTAATTTTTCTGCTGATTTATTTTTAGCTTAATTCTGCTGGTATATAAACCAGTTAGTCCCATCTGTATTTTGGGTAAATAGACTTGTGGATAATTTAAAGTGTTCTATTGTCTGGGTTAGTTCTAATTAGGGTTTGCTGAGAAAGTCTTTCCGTGAGGGCAGGGAACAGGGAACAGGGAACAGGGAACAGGGAACAGTTTCAAGAGTTGGATGGGAGCGATTTTTCCTTTGAGTAGCAATTAAATGCAAGGTTTTTAAGTTTCCACCTCGTAAAAACTTGCACTTTTTT
>NZ_JAYGHA010000002.1:0-10947 GCF_034931405.1 Anabaena sp. UHCC 0451 | reverse complement strand
ACTTGCACTTTTTTTTACTTGAAAACGGCTTAAACCCTTTACCCGTAATCTTTTCATGTTTATTCAGCAAGCCCTAATTACTCTCCTCGTAGTTGGGAATTATATGAGTGAGAGATACAATATCTGAATTTGCTAGATTATGAAAATTAAGCCTCGTCAGGTGAATTGAGAGGCTTAAAGATATTTTTATCAATTTGTCAGCAGGAAAAATGCTCAAATTGAACAAAATGCTGAGTATATTTACCCGATTTGCGATTTAGTTTTTGATCAGTGGTAAGAATAACTGACAGAACAGTAGAGACGTTTCCGTGAAACGTCTCTAAAACTAACTATTGAGCAAATTAAGAATTTTCCTCAATAGAGACAAGCACAACTGTGATGTTGTCGTGGCCCCCATGTTCTTTTGCGGCTTCAACAAGAGAAAAGGCTGCTTTGTCTAGCAAAGGAACATCTTGTAGGCAGCTTTTAATCTCTTGCTCAACGAGTTCTTCTGTGAGTCCATCACTACATAAAAGCAAGCAATCTCCAACTTTTATATCTAGTGGTTGTACATCAACTTGATGTACATCCTCACGTCCCAAGCAGCGTGATAAAACGTGACGATAGGGATGTAACCGGGCTTCTTCAACTGAGAGATCACCAAGTTGGATGGCTCTGGCTATCCAAGTATGGTCTTCCGTGATTTGCTTGAGTTGTGATTCCCGAAAACGATATAGTCGTGAATCTCCAATATGAGCGCATAAAGGTGGCTCTGGGTCACGAAAAACCACGACAACAGCAGTTGTTCCCATATCAGAACGTTCAGCATGAGTTTGCTGATCCTGCAAAATTGCTGTATTAGCAGCCAATAAAGCTTGTTCTAATAATTCTTGTGCGGATTGGGAAGATTGCCAATTTGCCAACAAATAAGCTTGGATTTCTTGGGTAGCGATGCGACTGGCTTCTTCTCCTCCTGCATGGCCACCCATACCATCCGCAACTATAAAAAATCGCCCTTCTGGGTCTATGCAGTAAGAATCTTGATTATTAGAACGAATAAGTCCGGGATCAGTAGAACCCGTGAAGTTTTTTTTCATAAATGTTCTTGGCAATAATTAATACTTTTGATCATAACGGTCAAGGCGTGAAATTAGACGGAGAAGGATGATTGAAACTGCGGTGGCAATTAAACCAGCTACTGCTGCTAACCATACATAATGATTAACTAAAAGAATAGTAGCTGAAACTGTAAAACCACTGATTATCAAAGCATAACTCATTCCCATCTGAATATTACTCTGTCGTCTTAACAGACGTTCTGTTTCTACAGAGCGAACTCGCAGACGAATATCGCCACGTTCTAATTTATCTAGAGTATCTTCTAATCGACGTGGTAAACCTAAAGCAGTGCTACTGACTTGTACTGCTTGACGACTTAATTCATTCAAGAAGCTGTTCCCCTCTAAACCACTATTGTTAGTCATAAGCTCCATTGCATAAGGCTGGGCAACTTCCATAAAGTTAAATTCTGGATCTAAGCCCTTGCCTACCCCTTCTAGGGTAGAAAAAGCCCGCATCACAAAAGTGAAAGTTGCTGGAAATCTAAATGGTTGATTGTAAGCTATTTCATAGAGGTCTTCACTAATGGCAGCTACTGATTGAGCTTCAAAAGGTTTATCCATGAAATTATCCAGCATATACTGAACTGAACGACGTACAGGACCCATATCATCTACGGGGGCGATCGCTCCCAAATCAATTAGAGACTGTACCACGCGATCGCCATCTTTTTGAGCGATCCCAAATAGGGTTTGCATCAGTCCTTCCCGGACATTGGATTTAATTGTTCCCATCATCCCGAAATCGTAGAAAATCAAAGCCCCATCAGGGCTAACTGCTAGATTACCAGGGTGGGGATCAGCATGGAAAAAGCCGTTATTTAGTAATTGGTGCAAATATGCTTGAGCGCCATAACGAGCGATCGCTTTCCGATCCACACCCGCAGCTTCTAATGCCTCATATTGGCTAACTTTAATCCCCGGCATATACTCCAAACTAATGATCCTGGAGGTAGTATAACGCCAGTAAACCCTTGGTACTTTCACCCAGTTATAGGCGCGGAAATTACGGCGAAAGGTATCAGCATTGCGGCCTTCACTCAAGTAATCAATTTCTTCCCAGAGAATCCGGCAACATTCTTCATAAATACCCATCCAATCTCTTCCCCGTCCCCACTTGGGATGGTTTTGAAAGTAACGAGCAATACCCTTAAGAATTTGTAAATCAATTTCAAATAGCTTCTTGAGTCCTGGCCGTTGTACCTTGATCACTACTGATTCCCCAGAGTGCAGCACAGCTTTGTGAACCTGTCCCAAACTAGCAGCAGCAAGAGGAACTGGTTCAAAACTCTGGAATAATTCAGGGATTTTTTTACCTAATTCTTGCTCAATAATCGTTTCTACCTGCTCATAGCTAAATGCTGGTACTCTATCTTGTAACTTGGATAGTTCCTCTACATATTCACCAGGGAAAATATCAGCACGGGTAGAAAATAGCTGTCCCACCTTAATAAAAGTCGGACCTAAATCCAAAAACGTATTTCTAATCCAAATCGCTTGGGCTTTACGTCTAGTAGCTTGTTTGGCTTCCGTTACACCACCAGGATAACTCCAATCTTTATTATACCGCCAAAGTTTGAACATTAAGGTCAAAACAAAAGACCAAATATCTACAAAGCGGCGCTTGCTAGAGTATTTTTCCCGATTCCAACGGTAAGCTTTATCTGAGTAACTTTGTTCCATATTTTTTTTGTACCGTTGGGTATTCCCTGAATTGCCAGTAGCAAAAGACACTCTATCTCCTGGATTTTTTGATTAATGGGGATTGGGGATTAGGGATTAGGGATTAGGGATTGGGGATTGGGTAAAATTTATCAACTTTTGCCTATTCCTTGTTCCCTGTTCCCTGTTCCCTGTTCCTTGTTCCTTGTTCCCTGTTCCCTATCACTTCTATTTTGACGTACTGCGATATTTTTGTAGTTCGGTTCGCAACAAGGCTATTTCTGCGCGTAATTCGTCGATTTCAGCCTGTAAGTCTGTTGAACCTGCACCATCTACACTACTACCTGTGGTAGTTGCGCCAGTTTCAGCGGCTTCAGCTGCCCGATTAGCTCGTGCTATTACTTCCTCTGTAAACTGGTGTAGCTGCTCTCTGGCTTCAGCATCAAATTTACCCAACTCACTCAAAGCGTCAGTCAAGGCGACTTCTACACGCTCATTAATTACTTCAGCTACTGCTCTGCCTACAAAAAAGGCTTGCACAAGGGGATTACTCATAAATTTTTGTAAAGTTGCTCCGCAAGAAGATTATAACTTGCATTCAGCATGAGGTGTTGGACATAATTCAGGAGTTTATCCGTACTGGGTTGATTTTTAATTTGTATAATTTAATTTAGGCTCAAATACCCGACTTCTTGAATAATTTTGGGATTTAAATTATCAAATCCCAGATTTCCCATTTCCAAAAATGCGAACGTGATGGGTTAGCGATAGCGTAACCCACCCGACAAGTTCTATTCTTTGCGTTTTTGCACCTGAGATTGAGAATTATTCACCCATTGACTAAACTACAGCTTTTTCTAAAATCAATTTAGAACGCTTCATCTGTTCAGGAATAGCCACAGGATAATCACCTGTAAAACAAGCAGAACAAAAACTATTTGTATCTTCCCTAGTTGTTTCTAGCATTCCTTCCCAACTCAAATATGCAAGGGTATCAACTTCTAACTGTTTCGCTATCTCTTCAACTGATTTTGTCGCAGCGATTAATTGATCTTGTGTATCCGTATCAATACCATAAAAACAAGGATGAGTTACAGGAGGAGAAGATATTCTCATGTGTACTTCTGCTGCACCGGCTTCACGTAAGGCTTTAACGAGTTTTCTGCTAGTAGTTCCTCGGACGATAGAATCATCAATTATTACTACTCGTTTACCGTATAGCACATCTTTTAGGGGGTTTAATTTCATTTTAATCCCCGTTTCGCGCATACTTTGGGTAGGTTGAATAAACGTTCTACCGACGTAGCGATTTTTAATCAACCCTTCACCATAAGCTATACCTGATGCTTGGGAAAAACCAATGGCCGCAGGTATGCCAGAATCAGGTACACCAAATACTAAATCTGCTTCTATGGGTGATTCTGCTGCTAGTCTTCGTCCTAACCGCATCCGATAGCTGTATAAAGTTTCGTTGTGCATCAAACTATCAGGACGGGCAAAGTAGATCATTTCAAAGATACACAATTTGCGCTGGGGCTGTTGATTCCAAGCAATTGATTTTAAACCTTTTTCAGTAATCCAAACTAATTCACCTGGTTCAACATCCCGCAGATATTCAGCACCGATAATATCTAAACCGCAGGTTTCAGAAGCGAGAACGTAACGGACTGGATCGCTATCTAAAGTGCCAATAACTAAGGGACGAATGCCGTTAGGGTCCCGCGCTCCCATGATACCTTCGGGTGTGCCAATCACCAGACTAAATGCACCTTGACAGCGGTGAAAAGCACGAATAGCACCTTCTACCCAGTCTGTACCTGCATTAACTTCTTCAGCGATCGCATAAGCTATCATTTCTGAATCCGTACTTGTGATTAAGTGAAAATTACTTTTGAGTAATTCTTCTCGCAATTGGATTGTATTGACTAAATTACCATTATGTGCTAAAGCTAAATTACCTAAACGAGTTTCCACCACAGCAGGTTGGGCGTTCACCTTGCGGCTAGAACCGGTAGTAGAATAGCGGTTATGACCAACCGCAAGATTACCTGGTAGCTCTTCTAAAATAGTTTCACTGAATACCTGAGACACCAAACCCATATCTTTGTGCAGGTGTACGTGCGTTCCATCAAAGGTAGCAATACCAGCAGATTCTTGACCCCGATGTTGGAGAGCATACAATCCAAAATAGGTCAATTTAGCAACATCTTGTTCTGGGGCATAGATACCAAAAACACCACAAGCTTCTTCTGGCTTGTCAGGACGGTGTTCATCCAAGGTAACGGAATTAAGGGGAATCATGCTGGTTTTGCTCCTGGTGGGGTGTCGAGTCAGTGGGAACTGGGGGAATTGGGGATTGGGGATTAGGGATTGGGAATTAGGGATTGGGAATTAGGGAATAATTAATTTTTCTCCTGACTCCTGAATCCTGCCTCTTAACAAATCTTTAACCATCCATTAAAACAGTACCGTAAATTGGTCAAGGATAGAGTATGAATTGTAAATTTTCATGTTCAAACCTTGATTTTTGCTGTTGGTTAGGTATTGGTGTAGATAGCGAGACGGTTGGAGATGGCTAAAGAATAGCGATCGCTCATATCTTCGAGACTAACCTGGAGTAACTGATGGTTATCAGCGGTTAAAATCTCTAAATTACCGGAATTAGAAACTGTTCCCAGTTTTTGCCAATTATCTGTAAGGTGTTCCTTTAAATAGGATTCCCACTTTTCTTGGTTTTCTTCACTGACAGAAACTAAAATTCTCGCCCCACCTTCACCAAACAGCACTTCATCAAAACGGGAATCGTGATTTGCACTAATTGGGAAATTAATTTCTGCCCCCAAATTCCCAGAAAGACAAGATTCCGCTATCGCTACAGCTAAACCACCTTCAGCCGAATCATGGGCAGAATTTACCCAACCAGCGCGAATACCGTCACGACAAGCTTTTTGGACACGCCGTTCTAAATCAAAATCAATTCTCGGTGGCTTACCTGCGATCGTATTATGAATAGCTGCCAAATATTCAGAAGCACCCAATTCAATTTTTGATTGAATAGGTAAACCCAGAAGATAAATTATATCACCTACATTTTGCCAACCTTGTCCGCAAATTTTCGTTAAATCAGGAATCAACCCCACCATACCCACAACCGGAGTCGGATAAATTGGTTGAGGATTACCTTCCGCATCAAAAGTTTCATTGTAGAGAGAGACATTCCCCCCAGTTACCGGCGTTCCCAACGCCCGACAACCTTCACTCAAACCCCGACAAGCGGACGCTAATTGCCAATAACCAATGGGTTTTTCTGGACTACCAAAATTGAGGTTATCCGTCACAGCGATGGGTTCAGCGCCCACACAGCTAAGATTCCGGGCAGCTTCCGCTACTACTGCCTTAGCACCCTCATAAGGATCAAGATAAACATAGCGAGAATTACAATCTACCGTAGCCGCAACACCGCTTTGGGGACTGGGGACTGGGGACTGGGGAGACTCTAAAGGACGGATACGAACTACAGCCGCATCTGCACCACCGGGTAACAATACAGTGTTATTCTGAACTTGATGATCATATTGGCGATAAACCCAGCTTTTAGAAGCAATAGTAGGAGTATCTAGCAAAGTCAATAGAATATCATTCCAACTTTGCAAACTTCCCGCAATTTCAATACCCGCAACATTGCAAGCAGGTAAACTATCACTTGTCCATTGCCAAGCTTTTTGAGCATATTCGGGGGGTTCTGTTAATAATTCTCTTTCATACAAAGGCGTATTTTCCGCCAAAGCATCAGCCGGAATTTCGGCAGCAATTTTCCCCTGAAACCAAATTCTTACAATAGGTTCTTCAATTACCGTACCCGCAACTACCGCTTGCAGTCCCCAACGATGGAAAATATCAATTAATTCCTGTTCTCGTCCTTTGGCGGACACAAACAACATTCGTTCTTGAGATTCCGAAAGCAGATATTCATAAGGAATCATTCCCAATTCCCGCGCTGGAATTTTATTTAGGTCAAATTCAATACCTACGCCGCCTTTAGCAGCCATTTCTGAAGTCGAACAAGTTATACCAGCAGCACCCATATCTTGAGCCGCAACCACAGCCCCGGTTTTAAATGCTTCTAGACAAGCTTCAATTAAGGATTTTTCTAAAAATGGATCTCCCACTTGCACCGCAGGACGGTTATCCATTGACTCATCTGTTAATTCTGCGCTGGCAAAACTAGCGCCTCCCATGCCATCCCGTCCGGTGGTTGAACCCACATATAAGACAGGATTACCAATACCAGCAGCGCCAGATTTGACTATTTCTGGTGTTTCCATTAATCCCAGTGCCATGACGTTAACTAAGGGATTACCGGAATAAGCGCGGTTAAAATATACTTCACCGCCAACCGTGGGAACACCAACGCAGTTACCATAATGGGAAATTCCCGCTACAACGCCTGTAAATAATCTTTGGGTTTTCGGGTCATCTAAATCTCCAAAGCGCAAAGAATTTAATAAAGCAATGGGACGCGCCCCCATTGTAAAGATATCTCTTAATATCCCACCAACTCCGGTTGCAGCGCCTTGGAAGGGTTCAACAGCGGAAGGGTGGTTATGGGATTCTATTTTAAACGCTAATTGTAGTCCATCGCCGATATCCACAACTCCGGCATTTTCACCCGGACCAACGAGAATGCGGGGTCCAGTGGTGGGAAACTGTTTGAGTAATGGGCGGGAATTTTTATAACAGCAATGTTCTGACCACATCACCCCAAACATTCCTAGTTCGGCTTTGTTGGGATGACGACCTAAGCGGCGGACAATTTCGGTATATTCTTCTGGTTTTATGCCTTCTGAGGCTATTTCTTGAGGGGAAAAGGGATTTTCGGAGATGGTGGTCATGGAAGTTATGCACCTTGAGGACAGAGAAATATTCTATCTGTTTACGCATCAATTGGAGGATAACCTTCTTCTCCATCATTAATAGATGCCTAGTCCATAGTCAATTTTTAGCTCACAGACTCCTTCCCCAACTGCACGGTAGTTACCTTGTAGATTCTGGGAACGAGACGAAATATATACATAAATAATGTGATAGTTTATATACATAAATAAACTGCATTAACAGTAATAATGCTTGTGTTACTAAAACTACACACACTCATAAGCCAACTATGGTAAATACGCAAAATATTGAGGAAATCGCTCAAAAACTTCAGATTATCCAAGCTTTAATAAATAGTCCTCTTCCTATTAGTCACTTTAATAACCTTCAAAATGTGGTATCTAGTTTAATTGAGCATAAATTAGTCACACAAAAAGATGAACAGCTTTATCTTTCTTCCTTTGGTAAGAAACTCTGGAAGTATCTGCAAGACGACTATACTGCACTACTTATGAATCCATCAGAAAATTCCATAGATATCAAAAAACCATCTAAAATTGAACTTCAGAGGCAAAAAAAGCTTGATAAAAGTAATGAGTATCTTGAACTTTACAAGATAGGATTCTCCTATCAACAAATTGGAGATCACTATAAAGTAACTAGAGAAAGAGTTAGGCAAGTCCTCAATTCTAACCCTGCATTTAAAGAGTATCTGGAAGAGCGAGAACAAGAGAAAACTATTGTTGAAGAAAAAAAGCAAGAGCAAGCAAAAGCTGAATTATATGCGAGAAGTTTAGCTGCTCTCTATCCAAAACAAGTTGCCGAATTATGGGACTATGAAAAAAATGGTGACTTGAACCCTGAAGAAATCCCTGCGGGTACTGTAACTCAGTATGTATGGTTTAAATGTCCTATTGATGGGCATTCATGGAAAAAGAACCCCTACTCTATTACAATAAGTTGGGTAAGAAGTGAAACAAGCGGCTGTCCTGTTTGTGCGGGAAAGACAAAAAAGGCTGAAAAACAACCTAAACTGATAGAGGTTTATCCAGAATTAGTTGAGCAGTATTGGAACTACGAGAAAAACCAAGAATTAGGTATTGAACCTGATAAGACAACTCTGGGTAGCAATAAGAAAGCTTGGTTTAAATGTCAAATTGATGGCAATGAATGGGAAGGAACTATTGCCATAATAATTAACCAGCAATGGTCTAAAGGCAATCCTGGTTGTAGGGTTTGCAATGGGACTGATGAGCGAAAGATAGGGGAGTGGAAACGTAGAGATGCTCTTGTTGTTGAGTTTCCAGAAGAAGTTACTAAATATTGGCACTATGACAAAAATAACGAACTAAAGTTAGATCCGATGAAGTTAACCATTGGATCTAATAAGGACGCTTGGTTTAAATTTCCTATTGATGGGTATGAATGGCAAGCAAAAATTACTCTATTAGCTAAGGTTTCCTGGAAAAAAGGCAATAGTGGCTGTCCTGCTTGTCGGGGTTTAATAGCTACTGAAAGTACATCATTAGTAGCTCTTTATCCTGATTACATAGCACAGTATTGGGATTATCATAAAAATGATATATTAGGTTTAAATCCTCATCAATTAACAAGAGGTTCTACACAAGAAGCTTGGTTTAAATGTTCATATGATGGATATGAATGGAAAACGAGAATAGGAACTATTACAAGATGTTCATGGAATCTTGGAAATAACGGTTGCGCTCGTTGTGGTTCTGGTTGGACTATAGAGGCAATCCGTCAGTTTGTTGCTAGTTTGGAAGAGCATATACCTAATCTAACTCCCGCAGAACGCTACAAAATATTTGAACAAGCTGGAGTTTTAGGTACTCAAAATTCAGCAGGACTGAAGATTATCAAAGATGTGATTAAGGGTAAGCTTTCTGGGACTAAACTTAAAAGCTTTTTACAAGATAAAGAAGTAACAAAATCCGACCCTAAAATAGAATATAATGAAGTTATTAATGCTGATAAAGAATTGAGTGTAATTGATAATATTACTAACTCAAATTCTCTAGATATCAATACTGCATTTGATACATTAGATCAATTTTATAATTCTGAAAATTCCAATAAGCTACCAAAACATAGAGTACAGAAAAGCTTAGAATTTCTGAATAGTCAAGTAGTAACTTCAGCAGATCAAGAAGCAATTGAGTTTTTTATAGCTTCAAGACGTAACCGAATTTGGGCAGATGTTTTTCAAGATGAATCAGCAGTAGAAGCAGTAGAGGAATTTACAAATGAAGGATATGGCCGCCAGGTAAGAGATCAATTCCTTGATGAATACTATCAAGCAAAAAATATTGCCATTCCAGCAGGGTGGGGATTTCGGAAAGATGGCAAGATAACGCCGCCAAACCTGATGCAAAAATTAGCTGCGGTGCGGTTACGTAGCCAAAAGCGGATGCTAAATCTTTCCTTAACTGGAACAGGAAAAACTATTGGCGGTATCCTCAGTAGCCGTATTATTGATGCTAATTTAACAATCATCATTTGTCCGCGAGATACGGTTTCAAACTGGCATAGTGAAATTAAGCAAGTTTTTCCTGATAGTAAAGTGACTGAAAGAAGGTTTAATCCATATTGGGATGATGTTAATAATGGACATCACTACATCATCCTTAATCATGAACTTTTTCAACAACATTCAACACCTACTCAAATTGGTCAACTGTTGGAACGCTATAAAATTGATTTAATTATCATTGATGAAATTCATCGGTGTAAGCAACGAGGAGATGATATTTCTAAACGACGGCAAATGGTAATGGCTCTGATTACTAATGCAGCGGAAAAAAATCCAGAAGTCCATGTACTTGGGATGAGTGCTACCCCTGTAATTAATAATCTCAAAGAAGGTAAAAGTTTAGTTGAATTAGTTACAGGTGAGAAATATCTTGATTTAGGAGAAAAAGCTACACTTAATAACTGCATGAAATTGTATCAGGCGTTTGTTACTCTAGGAATTCGTTCTAGAGTTAAACCCAATATCTATGTTCCTCCCATCAAAAAAATCCCTATTGACTGTACACATCTTGTTGATGAACTCCGAGAGCATGGCACATCCATTTTGAAAATGGAGCAAATTCTTACTCGTGCTAGAATTCCGACAATTATTAAAGAACTTCACCCTAAAACTATCATCTATACCCATTATGTAGAGGGAATTGTAGATCAGCTAAAAGAAGCAATTGAGGCTACAGGGCTGACAGTTGATTTTCATATAGGTGGAAATAAAAGTGGTTTTCATAGTTTTATTAATGGTTCTACAGATATTCTAATTGCTAGG
>NZ_JAYGHA010000001.1:326699-348687 GCF_034931405.1 Anabaena sp. UHCC 0451 | reverse complement strand
TTACATAGACAATTCCATGTTTAGATACTTCTTGATTTAACTGTTTTCCTGAATTATTCTGAATAATATATTAACTTTGTACCCAATTAAGCAAAATTCTACTTATGAATACTGATTCAAAGAATAATTTTTTCTTCTGGTTATCTGTAATTCTTGTTATATTAGCGATCGCCTTTTTTGCTCCCACTACCCTTGCTGACAGTAATTCTCAAACCGCAACAGTTTACGAACAACGTCATAATCACAGCCCTGATGGTATCGGTAAATACTACATGGGGCGAGAAATTGCTCAAGTCATGGGATATACAGGTGCAGGTTGGTTAGAAAGACCTAGCAGAGAAGCAGAAGAAAAACCGAGTAAAATTATCAATCTTCTCAATTTAAAACCTGATGATGTAGTTGCAGATATTGGTGCTGGTACAGGTTATTTAAGTTTTTTAATAGCACCTTTATTACCACAAGGTAAGGTTTTAGCAGTTGATATTCAGCCAGAAATGTTAGAGATTATTGAGTATTTTAAACAAGAAAAAAACATCAATAATATTGAACCAATTTTAGCAACCTTAACCAATCCTAACTTACCACCAGAAAGCATAGATTTAGCAATCATGGTTGATGCTTATCATGAATTAGCATATCCCCAAGAAGTAATGACAGAAATTGTTAAAGCATTAAAACCAGGTGGGAGAGTGGTTTTAGTAGAATATCGGGGTGAAAATCCCTTTATTATGATTAAACGCTTGCACAAAATGACACAAAAACAAGTCAAAAAAGAAATGCAAGCAGTAGGTTTAGTTCTCCAGGAAAGTAAAAATACATTACCGCAGCAGCATTTTCTAGTATTTGCGAAACAAAGTAAAATTATGTAGGTTGGGTTGACGTTAGGAAACCCAACATTTATAAACGTTTGTTGGGTGGCGCTTTCTTTGGACCCAACCTACTATAATTGATCACATTTGCGGGATCAGGCTGACTTTTTTAGCTGCACCATCCCAAACTATCCAATTCACTTTACTATCTAAATCATCAGCAGTATTAGAAACTTTAAAATACAGCTTTTCTCCGCTTTTAAATTGCACCGCAAAATCAGCATTTTGGTCATAAACAACAATAAAACCTCTATCCCGTAAACAATACATTGCCCAATTTTTTAATGATTGCTTGTAAGGTTCGTGAGGAATTGGTGGGTTTGTAATTACGTCGTCAATGACTTTTAAAATTTTTTCCATCTTTGTATTTAATGAAGAACACAACGAATTTCAATCATCAACCTATCTGGGTCATAAAAGTACCTTCCATAACTTCATCCAACAGGTTTCATTCACCCTACTTTTTGATACCATTTCCATCAATTTTCCATTAATTAATTGAATGTGATTATTGCCAGTATTCAGTTATAGCAATTGTTGATATCTAGATCCCCGACTTCACCAGATCAATTTATCATTTATGGAGATAATAAATAAAAGAAGTCGGGGATCTTATCGCCTCACCTGAATTGTAGTCATATATCTTGCTCCTTCACAAATTGCTATTACATATATTCTAAAATGTGCCAGAAATTGCTATGCTAAAACTATAATAACTATTAAGGAAACAATGCGATCGCCTACTCTTACCCCGACAATGACTGCTTTTCCGCTGACTGCTGTAGTTGGTCAAGAAGCAATTAAGATAGCTTTGCTGTTGACAGCAGTAGATCCCGTTTTGGGGGGTGTGGTAATTGCAGGTCGTCGCGGTACGGCTAAATCTGTGATGGCGCGTGCTATTCACGCCTTATTACCACCAATTGAAGTTGTTAAAGATTCCGTTAGCAACTGTGACCCCAACCATCCAGAAGAATGGGATGATAAACTCTTGGCTGAAGAAAGACAGGAGATAGAAACGGAAATTATCCCTGCACCTTTTTTACAAATTCCCCTGGGGATTACAGAAGACCGGCTTTTAGGTTCTGTGGATGTGGAACAGTCGGTTAAACAAGGTGATACGATTTTTCAACCGGGATTACTGGCTACAGCTAACAGGGGTGTGTTGTATGTTGATGAAATCAATTTATTAGATGACCAAATTAGTAATCAACTGTTATCTGTATTATCGGACGGACGTAACCAAATTGAACGGGAAGGGATAAGTTTTCAACATCCTTGCAAACCGTTGTTTATCGCCACTTATAACCCGGAAGAAGGGGCGTTAAGGGAGCATTTACTTGATAGAATAGCGATCGCCTTATCAGCAGACGGAGTTCTGGGTATAGATCAAAGAGTACAAGCAGTTGAACAAGCGATCGCCTATTCTAAGTCTCCTTCAGAATTTCTCCAACAATACAGCGAAGACATAGACTCCCTCAAAACCCAAATCATCCTCGCACGGGAATGGTTAAAAGAAGTCACCATTACCCCAGAACAAATTACCTACCTCGTCAGTGAAGCCATTCGCGGGGGTGTAGAAGGACATCGTGCAGAACTATTTGCGGTGCGAGTAGCCAAAGCCGCAGCAGCCTTAGAAGGACGTAATACCGTCACCGCTGAAGATTTACGTCGCGCAGTGGAATTGGTGATAGTTCCCAGAACCACGATAGTCCAGACACCACCCCCAGACCAACCACCTCCACCACCCCCACCACCACCAGAAAATCAAGACGAATCGGAATCAGACGAAGAACAAGAGGAAGAACAGGAAGAGGAAAAAGAAGAAGAACAAGAACAGCAAGAACCCCCAGACATTCCCGAAGAGTTTATCTTTGATCCAGAAGGGGTAATTCTTGACCCAGAAGTGCTTTATTTTACCCAAATGGCACAACGTCAAGGTAAATCTGGAAGTCGCAGTATTATCTTCTCAGACGATAGGGGACGGTACATCAAGCCGATGATTCCTAAAGGTAAAGCCCGGAGAATAGCCGTAGATGCCACATTGCGAGCCGCAGCCCCGTATCAAAAAGCACGCCGCGCTAGACAACCAGATAAAAAAGTGATTGTTGAACAGGGAGATATCCGTTCTAAGCGGTTGGTGAGAAAAGCCGGCGCTTTGGTGGTGTTTGTGGTTGATGCTTCTGGTTCAATGGCTTTAAATCGGATGCAATCTGCTAAGGGTGCAGTAATGCAGCTTTTGACAGAGGCTTATCAAAATCGTGACCAAGTATCTTTGATCCCTTTTAGAGGAGAACAAGCGGAAGTTTTATTACCCCCTACCCGTTCCATTGCTTTAGCCAAAAATCGCTTAGAAAGATTACCCTGTGGTGGTGGTTCTCCCCTGGCACATGGTTTAACTCAAGCCGTGCGTGTCGGTGTAAATGCCCAAATGGGGGGAGATATCGGTCAAGTTGTCATTGTGGCAATTACTGATGGACGCGGTAATATTCCTCTGGCTCGTTCTTTAGGTGAACCCATAGAACCAGGTGAAAAACCAGATATCAAAGCCGAATTATTAGATATTGCTGGCAGAATTCGGGCTTCAGGGATGCAGTTGTTGGTCATTGATACGGAGAGTAAGTTTGTATCAACTGGCTTTGCCAAGGAATTGGCAAAATCAGCCGGAGGTAAATATTATCACCTACCCAAAGCGACTGATAAAGCGATCGCGGCTATGACTAGAGGAGCGATCGCGGATATGAAAGCAAAATAGCCATTAGACCTATCTATAAATTCTGTTTTAACCCTTAACTAATCAGGTTTATGAGCTAATTTGTAGATAGGTTTATTTATTTTTATCATCATTGAAGGAGAATGTACTCAATGCAACTTCTAACTCCAACGGAAGAAAAGATGTGGGAAAAAACACCATTTCTAAACCACATCACTATGTCTGACCAAGAAATAAATGATAAATATGAAAAGGGTGAACAACGAATATTAACGGAAATGAACCGGGAAAAGCTACCAGCTTTCGTAGATGCGTTAAAAAAACCCGGTTATATGGATCTTAGACCTTTTTATCAAAGAAGAAATAGATGGGACGAGAAAAAACAATCTCAACTGATAGAATCTTTTTTAATTAATATTCCTGTGCCTCCAATTATTCTGTATGAAAAGAAATATAATGTTTATGAAGTAATGGATGGTCAACAGAGAATTACTGCTCTTAAAGAATTTTATGAAAATCGCCTGCAATTAACAGGATTAGAACTTTGGACAGAACTGAATGGACGTACATATAATCAACTTCCTGACAATATTAAAGCAGGAATTGATCGTCGTTCTATCTCGACTATAGTTTTAATTACAGAGTCAACATCTAGTCCAGAAGATGCGCTGTTTTTAAAACAGCTTGCTTTTGCACGTATCAACACTGGGGGAGTAGAACTTAGTCGTCAGGAAATACGTAATTGTTCGTTTTATGGTAAATTTAATCAGTTATTGATAGAGTTAGCAGGTAATCAAATTTTTGCAGATGCTTGGAATATTCCTATTGATGATGAAGAAGAACTTCAAAAAAATAACCTCTACAAAAAGATGGAGGACGCAGAATTAATTCTGCGTTTTTTTGCATTGCGTAATACTGATAAGTTTAGTAGAGGTATGGAAGGATTTTTAGATTTATATATGATGAAAAGCCTATCATTTTCTGACCAAGATATCAAATTTTTGAAAGACATTTTTCTCCAAACTATCAATCTATCTCACCAAATTTATGGAGATAACTTATTCCAACCTTTTGATCCTCAGTCTGACACTTGGAAGGATAGAGCTTATAAAGCTTATTATGATGCTGTAATGGTTGGTTTTAGTAGACATTTAGTAGATGTAGATATTTTACTCGAACGGAAGCCAAGAGTTATTGAGAAAACTAAAATTTTGTTTAGGGAAGATCAATCAAGACTATTTACTGGAGGTGGAAAAACTAAGTCTGATATTCAAAATAGAATCAGTTTATTTGATGATATGTTATCTCAAGTAATAGCAGAATAAAAAGCCATGTTTCAGAATCCGCTTATGGCTGTAAAGGCTAATATCTCTACCATTCGTTCCATTATTATAACTAATGAAAAAATGCGAGAGATTGCTTTTGGAGAAGTTTCTTTACCTCAAGAAGAAACAGAAAGTATCCGCAGAAATATATTTCAAGATATCCCTGCATTAAGCAATTGGCGTTTTTATGATCACTGTGCTGTTGTAACTCGCTTGTATGCCATCTATGAAACCTTTGTAGAAAAATTAATTCGAGATTGGTTAATTCTCTTACCAGAATTATATCCAAATTATTCAAACTTAGACAGTACAATTCGTAAAACCCATAAAAATGGAGTAGGGAGACTACTCCAAGAACTGCAAGATGATGAAGATAAAGGCAAGGATAATAAAAGATATTCCCACCTGACTATTGAAAAAGTTGTACAGGGTTTATTTGATGGAAAAACTGGTAAAGATAATTATAAATTGTTGCCAGATGCTTTCCTATTCCATCAATAAAATTTACGAGAGAGTGTGTTAATTAAATTGTTCGCTGATGCAGGTATTAATAATACTTGGAGTTGGGTAATTAAGCATAGAGATATAACGTATTTCATGAAAGAAATTAGGGCAAATCAAAACTTTGCGACAGATGAACTAGATTTATTAATTAGTTATCGCAACAATGCAGCACATGGAACAAATATAGATAATCGGTTATCTGCTAAGGAACTCTTGGAATTATGTGATTTTGTTGAAAGTTTGTGTCAAGCACTAACTGAATTAGTAACTTATCAAGTTATTGAAAATAAAAAATTAATTGGTCAAGCGCAAGAAGTTGGTAAAATTACAGAGTGGTTTAAAAAAGCTCAAGCTGCAATTTTAACCGCAGATGGAGAATATTTATTGTCAGTCGGAGATAGTTTATTTTTAGTAGGTGATTCATACTGTCAAATTGCTACAATAGAGAGTATTAATAGTGAGTCAATTCCTGAGATTAAAACAACCCCAGGAATGGAGATCGGGTTAAAATTTGATGTTGATGCCAGAAAAGAGTTAAAGCTATATCAATTAACAACTTGAATTTGTACTCAAAATCAATCTTAAAACATCCTTAAATTCTGTAAATCCTAATGCTAGTAATAAAAATCAGCCGGAGGTAAATATTATCACTTACCCAAAGCGACTGATAAAGCGATCGCGGCTATGACTAGAGGAGCGATAGCGAAGCGCTGACTTGTCAGTTCGCAGATATGAAATCTAAGTAAAAATTAGACCTATCTCTAAATTAGACATCTGGTGAAAAATTTAAATTCGGTCGATGTCTATTGAGAAATTGCAGATAGGTCTAGTACCGCTTTGCGAAAGTCAAAAGTCAAAAGTCAAAAGTCAAAAGTCAAAATTAAAACAGAATAGACTTTTCGGAGATTGAAAACGGTTCATTCACTTACGCCGCCGTGTACTAGATGAAATCTATGATTTCAACCAATTCTGCTTTAGAGAAAACAAAGCTGGTTTTATCTCATAAAATGTAACACGTTACGCAGAACGCTAAAACCAGCTAAATCCCACAATAAATAGGCTACAAATCCAATCATTGCTAAACGTCCATTCCACAGTTCAGCTTGAGGATTCCAGCCAAAAATAAAGGCATTTCGATCTAAACCATTATAGGCTTTCGCAACTGGTGATATATCGCTAGATGAGCGAGTTTCCATGTTTTTATCTCCTAAATTGATCAAGCTTGAGGTTTTGAATCTTCTATTCGCACCAAAGTCCAAAATAATTTCAGGCTTAACTTCAATGTAGCTTCTATACACCAAGCAATTTTATGCCTATGGTTACAAATTAGAAGCACTTCTTATGGACCATAATTATCAAGCTATGAATATGGATTAATCTACCCAAAGAGGGGGATATAGCAGAAGTCAGGAGTAAAACTGCCTGGTATTGATTTAATAGAATATA
Organism: Anabaena sp. UHCC 0451; assembly: GCF_034931405.1. Taxonomy (NCBI): domain Bacteria; kingdom Bacillati; phylum Cyanobacteriota; class Cyanophyceae; order Nostocales; family Nostocaceae; genus Anabaena; species Anabaena sp. UHCC 0451. Next base: position 341,833 of record NZ_JAYGHA010000001.1, on the reverse strand, counting down.
ATTTCTAAATTCTAAATTCTAAATTCTAAATTCTACATTCTTCTAATCATAATTCTATCAACTTCTATCTAACGTTGTATAAGATTTCTCACTTAAGATGGATGCTATAAAAACCTAATTTTTGGATTCTTAAAGCTGGATGAGTTAGATATTGACATAGATTTATTTTGCTAAATTTTGCTAATTTAAACCAAATTTAAACTTAGAAAGAAACAGGAATTAGAAATCATGCAGGAACTATACAAACATTTATGCTGGATGGAACAAGTACCTGTAAACATACCCAACGTCTCACCGGCACAGACATCGGTTCTTACTTCTGGTCCGCGCTTTTTTGTGGCTTTAATTTCTGGGGTAATTCTCGCATTTGCATTTCAGTTAGTTTTAACAAATCTCTCGATTGCGGCTGGTATTTCCTATTTGGGGCATCCATCAGAGTCAACAGCAATTGAAACTTCAGGGGGTACAATTCGCAAAATTGGGACGAAACTGGGGATTTGGACATTAGTCACGGTAACAATTGCCTTATTTATAGCTTGTTTCTTAGCTGTAAAATTGAGTCTATTAATTTTAGATCCCAAATTAGGAGCAATTTTAGGTTTAGTCATTTGGGGTGCATATCTTTTATTACTAATGTGGGTCAGCACAACCACATTAGGCTCTTTAATTGGCTCAGTTTTCCATACCGCTATTTCCAGTTTTCAAGCGATTATGGGAACAGCTACCGCTGCTTTAGGTGCTAAAACTGTCAATCAGCAAGTGGTAGCTACTGCGGAAGCAGCTGCGTCTGCTGTAAGTCGGGAATTAGGCAGTGCGATCGCTCCTGCAAGTATTCGCCAAAACATAGAAGATTACATAGAAAAGCTACGTCCTCCAGAAATTGATATATCTCAAATTCGGAATGAGTTTAAAAAGTTACTTAGTGAACCACAATTTCAAGGCATCGCCAACAGTTCAGATATCCACAATATTGACCGTCAAAAGTTCATTGATTTAGTTAGCAGTCGCAGCGATTTATCTAAACAAGAAATTAACCGTATAGCTAACACTTTATACGATATTTGGCAACAGACCTTAAATCAAAAAGAACCTGTCACCGAACAATTGACAAAGTTGATGAATGATCTTAAATCTCTTCCTGCAAAACAAATTAAAACAGATGAACTTAATAGCAAACTTGACCAATTAATTGCTGAGATCCATTCTACTCAAGAAACAGAACAAAAACCGGGAATAGTGCAACAGGCAATATCGGCACTCATGGGGATAGTATTAGGTAGAGCAGATTTGTCTGATTTAGATGTAGAAAAAATTTGGCATTCCCTAACTACTGCTAGAGAAAAAGTCATAGAACAAGTCATAGAACAACCTTATCATCCGATTCATGCCGATATTGAAAACTACCTAATTCACACCCCTCCTTGGCAACTAAGTCAGGAAAATATTGCTCAAGAATTTCGGGATGTAATTTATGATCCTGCGGCTGATCCTGGTACAGTACGCAGGGAATTAGAGAAAATTACTCAGCAAGATTTTGTTAATATTTTGCAAACTAAAGGATTATTAACACAAACACAAATTCAAGAAATTGCTAACCAATTAGTAGCGGTACGCGACGAAGTTTTAATCATAGTAACTGCCCAAGAAGAGAGAGAAATTGTCCAAGATTTGCAAAGACGAGTTGAAAGTTATTTACTTGTGACTCCTAAAGCAGATTTGACACCGGAAAAAATTCCAGAAAATTTTCAACCGCTATTGGCAGATCCAGAAGCAGATTATCAAACTCTATCTCGACGACTAGCGCAAGTTGAACGGGAACAAATGGCTGAAATTCTGCTGGCACGTAATGATATTCAAGAATGGGAATTAGATCAGATTTTAGATGAATTGGAAATGCAACGCGATCGCGTTTTAATTGAATTACTTAGCATTGCCAAACAGTTACAATATCAAACAGAAACCCTGTGGCTGAATGTTGAATCATATCTACGTAACACAGGTAAAGAAGAATTGAATCCTGATGCTATCCGCGCTGACTTAAAAAAGATTTTAGAAGATCCCCAAGGGGCAATTATGGTTATTCAGTCGCGGTTATCTCGCTTTGATCGGGATACTTTGGTGCAATTGTTAAATCAACGTCGAGATTTAAGTGAATCACAAGTTAATCAAATTATTAATGTGGTGGAAGAATTATGGCATAGCATTCAACATACACCACAAAAAATCAAAGAACAATATGATTCTGCCACTGCGACTATTGCCGATTATTTGCGAAATACTGGGAAGGAAGAATTGAATCCTGAAGACATTCAACGAGATTTTACACAGTTGTTTGCACATCCCAAAGAAGGTATTGTGTCATTGCGTCATCGTTTATCACATATTGATAGAGATAGTTTGGTGAAATTGTTGAGTCAACGTCAAGACTTAAGTGAATCACAAGTTAATCAAGTAATTGATTCTGTGCAAACATCAATTAAAAATATTGTGCGTGCGCCGCGTCGGTTAGCAACAAGAACACAACAAAGAGTGCAAACTTTTCAAACCTATCTGCAAGAGTATTTACGATATTCTGGGAAAGAAGAATTGCAGCCGGAAGGCATTAAGCGGGATCTCGAATTGTTGTTACATGATCCACGCATGGGAATGGAAAGTTTGAGTGAACGTCTCTCGCATTTTGACCGGGAAACAATTATCACTTTGTTGAAAATTAGGGAAGATATCACTGATGATGAAGCAGCGAAAATTGCTGATAATATGATCCTTGTTCGTGAGCAATTTGTAAAACAAGTGCGGGGTATTCAACGACGCATTCAAGATATAATTGAGGGAATTTTTGCCAGTATTCGTAATTATCTGAATTCTCTAGATCGCCCAGAACTTAATTATCAAGGCATTAAGCATGATGTGCGTCAGTTATTTGAAGATCCCCAAGCCGGTTTTGAATCTTTGCGCGATCGCCTTGCATCATTTAATCGTGATACTTTAGTCGCTATTTTGAGTTCCCGTGAAGATATTTCTGAAGCAGATGTTAACCGGATTATTGACCAAATTGAACACGCCCGAAATACTGTTTTACAACGAGCAGAACAGCTACAGCACGAAGCACAACATCAGCTAGAACAGGTGAAACATCAGGCACAACGTCAAGCAGAAGAAACCCGCAAAGCCGCAGCTAATGCTGCTTGGTGGTTGTTTGCAACAGCATTTGTGTCCGGTATTTTTGCAGCTTTAGGAGGATCAATTGCTGTTGTCCTAATTTAACTTTTGTAGGTGTGAATATTTGTTGTTGCAGCGGCTAAATGCTTGGGTAATCAGAAGTAATCATGTAGGGTAGGTAATACTGCTTGTCATCTAAATATCCCCATCAGGTAAGGCGATAAGATCCCCGACTTCTTTTTTAAACTTGTCAATAAATTATCAATTGATCACAGAAGTCGGGGATCTGATCTTGATCGTTTTGGTTTTGCAATTGGCGATCGCCTACACCACCACCTAACCTTCACCCTGATCACCTGATTGCTTGATCAAGTAATCTAAAACTCTATCAATTCGTTCCCAAGCAGCATTAGTTGTACGTTGAAATTCATAATTATTTCTTTGAAACTCCTGGTTAGTTCTTTGAAACTCCTGAAACTGCCTTTCAGACTGCCTCAGTGCTTGCTGGTGTAAACGTGCAATATCAGCAAGGTTGGTTACAGTTCTTTCTAGTCGTGCTAAAGCTTGACTGTTAGAACGGGTTTCACGTCTGACACCCTCCTGAATAGTACGGACTAAATCAATTTCATCTCCAAGCTGATCTAATCTGCTGTCAATATCATCCAGTCTTGTGGGTAAATCTTCTAATGGCTGTGAATTACTCATAATTCCTCTTTCTTTTGTGGGTTTTCTTTATTTTTATCCTTAATAGCTTTCGTAACAATGTACGCCGCAAGGTTAGCTGGTGTACGCTCCTGTTCTTCAGCTATGTTTGTAAGCTCTTTGTATATTTCTTCATCCAGTGTAATTGTCACTCTCGGTCTGATAGCCATAGGGGTAATGTTTAGCAGTGACACTATTTTAGACTCCTGTTGATAAAAAAATATTGTGTTGACTGCTGACGCGATTAACATTACAGGTCTACTATAGCATCATCAGCAGCAAATTTAAATTTCATAAAAAAAATAAATCCCCGACTTCCCAAAGAAATCGAGGATTTAAGTATTATTTAGTTAGCAGTATTCAATTAAACAGCTGCTAATTCTGGTGTGGGACGCTTACTGTTACGAATATTATTAATCGCCTCAGCATAATCAGGAGCATTAAACACAGCAGAACCCGCTACAATAGCATTAGCGCCGGCTTCCAAAACTTGCCAGGTGTTATTGGCTTTTAGTCCCCCGTCAACCTCAATCCAAGGATCTAAACCGCGTTCATCGCACATTTGACGCAACTTGCGGATTTTAGGAACTACGCTAGGAATAAAGCTTTGACCACCAAAACCGGGGTTAACGCTCATAATTAGCACTAAATCGCACAATTCTAGAACATATTCAATTAACTCCAAAGGTGTACCCGGATTGAGTACAACTCCAGCTTTCTTACCGAGTTCTCTGATTTGTCCCAGGGTGCGGTGCAGGTGAGGTGAAGCGTTGTGTTCTGCGTGAACAGAAATAATATCAGCGCCGGCTTTAGCAAAACCTTCTACATACTTTTCTGGTTCCACAATCATCAAGTGGACATCCAGTGGTTTGGTTGTAACTGGACGAATCGCCTCCACAATCAGGGGACCTATTGTAATATTAGGAACAAAACGTCCGTCCATTACATCAACGTGAATCCAATCTGCTCCCGCTTTGTCTACGGCGCGAATATCGTCACCCAGACGGCTAAAATCTGCTGATAGGATAGATGGAGCGATAACTATAGACTTTTTCGATGGGTTTTGGGTCATGGCTAGTGGGTTCTTAAGCGTCCTCGTCTGTAGGCATTGTAACAAAATATGGAATTTTTGGAAATTAGTGATTGGGGATTGGGGATTGGGAAGAAAGCAACTAATGACTAATGACCAATGACTAATGACTAATGACCAATGACCAATGACCAATGACCAATGACCAATGACTAATGACTAATAAATATGAAAAAACTCTGGATAATTTGTGGTTTGGCTGTTTCCTGCTTAACTGTGCCAGTATTGGCATCTGTGCAGTTTAGCAGTTCTCTAGGAAGCGGTGGAATTGATGTATTGAAATTACATCAACCTCCTTACAATTTAACTGGCCGCAAAATCGCCATCGGTCAGGTAGAAATTGGTCGTCCGGGTATGTTTGGCTTAGATAAAGCCGTGTCTAAAAATCGGGCTATTTCTCCCGTGGCGGTGTTTTTACGCAGTGAGCCAGCTAAGTCAAATACTGGTGTAGATCCTCATGCTTATAATGTTGCGGCGGTGATGATCAGTAAAGATAAAGCTTGGCCGGGAGTTGCACCAGATGCCAGACTATATTCTTCTGCTGTGGGTACTACGAAAAATATGGGTCAACCAGAAGAGTGTTTATCAGCACAACATATAGCATTACAAAACAGTGGTGATGTTCGTGCTATTAACTTTAGTTTTGGTGAACCTTTGAACCGTGATCCCAGATCAGAGGCTGTTTTGGATGGTCAAGCTTTACTGACTTTGTGTATTGATTGGTCGAGTCGGGTTCATAATGTCGTGTATGCGATCGCTGGAAATCAAGGTAAAGGCGGGATTCCCATTCCTACAGATAATTTTAACGCAATTAACGTGGCTTTTTCATCTCCAAGGGAGGGAATTTTTAATAAAGTTCATGTTTCTAATTTAGCAGGAAATAATCAAGGATTAGGCGATCGCTTAGTTGGTAAAGAATTTAATACTGGTGGACGCAGATCAATTAGTTTAGTCGCTCCTGGTAGTAATATTCCTCTACTTAATCCTGATGGTAAATTAAATAAATTAACAGGTTCAAGTTTTGCCGCACCTCACGTTACAGCGACTGTGGCTTTATTACAAGAATTTGCTGACCGACAGTTAAGAATCAAACAACCAAATTGGACTATTGATGCTAGAAATCATCAAGTTATGAAAGCTGTATTATTAAATTCAGCGGAAAAAATTCAAGATAGTGGTGATGGATTGCGGTTGGGAATGACCAGAACTTTAATTGATAAACAAAATCGAGATTGGTTTGCTTCTGATGCTTACAAAAATCCCCAAATTCCTTTAGATGAACAAATGGGAACTGGTCATTTAAATGCTTTACGTGCTTATCAACAATTTCTTCCTGGTCAATGGCAACCTTCAGAATCTGTTCCTGTAATTGGTTGGGATCATAACACAATTAATGCTAGTTCTTCAAGAGAATATAAGTTAGAAAAACCTTTAAAACAAAACAGTTTTGTAGCTATTACCTTAACTTGGGATCGATTAGTTGAATTAGCCGATAAAAACAAAAATCAACAATATGATGTAGATGAAATTTTTCAAAATAAAGGGTTAAATAATCTCGACCTTTATCTAGTTAAAGCAGACGATCCAAAATCTGAAATTACTGCTTGTTCATCTGTCAGTGAAATTGATAATGTAGAACATATTTTTTGTCCAGTTCCAGTTACTGCTAATTATAAAATTCGGGTGCAGTTTAAACAACAAGTCAACGAACCAACTCAAGCATACTCTTTAGCTTGGTGGACTGTTCCTGTAAATTAGGATAAATTAGAAGATAGATCCCCGATTTTCAATAATTCGGGAATCTACTAGAGTGTGAATTATTGATGATTATTTACGTCAAACTTTCAGGGTCAACACCTAATTTTTTTAACATCTCTGCTAATTTCTGAGCTTTTTCCTCACTTTGTATAATCCGTTCTTCTGGTGTTAAAAATCGTTTTCCATTTTCATCAAACCAATATAACCATTCTCTAGTTATTCCTTGATAAGTTCCTATTTCTTTCCCAATTCCTAAACCTATTTCCGGTAGCCAAACGGGGTTTCTTGGTTGTAAAATATATTCTCCATTTGTTAATTTATAAACCTCTAATTTTTCTTTTATTGTTCTTAGAGGACAATATATTACATAATATAAAATTCCCAAATCTTGAGCATATATATTTCCTTTAGTTATATGTTCTTCTCGATAAGTTTTAGATACTATTTCCAATGCTAAAATTGGGGACTTTTTCTCTTCCCATAATACATAACTCGGACGTAAATCTTCATTAATACTTTTAACTCTAGGAACACCAATACTTAAAAACCCTTCTGGGACAATAGCAGGTTTCTTCGGATCATAATATATTCCCATACCTGCGCCAAAAAACCAATCCTGTCTTTGTGACCAAATTAAGGCTAAAATACTTTCTAATAATCCCGGAACAAGATGCTGTAATTGATTATCAAGTGGTGTGTCTTTAGAATCAGGTAATTCCCAAGATGAAGGTAAATAACCTAAAGAGTCGTAATCTAGCATGATTGATACTACCAATTTTACTTAAATGAAAGTTTCAGGATCAACACCTAATTTTTTTAACATCTCTGCTAATTTCTGAGCTTTTTCCTCAGATTCTAAACGTTTTCTTTCAGATTCTAACCGGTTTCTTTCAGATTCTAACCGTTGTTCTTCACTTTGTAGAATCCGTTCTTCCGGTGTTAGAAATCTTTTTCCCTGTTCATCAAACCAGTATAACCATTGTCTAGTAATTCCTTGATAAGTTCCCTTTTCCCAGCCAATTCCTAACCCTATTTCTGATAACCAAACTGGATTTCCTGGAATTAAAACATATTCACCATTGACTAATTGATAAACTTCCAAAGATGATTCTTCACTTACTAAGGGATTATAAACTATATAATATAAGACTCCCAACTCTTTGGCATAGATATTTTTTTTAGTGCTATATTCGTTTCTATAGGTTTTAGAAACTACTTCTAATACTAAAGTTGGTAATTTTTTCTCTTCCCATAATACATAACTGCGACGTAATTTTTCATCAATAATTCTGGGAACACCAAGACTTAAAAATCCATCTGGGACAATTGCAGGTTTATTAGTATCATAATATACTCCCATGTCTACACCAAAAAACCAATCCCATCGCTGCGACCAGATTAAGGCTAAAATGCTTTCTAATAATCCTGGAATGAGATGCTGTAATTGATTATCCACTGGTGTATCGTCAGAGTCGGGTAATTCTTCAGATGAAGGTAAACAATTTAATTGGCTGTATTTTAGCATGATTGATGTTACCAATTCTTTTTATAGTATAATTTAAAAACGGAGGTAATGATTATGCCAATATTAACATTAAGCGAATCACAAATTATTGAATTAGTTAAACAGCTACCCCCAAAAAGTAAACGAGTAGTCTTATTAGCATTAGCTAATGAAACTGAAAACGAACAGGAATCTCGCATGGAATATGCACAACAACAACTGCATAATTTATGTGCTGAACGTGGTTTAAATTGGGATACGATGTCAGAAGATGAACGTGAATCATTTATAGATGATTTGGTGCATGAGGATAGACAATGCGCCCAATAGTTGTATTTGATACTAAAGAGATACAAGTATGTATAATCGAAAAAATCATATCTTTCGTAGGGGTTTAGCACTGCTAAACCCCTACAATACCGAACTATTGACGATTAACATAATCATTAATGAAAATCTGAAACAAGCTGTTTTGGTAAATTCATAAAATCATTAATTTGTACAGTACGTAACTCCTATTCTCCTGTAATTATGGCTTTTTCTTCTTCAGTTAAACCATACAAACGATAAACAATTTCATCAATTAACCAATCACATTGTTTAAGTTGTTTTTTGATTGGTAAGAGTGTATTTAAACTTGATTGATATTCTTTTGCTAATGTTTCCTGTTCTTTTCTCGCGGTGGGATCTATTTTCAGTTTTTTCTGATTTTTCTTGAGGATACTAATTAATTCATCAAAGGTTAAATGGTTATCTGCTTGTTTTTGTTTGGAATAATCACCTAAATAATTTTGAATTTTCGATTTATTAGTAAGATTATCAATATCAGCACCGATAAATCTTTCTAACCATGTTAAAAAGCCTTTGGTTTCTGTTTGTTTTTGTTTATTTAATTCTATCATTTGTTCCGCTAAGTATGCGAGGAAATCATGAATTACATCTGCTTCTGATGGTTGTTGCTTGAGATGATGATCAATTTGGGTAAGTAGGATATTAGAATTATGATTGATTTGATATTGTTGGTAAAGGTTAATTGTATTTTCTAGATATGCTTGGCGTTTTTCTGGGGGAGTTGTAAAAGATATTTTAGGAATTGGTATTCTTGATAAATAAATAACTTTAACTTCAGCAAAAGGCTTACCAACCATCTGGAAATTTTTCTTTTGATACCACCATTTAATATAAAAAGAATTTAATATTGATAACAAAAAATAATCAGAAAAACTACTCTCTTCTTTTTTGATAAGACAATGTACAGAGTTTTGACAAATTCTGAAATCACAATCAATACTTGCAATAATTAAATCGTCAGTGCGTCGAACTATGATTTTTTGATTTCTAAATATACTTTCATTTCTTGGTGCAGCTAACCATGTACCATATTTAACATAAATAAGATCATTTTTAATTGCATATTTTTGTATATCTCCACCTGTAATTATGGGTTCAAAATCTGGTAGTAATTTATTTGATGTATATGGTTTTTCCTTCAAAATTAACGGTGTTTGAGGGGGATTACCTTTTCCTTTTTCGTATAATTTTGTACCTGCATATATATTTACTAATTCTTCTAACTTAATACCTTGATTAGTAGACTTATTCAAAATACTAATTTCTTCCATATTTAAATAATAATCAATCACATATCCTTCATTTAAAAACCATTCAGATGTCAAACGAGAATATTTAGAAATTATTTCTTGATTCGCAAAATTTAAAACTTCTGTATTTTCATAACTATTAATATTCTTAGAAACTATTAAAGCAGCAGTTTCTACAATTGCATCTTGAAAAGCTGATCTAAATTCAGCTATTTTAATTAATTGGGTGGTTTGTAAAATTAATTTTCTAAACTCACAACCACTTTCTAGAGTCATCCATGTATTAGGAGTAATTAAGCCTATAGTACCAATTTTGGAAATTATATCTAATGATAGTTCAATAAAAAATAGATAAATATCTTTGGAAGTGACAGTATTACTAATATATTGTAATTTAGCACTTGTATAGTCTTTATACGTTGATCCATAAGGTGGATTTCCAATCACAGCATCAAAACCGGGATTTTCTTTCCAACTTGCATTTTCTAAATCAATAAAAACCTCTGGAAATTCCAAATCCCAATGGAAAAACCGCTTTTCCTCAAATAACATTCTCGCATCTTCATAAACTGCAATATCAGCAACATTCATATTTTCAGGATTTGTATTAATCGCATTTGTACCATAAACCCGTAAAAAATGATCAGCACGTTTCAAACCAAAATATTTAGAAACATAAATATCTAATAACCGTTTATAAGGTTTCGCAGCTTGATCAAATTCCTTAAATAATCTTTCGCTAGTTTCCACTTCTGCAAAAGTTGCATCACTTAACGTACTCACACCGCGCATAATTTCCGCAGCACGTAACAACCCCACAAATGGACCAGTTAATAAATTTAATTGTCCACTTTCTTCCTTTACCATATTTGCTTCTGCTTCTCGCGCAGTCGTACCAATTAGGGAATTTCCGCAGCGTAAATGATGATCTAAAAAACTTAAAGGTGCGCCAATTGTGAAAGAATGTAACCATAAACTCACCTTGGCTAATTCTACAGCCATTGGGTTCAAATCCACACCATAAATACAGCGTTTCATTACCACCCGTTGCAAAAGTTGAGTATCTTCTAACTTATTGACATCAATAGTAATTCCCTGCTGTTGCAAATTTGCTAAAATGCTTTCACGGGTTTTTGATAACATATCCAAAACCGGATTATGTTCAGGATATTTATTTAAAATAATGATTAATTCATCTGTAAAATAATCAACAGCTTCCACTAAAAAATGTCCGCTACCCATAGCAGGATCACATATTTTAATATCCAGCAAAGTATTTGTAGTTCTTCTTTCTAAACGTTGTAAATCTTTTTGTAAACCATTACGACTTTGTACTCCCAATCTACCATCTGCCATTTTTTCATGTAATTGGCTAATTTGCGTCATTAAATCCGCAAATTTTTGTTTTCTCTCCTCTAAAATTGGTTTGAGAGTATGACTAACAATGTATTTAACAATATAATCTGGTGTGTAATAAGAACCCGTAGATTTTCGTTCACCTTTATCATTTTCTAAATGGACTTTTCCGTTATTTCCATCTTCAATAACTACGCGATATTCTAATAAACCTTCATAAATTGAACCCAATTGTCGCACACCTAAGAAACTGTAGTCAATGGGTAATTTTTCAAACCGTGCTAATTTATCTAAAGCAGGAAATAAGACAGCATCAGATAATTGATGTTCATAGAGAAAATAATTATCTGGATAATCTTTGATATCTTCAGATTCATGAAAATCAAAATGAAATAAACCACCATTATAACGAGGTACTTCTAAAGCTGCATCACCTCTATCTACTATTTCAAATAAACCTAATAAACTCTTATAAATCTTTGTCGAAGTTTGACTTAGTGTTTTTTGTTTATCAACACTTTCCGCTATTTCTTGAGTAATTTTAATTAAACTATAATCACGGTAAGCGGTGGTAATTGGTAACAGGTTTCTGGCTTCGGCATATAATAGAAATAACAACTTATATAAAAATGATAAAGTCGCTGCATAAACCTGTTTTGGTTCTACAGTTTTTCCCCTTCTGATAGCGTCAGCAACAAAACCCCCTGCTAAGTCAGGAAATATCTGCTCAAATACCAATGTTTTTAATTCGTTTCCTACTTGAGTCGCATAAGTTGTACTTCCTTCTCTGACTCTTTCTAAAAAGTTTTTATTATAACTATATTTTTCAAAAGCCGCACTTCTAAAAAATAACCAAAAGTATTTGAATTTTTCTATATCTTCATTTTCTAATAATTCTACCAAATCAATGGGATAAAATTCCGTTGCGGTGGAAGATGCTTGACGATAATATAAACGCCATTCTCTACCATTAGTTAAAATTCCCCAATCAACTCCTGTACCTGTGAGATAACTAGAAATCTGAAAAGATGGGTTTTCATTCTTGAAAATATCTCTTTTATCATTTGCAGAAACTTTACTTAATGGTCGTTCCCAATATTTAGCTTCTGCTATTACTAATACTTTACCATAAAAAGCAGTTTCATTACTTTGAAAAGAGTAAGCTGTATCCCTTTCTGTTTCATTTGCAAACAACGCATAATCAGGACGTTCTGCTCTACCTTTCCCACGAGTAACGACTTGAGGAATATTCTTAAATCCTAAAATATCTAATACGGGTTTAATAAATACATCTTCAGTTTGCGCTTCATTGAGAGTAGGTAAAATCGTCTTTTTTGATAAATAAAGATTTTTTAATTTCTCAAATTCTGCTGTAATATCTAATTGCCATTCTGGAGATTCTTGAAGACGATATTTTAAATAATGTTGAGAAAATAACGGTTTATTTTGTCTTTGTGTATCTGTAATCATAGTAACTCCTGAACAGTAGATACAGTAATTTTAAAATATTTATTAATTAAGTTCAGTTATAGCATAAATTTAGCGGGTATACCCAACTACCTACTTTTCAAAGAAGTCGAGAATCCATATCTGTTACCAAAACTGTAACCATTGACGATTTATGTGTTTTCTATGGGATATTGAACTTCTGAGATATCATCAGCGTCTAACTGGATAGAAAGCTAGAACCACAAATGAGGTAGTAGATGAACCGACACAAATTTAGTGCTGTGCAAAAAAATTTCTTACAAAGACGGTACGGAGTGAGTTTAGGTAGACGCTACGCTTTAGCAGCAGCTAGTATTGTGATGTTGAATGTACTTGGCTGCTCTCAAATTGATAATAATACAGCATTAGTCACTAAACATGGTCTACCTAGTACCGAGTCCAAATTTACCAAAGATAACGGATAAAAGCTAATTATTCAAAAAAAAACCGCCTTGGTTATTCCCAAAAGCGGTTAATAATTTAGCAAAGCTTGATTAATAATGTGTACCTGTTTTGCGGTGGTTGATAGCAGTTACAGCATCAGGCTTCAGTAATTTACCGTTATCAACGGTTGCATATACTACCCAATGATCGCCACATTCCAGACGTTGGTTAACAGAACATTCCAAATATGCAGAAGCATCAGTGAGAACTGTACAACCATTGTCTGCTTCTACTGTTTGGAAATTTGCAAACCTGTCTTCTCCGGGGACAAAACTTTTGCGGAAATGTTTCATGTAGTCTACATGAACGCCTTCTGGGAGGATATTCAGGACAAATTTACCACCGGGATACATTAATGATTCAACTGCACGTTCCTTAGCGATCGCCACAGTAATTCCTGGGGGATTAAAAGTAGCTTGAGATACCCAAGCCCCCAGCATTCCTGTAGAAATCTCTCCTTGTTTAGCACTGACCACACACACAGAACCAATAATTCGGCCTACAGCTTGTTCTGTGGGGGTAGCAGCTTGTTGGGGTAAGCGGATTTTCTTGGCTTTTTTCAAACTTTGAGCAAAGTCTGTACCCATTTCTTCGCACATTTTCAAAGTCATTTCATCGGGTTTAAATTTGACTTTGAGAGTGTCAAAACCAAACCGATAACCAGCATCTCGCAGTTTACCTTCTACCAAGTCTAAAGCTTCACCACTCCAACCATAAGAACCAAACACCCCAGCTAGTTTGCTGTTGTCACCAGTAGCTAAAACAATACCTAAAGCAGTGTGAATAGGTGTAGGTGCATGACCACCGATGGTAGGAGTACCAATAATCAAAGCATCTGCTTGTTCTACAGTGGTGCGAATTTCGTCAGGTGATGCAAATTCGCAATTTATGGATTTCACCGCCACGCCACCCTTAGTCAGCCCCCAAGCCATCGCCTGTGCTAAAGTTGCAGTGTTGCCATAAGCTGAAGCATAAAGTAAAGCAACGGAAATCTCCCGTTCTTTTTGGGCGCGACTCCATTCACTATAAGCTTTAGTTAGTTCAATTAAGCCAGTGCGTACCAATGGACCATGACCCACTGCATACATTCTTACCTGCAAATCAGAAATTTTTTCTAAAGCAGCTTCTACATGAGTTGCATGGGAAGCCATCAAGCAATTAAAGTAATAACGCTGGTCTTCTTTGAAGATTTCTGAATTATCATCAAAAACTTCATCACCGCAGATATGCACCCCAAATAATTTATCTGTGTAGAGAATTTGGGTTTGTTGGTCATAAGTACAAAGTGCTTCTGGCCAACGGGGACTAGGAGTAGGGAAGAATTTTAAAACATGACCTTTACCTAAATCTAAAGTTTCTTTTCCCCGCATGGTCAAAACTTTGATATCTTGGTCAAGAAAAGCCGCTCGTAAATTAGCTGCACTAGGAAGAGAACAAACAAAAGTAATTTGTGGTGCAAGTTCTAAAAGGGCTTTTAAAGTTGGTACGCGGTTAGGGCTAAAATGACCCAAAATCACATAATCCAACTTTCTAAAATTGATGCTATTCTGCAATGTTTCCAGATAAATGTTGGTGAAACTTTCTCCTGGAGGATCAATTAATGCAGTTTTATCGGCTTCTATTAAATAGCAATTGGAGGTAGTACCTCGACAAAGTGCATATTCAATTTCAAACCTTAGACGTGACCAACTCCTGGCTCTGAAAACTTTTGTATTTGTAGCAATCGGGAGAATTTGTACGTCGCGTGGTTTGGAATCTGTCATAGATGTTTGTTGTGGAGAAAAAGTTTGAGAAAACCAGTTTTTAGCCGCTGCAAATACGCTAGAAAAAGAATCTTGTGGTTGCATATAACTTATGAAATAATCACCAACAAATAGGGGATTGGGGATTGGGGATTGGGGATTGGGGATTGGGGATTGGGGATTGGGGATTGGGGATTGGGGATTGGGGATTGGGGATTGGTAATTGGGTAATTGGTAATTGGTAATTGGTAATTGGTAATTGGAAGAATTATCTATCATCTATTCCCCAG